>JBDSLU010000415.1:0-12656 GCA_039916225.1 Vicinamibacteraceae bacterium
AATCCTTTCGAGTCGCCCGGGTCATCGGTACTTCGTCCCGTCGTTGCCGGCCAGTGCGTGCATGAGCCACGCGCGGGCCAGTCGCCAGTCCCGCATCACGGTTTGGGGCGAGACGCCGAGTGACTCAGCGGTTTCCTCCACACCCAAACCGCCGAAGAACCGCAGTTCCACCACCTGGGCACGTCTGGGGTCCATGATCGCCAGCTCGCTCAAGGCGTCGTCGAGCGCGCACAGCTCGGCGGGGCGCTCGGTGCCAGGAGCCGGAAGCGCGTCGAAGTCGAAGGCGGCCTCGTGCGAGACATGCACGAACCCGCCGCCCCGCTTGTCGGCCGCGGCCGCCCTGGCGGCATCGACCAGGATGCGCCGCATGACGCGGGCCGCTACGGCGAAGAAATGCCCGCGATCCTGCCAGTTCAGTCCGTTGGCCTTGTCGAGGCGCAGGAATGCCTCGTGCACCAGCGCCGTGGTCTGCAATTGATGACCGGGACGCTCGTGTCTCATGTGTCGAGACGCCTGCCGGCGCAACTGCTCATAGACTAGCGGCGTCAGACGGTCGAGAGCGCCGTGGTCGCCCTCTCCCCAAGCGCGCAGCAGCAGGGTGATCTCCGACGGCGGCGCGGGTTGGTTGGCGGCCACCGCGGCATTGTAGTGTCACACGCGCGGTTGTCGTTTCCCCACGCGCTTTGCGCTTACCTCTTGGGGCGCTCAACGTCACCAGGCATTTCACGATGACCGCGGACCAGTGGCAACGGATTGCAGCGATCTATGACGAAGCCGTCGAGCTCGACGTCGCCGAGCGCGAGCTCTATCTGGCGCGAACCTGCGGGGATGACGCGGCGTTGCGCGACGAAGTCGATGCCCTGCTGGCCCAGGATGCCCGCCGTGGGCCGCTCGACACCGCGGCCTGGGTGGCCGACCATCTGCTGGTGGCGCCTGCGTCCCTGACCATCGGTTCACTGGTTGGACCCTACCGCGTCGAGGGTGTGCTCGGCGAGGGCGGCATGGGGCAGGTCTACCGTGCCCGCGACAGCAAGCTTGGCCGTCAGGTGGCCTTGAAGGTGTTGCCGGCACACTTTGCGAACGATCCGGAGCGGCGGGCCAGATTCCTGCGCGAGGCGCGGGTGCTGGCCACCCTCAACCATCCGCACATCGCTGGCATCTACGGACTCGAGGACAGCGGCAGCGTACACGCGCTGGTCCTCGAGTTGGTCGAGGGGCCCACGCTGGCCGATCGCCTGGCCAGCGGTCCACTCCCACTCGACGAAGCCTTGGCCATCGCGGCGTCGGTCATCGATGCGCTCGAGGCCGCGCACGACGCCGGCATCATCCATCGGGATCTGAAGCCCGCCAACATCAAGGTGCGGGGCGACGACACGGTGAAGGTGCTCGACTTCGGCCTCGCGCGGTTGGTGTTGCACGACGGCCAGGCTCCGCCGGACCACGGCGCGGCGCCGACGTTGACGAGTCCGGCGATCATGACCACGGCCGGAACCGTCCTGGGCACTGCGGCCTACATGAGCCCGGAGCAGGCCAAAGGCCGCGTGGCCGACGCGCGAAGCGACGTGTGGGCGTTCGGCTGCGTGCTCTACGAGATGCTGGCGGGGTGCCGGCCGTTCGCCGGCGAGGACATCGCGGAAACGCTCGCGGCGGTGCTGCGCACCGAGCCAGACTGGACGGCTCTTCCGGCGAACACCCCCGCGTCTGTGCATGGCGTGCTGCGTCGCTGCCTGCAGAAGGACCGCAAGCGTCGCTTCGCGGCCATTGCCGATGTGCGCCTGGATCTGCAAGAACCGATCGCCGTCGGCCAACCGGGGCCTGGCCCGGCGCGGCTGCCGTGGTTGGTGGCCGGTGCCGCGGTGCTGCTGGCCTTGGTTGCGTGGCGCAGCCCGTGGAGCACTGCGAAGCCGCCGACGGAGGCAGGCACGCCCCTGCGGTTCACTGTCGCGCCACCGTCCGAACTGGCGTTTGGTGGTCCCATGGCCGGCGGAACGGGCAACTCGGCGCAGCTGGCCATGTCACCCGACGGGCAGCACATCGCGTTCGTGGCGGGCACGCCGAGCGGGTATCGGCTCTACCTGCGCTCGTTGACCTCGCTGACCGCGACGGCACTGCCCGGCACCGAAGGGGCCACCTATCCGTTCTGGGCGCCTGATAGCAGCGCCATCGGGTTCTTCGCCAATGGCAAGGTGAAGCGCAAGTCTATTGGCGGCGGTCCCCCCGTCGTGCTGGCGGACGCGCCGTCTGGTCGGGGCGGCACGTGGAACCGTGAGGGCGTCCTGCTCTTCACCCCAACGCCGCAGAGCGGCGTGCGACGGGCGCCGAGCGAGACCGGCCCGGAAGTGGACGTCGCAGTACCTCAGCGGCCGAACGCCGGACTCGCCTACCGGTGGCCGTCGTTTCTGCCGGACGGACGGCACTTCCTCTATACGGTCGCGGGTGGAGCCTGCTGCCCACCAATGCGACCGGGGATGATCAGGGTGGGCAGCCTCGACCCTGCCGAACCGTCGATCGATGTCGTGGAAGCCGAGTCATCGGCGTTCTACGCGGCCGGCCACCTCGTGTTTGCCAAGGACGCCACTCTCTTCGCGCAACCCTTCGACCTGCAGACGTTCCGCCTCAGCGGCGAGCCCGTGCTGGTGGGCGAGCGGGTCAGCTGGGAAGGCAGCCGCTACGTCAGCGCCTCCGTGTCGGACAACGGCACTCTCGTATTCGGTACCGGAGCCGAGCCAATCGTTCAACAAGCCACGTGGTTCAACCGCGGCGGCCACGTCGTCGGACCGCTCGCCAACTCGACGCAATATCACTCGCTGTCGCTGTCGCCCGACGAGCGGCACGCGGCGGTCGCCCTGCAAACCGGCTCGCAGTCCAGTTTGGACCTGTGGCTGTTCGATGTCACCAACGGGAACAGCTCGCGGCTGACCGCCGGGCCAGGTCTCGAAGGTTCGCCGGTGTGGTCGCCAGATGGCCGTCGTTTGGCGTTCCAGAACGAGCGCGACGGCAAGTCGTCAATCCATGTGCTGACACTGGACGGGCGGACCGAAGAGACCTTGCTCGACGCCACTGCCCAGGGCAACAGCGACGTGCCTACCAGCTGGTCGCGAGACGGCTTCCTGGCATTCACCAGACGAGACGCGTCTGGTCACACTGGCGTGTGGGTGCTACCGCTCGACGGCGATCGCACGCCCACCGCCGCCGTGCAGGGCGCCGACACGACCACGTCGGGTCGGTTCTCTCCAGATGGGCACTGGCTGGCATTCACGCTCATCGAACACGGCAGTTCACAGGTCTTCGTCCAGGCCTTCCCCGGCACCGGAGTCAAGCATCCAGTGACGCGCGAGGACACCAGTCATCCTGTGTGGAGGAGCGATGGCAAGGAGCTGTACGTCCTGTCCGTCGCCGCCGCCAGCGACGGCGTCATCGTGGCCATTCCCATCGACCTCGGCACCCACGTCGAGACGGGGGTGCCGCAGCACCTCTTTCTCGCCGGCGCGGGTCGCTTCAGCGACGGTCAGATCTATGCAGTCACGCGCGCGGGCGATCGGTTCTTGATCAACGCACGTCCACGGCGGCCCTCGCTGGAACCACTGACGGTGATCGTCAACTGGCCCGCTCTACTGCGACCGCCGCGCTGACCGGTTAGCGATCATGCGCGCATCTTGCGCTTACCTCAGTGAAGGGGAATGCCAAGATGACTTCAACCTGCTCGCGAACGTTGACGCTCCTGCTGTCTGCCACTGCCCTGCTCTGGCCCGCTGGCGCTACTGCCCAGCCGGTGACACCCGCCGCCGTTCGTGACGCCGCCACGCGCGCGGTGGCCGCCATCCAGACGTCGCAGGCGCAGTTCGCCGAGGAGACGGGGTGCACGTCGTGTCATCACCAGTTCCAGCCAGCAATCGCGTTTGCCTCGGCCCGAGCTCACGGTATCCCTGTCGATGAGCGGGTGGCCGGGGACGCGGCCCGCACCCTCGACCATTCCAACATCGACGACGCCGTGCAGTTCGCATGGATCGTGGAGCCGGCGCTGCAGGAGGGCTACCGCCTGATCGCCGCGCACGCGAGCGGCATGCGGCCCAACCTGGCGACTGCCCTACTGGCGCGCATCCTGATGGCCCGCCAGCGCGAGGGCGGGGACTGGAGCGGATTGAACCAGCGGCCACCCTCGTCGTCGAGCGACTTCACCAAGACGGCGATGGGGTTGCGCGCGGTGCAACTGCACCACCATCCTGCCGACGCCCGCGCCGCCGCGGCCAGCATCGCGCGCGCGTCACAGTGGCTGGCCACCCACGAGGCGCCGGACACCGAGGGACTCACATACCAGCTGCTCGGCCTGCACTGGAGCCACGGCGACCGTGCCATCGTTCGTCGCGCGGGGGTCGCGCTGGCCGCCGCGCAACGCCAGGACGGCGGTTGGGGCTCGATCGACGGCCGCGCCAGTGAAGCGTATTCCACCGGTGAAGCGCTGGTCGCTCTGCGCGAGGCTGGCACCATGACCTCGCGCGACGCGGCGTGGCAACGCGGCATCGCGTTCCTCGTGCGCACCCAGGCAGCCGACGGGTCGTGGCATGTCCCGTCGCGCCTGCATGCCCCCGCGCGCCTCAGCCCGCCGTACTTCGATGCCGGCTATCCCTACGGCCACGACCAGTTCATCTCGGTGGCGGGTGCGGCCTGGGCGGTCATGGCCTTGGCCGAAGGGTTGCCGGGCGTGCGGCCAGCCGCGAAGTCGCCGACGCCGACATCCACGGCGCCTACGGCAGATGCATGGGTCGAGACAGTAGCGTTTGGCAGTCTCGACGACCTGCGCGCAGCGCTCGACCGCGGACTCGATCCCAACGCGAAGACCGCCTCCGGCGGCACCACGCCGCTCATGGCCGCCGCTGGGGACGAGGCCAAGGTCCGCATGCTGCTCGACCGCGGCGCCAGTGTCACTGCACGGGCGGAGTCGGGATACACGGCGCTGATGACCGCGGCGCAATACGGGCGGAACGATGCGGTCATCGACCTGTTGCTGGAGCGAGGCGCCCTGACCGCGCGGGTTGAAGAGGCCGCACCGGAAAAGTCGCACGCGCTGTTCCTGGCGGTGCATGCTGGCAACGACGCGGCCGTCCGCAAACTGCACGCGGCCGGCGCGCCGGTCAACGTACCGTTCCGGGTGTCAAAGAGAGGCTCCCCGATGCCAATGATGATGGCGGTGCGAAACGGCGACCTGGCTGTTGTCACGGCGCTCTTGGATCTCGGCGTGCCGGTCGAGGGCGGGCCCAACGATCCGTTCTCGCCGTTGGAAATAGCCGTCCACAACGACCGCCTCGATCTGGTGCGGCTGTTCCTCGCGCGAGGCGCGAACGTGAACCGGATCGGTCGCACCGGCTACACCCCTCTCATGTTCGCCGCCTCCATCGATTTCGGCCAGACGGCGATGCTCGATCTGCTGTTGTCGTCGGGCGCTCGGGTGGACGTACGCAGTCCAGTGGGAAAGACCGCGCTGGAGCTCGCGACGGAATACCAGCACCTGCGCCTCGCCGCGCGACTGGAGCGAGCGCCGCAGGCGGCCGCCAGCAGCAGAACGCCACCACAGTGAAAGGCGCGAATCCTTGCGCACTCGAGTCGCGCGGCGTCGGACACATTCTGGAGGGACAATGAAGACAGTCGTTTCTTTCTGGCGCAGGGGCGAGTTGGACTCGCACTTGTTCTGACGCGCGGCGCAGTTGCCACGGTAGCGGCGCGATTCGTCGCCCTCACGCTCGCGTCAGGCGTGCCGTTCGTGGAGCCTGCCTACCCGGTCAGTTCGGTTGAGATGCGCTCGCGTCTCACTTCCGCCGCGGGACGGAACGTACACGTCCGTATTTAGTCAGTTATTTCCTGGCAGGCCCTGATCGGATCCCTATCGTTGCGCAGGTCCGACGACTCGCGTACGACAGAGTGGCCGTGGCCGGTCCACTCCAGGAACTCGGACTGGCCGGCGAGCTGCGGCCGAAGCCATCGGCACTCGGCCATCTTCTTGGCGGTCATTCCGGCGCTCCAGCGGCCAATCTTCTTGCCTGGCGGATTCGCGAAAGGGCAATGACGCTTGAGGCAACGCCTCGTTCGCAGCGATGGCCTGGTGATCGAGAACTGGGCGCTTCCCGCACGTCGCAAGCGGTGAGGGTCGACGGCTGGCTCCAGCGGCTGCCGCAGCTTCACGCTACTTGTCGCACCCGAGCAGGCCGCGCCCCTCGGGTCGAGAACCACCCATGCGGAGGGTCACTGCAAGGTTGGGGATCCACACAGCGCGTCGCCCGCGTTCACCGCGAGGTGGCGCCAGCAACGTCTGAACGAATGGGCCCTCCGGGAAACCCGGTACGGTTCAGTGGTTGCTGTCCGGCTCGGCGCACGGAGAGCGCATGGCAGGTCGGAAGCGACGTCGCAAGCTCTCAACGACGAAGCCGAAGCGGCAGGAACGACGCAACGTCTTGCCGCCTCCGCCGCTGAGCGAATTTACTGCCGCAGAGACGTGACGTTGGGTACGAGGCGTGAATGGATCAGGGCTCGGTCGTGTCGACGGAGTCCGGGCGGGCGATGTCGGCGACAGGAGCTTCGGCAGGGGCCGCGGCTAGCCTCGCGGCAGACGCGGGCGCGGCGGTCCTGGTCCTTGCCCTGGTCTTCTTCCTCTGACCAGCCTTGCGCTCAGTCTTGCTCTCCTTCGACTTCTTCTTCTCCTTCTTCTTCTCGGCCTTGCCAGCGCTCTTGGTCATGGCCTTCTCGGCCTTGGCCTGCTTTTCCTTCTTTGCCTTCTTGTCCTTCTTCGCCTTCTTGTCGTTCTTGCCCTTCTTATTCTTGCCCTTCTTCGAGCCCTTGCCGGCGGCTGCGTCCGCCGCGGTGCCCATCTCGGACAACAGCGCGGCAGCTCGATCCCGCACGTCGGTAACGGCCTTGACGACGGCGTCGCGCGGCCCCTGCCAGGCGCGCCACTGCTTCTCCGCGTTGCCCAGCAGTGACCCGAGGCTTTTAGCGATATCGCCTAGCGTGTCGCTACCCGTTCTCGCCGTCGTCTTCTTCTTTGCCACGTCGCCCTCCAGCGTTGATGTCGATGAACCAGCAGGTGCATTCTACAGTCAGGGCCGCGAACGGGCGCGGCTCAGGGACCATGATGGACGCGAGCTGCGCGGTGTCGCTGCGATGACGAACCAGCAGTCCATACCTTCTTGCGTGGCCTATAAGGCCGCGCACGAAACGGTTGAGTCACACGGCGGCTACATAATCGTTGCGTCGTGTTTGCTGAAACGTCGCGCCATGATGCTGCGGCTGCCGCCCCGATGGATCGACGGCTCGTTGTGTGGCTGGCCACCCTCGCGGGCCTCGCTGTCCTCAACGTCGGGCTCTGGCTCTGGATGGCGAGCGTCGCGTCGCCACATACGCCCTACGCGGAAGCGCAGCTGTTGCTCTCGGCCGTCTACGTAGGGGTGTGCGGGTTCCGTTCGCTATTTCCCCGCGTCGATCTCGAGCGTGTGTGCCTCTGGGATACCTGGCTGTCAGCGATAGTGCTGGGCCGCGCCGCGGCCACCATCGCCGAGCTGTGCTTCGCGTTGCAGTGCAGTTTGTTCGTGCAGCGGTTGTCCGACATGACGGGCGTGCCATTCCTGGCTACGGCGGCACACGCATTCGTCCCGCTGGCGGTGGGCGCGGAGATCGCCTGCTGGTATGCGGTTGTGTCCCTAGACCATGTCGGTCACGCGCTCGAAGAGACCCTGTGGGCGCTGATCATGCTGGTGCTAGCCGCGGCGTCCGGTGCAGCAGGACTGGCGAGCGAAGGCATGCGGGTCTGGCTGCTGCTCGGTGCCGCGGTCATCTACACCATCGGGGCGGGTCTCACGCTGGCGTTCGATGTGACCATGTACGTAGGCCGCCGGCGGGCGTGGGCCACCGTCAAGCGTCTGCCGCTGGCCGCGGGCCTCCGCGATTGCGGGGTCAGGCGCAAGCCCACGCGGGCCTGGGAGGTCTGGCGCGAAGAAGTGGCCTGGATGACGCTCTACTTCAGCATCGGTGTCTGGACAAGCCTCGCCATGGTCATCCTGGAATGGGCGTGAGTGACCATCGCGCCGCCGCGTCTCGGGATTGGCGACTGGGGGACACGTGGGCGCGAAGGGCCGATGAGGGCCAGCCGTCCGTGGCTGGCCCTCGGCTTGTTCTAGAACGTGTAGCGCAGCGATAGCTGAAGCGTGCGCGGACCAGCCTGGTCGACGGCCTGGGTGCGCGTGATTCGCCCGAACGCACTCGAGGTCACATTGAGAGTGGCGGGGATATCGAGATTCTCGATGTTGAACAGGTTCGAGAACGCCATCTCGAAACGCACACGGGAGCGACCAGCCACGGCCACCGTCTTTCCGAGGGTCATTGAGAACACGCTCGTACCGGGGCCAATCAGCGTGCCGACCGCGGCGTTACCAAAGCGGCCAATGTTGTCGGCCGGCTTGACGAACGCGCCAGCGTCGAACCAGGTATCGGCAGTTGGAGCCTCCAGGTTGCCGTCACGCACCTGGTCCGGTCGCTGCGTGGCGGTGAACCCTCGCGTGTTCGCCCCCGTCCCCGATGGATCGCCGTTGCTGAACGACGGTGTGAGAAATGGGCCGGACTGGATCAGGGTGACACCGGTGATGTCCCACCCTCCAATCACGGAGTCGAGTCCGCGGCTGATATCGCCGGCCAATCGGCGACCACGTCCGATCGGCAGCTCGTAGAGGAACGTGCTGACGAAGCGGTGGCGCCGCGTGAAGGCGACAGGACCGTAGTCGGCGTCGCCCCGGAACAGGTCGGCCGTCGTCGCGCCATTCTCTGCGGCGAAGGCCGTGGGAACGGCGCCGCCGGCGTCGGACAGGTGGCGCGCCAGCGTGTAGGACGCGTTCAGCCGCAGGCCTGCCGCGAGACGCTTGTTCAGCTCGAGACCCAGCGCGTGGTACGTGGATCGCGCGTCGTTGGCGCGCGTGGTCACGACGTTCCAGTCGGTGAAGGGACGCGTACCCTGCACGGCGGCGTAGCCCTGTGTGTTCGCCGCTACCTGGTTGAGGTCGGGACTCCAGATCAGATCGTTCGTCGACGAGCCGATGTAGCTGACGCGCACGCCGAAATCGCGACCGAGATCGCGCTCGAGCGTCAGGCTCCACTGCCTCGTGCGCGGGTCGCGCATGTCGATCTGGTTGGCGCGCCGGAAATCGAGCGTGCCGGGCGGCACCGCACCCTCCGCGGATCCGGCCGACGAGATATTGGGGAACACGAAGGGATTGCGCAGGTCGTTGGCGTAGCCGACGGCCGCGGCGGTCACGGTTGCCACCATCGAATAGTTGACCGAGCCTAGCAGCGGCACGGTGTAGAGGCCGACGGCGCCACGGAGCACCGTCCGATCCGAGTTCCTCGGCCGCCACGCCAGGCTGAGTCGAGGGCTCAGGTTGTTGCGATCCGTGCGGCGCAACGTCTTCGGCAATCCCGCTTCATCGGCGGTCACGAAGGGCGTGTTCGGTACTGACTGGCGGACGAAGTCCGGCACCAGGGCCAAGCCGGCTTCGTCCGACACGATCACGCGGCCTCCCGGGAACGACGTGTCGAAGTTGCCGAGCTGATTGCTCCGGTCCTTCATCGGCGGCCGCAAGTCGTAGCGCAGGCCGACGTCGATGGTCAGGCTGGTGACGGGGCGCCACGTGTCCTGGATGAACCCCGCGTAGTAGCTGGCGAACGGGTTCACGTCCGGCGCCGGCAGAATGTAGCCCGTGGTCCGCGGCAGGCCGAGGAGGAAGTCGGCGAACGCCTGTCCGGAGAAACTGCCGTCGAACACGTAGCGGCCCAGCTCCTCGCCGTCGAAGAACGAGATCTGATCGCGGTACTCGACGTACTGCAGATCGAAGCCAGCCTTCACGGCGTGCCGCGCCCTCAGCCACGTCAGCGTGTCACTGGCCTGCACCACGCGCGACAAAATGTCGAACGGCTTGACGCCGCCGGTCGAGATGAACGAGCCATCGGCGAACTCCACGTGGGGGAACCCGCCGGTGAGAGGAGCGCCCGGGAGTCCGACGAGCCCAGCGGCCGCTACGAGATCAGCGCCCCGTGAGGCATTGGTATAGGTGTCCTTCTCGACCGTGTTCGACCATCCTCCGCGCAGCTCGTTGACGAAGCTGCCGCTGATCCAGTTGTGCGCGCCGGCGATCTGGCGCACCTCGGTCCGCTTGAAATGGTCGCCCTGGGTCGTGTTCCAGTCGCCGCCCGACGGACTCATGTCGTCGACGTTCTTCCAGGTCAGGCGACCGAACAGCTTCTGCGCTGGCCCGAGCACGACGTCGCCGCGACCATCGAAGCCGTCCACGGTGTAGTCGCCAGGGGCGTTGACCACGTAGTTCGGGGCGTTGATCGCGGCGCCGGTCGACTGGTTCTGTCGCGGGTAGAAGGAGTCGAGCAGCTTCGCCGAGACGGGATTTACCGGCACGCGGTTGCCGGGGAACGGCTGGCCGGTCGCCGGGTTGCGGATGATTCGCGGATCGCTCGAGAGGTCACCCGCACGCCAGGAGTCGGGCGGCACGACTTGGCTCAGTGTCACCTCGTTGGGGCGCCGTGCCGCCTCATAGGTTCCGAAGAAGAATGCCCTGCCGCGCACGATCGGGCCACCGGCCGCCACACCGTAGCTGTTGGCCTGGAGGTCGGGTTTGATGGGCTGTCCGGCCGCGTCCCGTGGCGTGAAGCGCGACGTCGCGTCACGCGAGCTGTCCTGGTTGAACCAGAACGCCGTTCCCGTAAGCCGATTCGAACCGCTGCGCGACGTCGTCGTGATGTCGGTCGCCTGCATGAACTCGGCGCTGCTGCTGGCGGTCGTGACCTTGAACTCCTCGATCGACTCGACCGAGGGAAACAGCTCGCGGGAGGGGCCGCCATAGCGGACGCGCTGCGTCGAGATGCCGTCGACCGAGAACGACGTCATGAAGGGCAGCGCACCGGCGAGAGAGATTGCACCGCTGCGATCCTGCTGGACGCCCTGCGAGAGCGTCGCGACGACGATCGGACTCGTCGCGCTGGTGGCGCGGAAGTTCAACGCCAAGCGTCCGATATCAGCCCCAGAGATCGAGGTGTCGATGGTGGCCCGTTCGCTTTCGATGATCGGGCGTGTCGCTTTGACTTGCACCGTCTCCTGCGACCCGGCGAGCGCGAGCTGGACGTCGGCCCGGAAGATCTGCCGGGCCAGTAGCTCCACCTCACGAGTCTGGTCAGCGAAGCCGTCCAGCCGCGTCCGGATCCGATACCTACCGGCGTCCAGGTTCGGCATCTGGAACTCGCCGGTCGGATTGCTCAGAGCGGTGCGTTCGACGCCCGTCGCGAGGTGCGTGGCCACGACTGACGCGCCAGGCAACACCGCGCCAGAAGCGTCAGTAACGGTTCCCGTGAGCGTGCCGAACGTCGACTGGGCCGCGGCAATCCGGGGACCGATGTTCGTCGCGACGAGGGTCACGGCGATGAGGAAGACAGAAGCCCACGACGGTGGGCGACGACTGATCGGGCAGGTGCGCATGGCCGCGTACCTTAGAGGACTGCCGTCACAACGGAGTGTCGCGCGCACAAACATTCGGCGACCTGTTGGATGCGGCTGTCACACAGGCGTTGCGGGGCCCAGCGAAGATGCTGATCGGCGACGTGACCGCGCGCCCTCCGTGCGCGGCGTGGTCGCAAGGGGGTTCCGTGCTGCACCGACTCGCAATCTCGGCACTCGTCGTCGCCAGCGCCTTGGCGCTGGGCGAGCTCAGGACGGGCGGCCAGACCGTCGATCCCGGCGATGCCGTCGTGCTCGTCACTCTCGATGGCGCCCGGACCGAGGAGATCTTCGGCGGACTCGACCTCGACGTTCTGAAGAGCACGTTGAAGGAAGGGCAGAAGGTCGAGGAGGTTCCGACGTATCGGACCTTCTGGGCGCCGACGCCGGATGAACGACGGCGCAAATTGATGCCCTTCTTCTGGCGGCTCGTCACCGAAGACGGGTCCATCGCGGGCAATGTGGCGCTCGGCAGCGAGGCGAGCCTGACCAATCGACGGCTCTTCTCGTACCCCGGCTACGCGGAAATCCTGGTCGGTCAGGCGCTGGACAGCGCGATCACGAGCAACGATCCGATCCGCAATCCCGAGGAGACGGTCCTGGAAGGGCTAAGGCGCAAGCGGGGGCTGTCGCGCGAGCAGGTGGCCACCTTTGCCAGCTGGGATGTGTTCAAGGCGATTGCCGAACACACCGAGGGGGCGACGACGATCAACGCGGGCGACGAACCTCTCGGCATTGCGGGCGCCGAGGTAGCGTTGACCAATCGGCTCCAGCACGAGACGGGCTCGCCCTGGGATCACACGCGGCTGGACGCGTTCACGGTTCACCAGGCGATGGCCTACCTCGAGTCCGCCCGGCCGCGGATTCTCTACGTGGCTCTCGACGAGACCGATGACTGGGCCCACGACGGCCGCTACGATCGGTTGCTCGACGCGTACTCGCGAACCGACCGCTGGCTCGAGCGCCTCTGGACGTGGCTCCAGGCTCAGCCCGACTACCGGGGTCGCACGCATCTCCTGATCACGACCGACCACGGTCGCGGCCACACCCCCGAAGGTTGGCGGCACCACGGTGAGAAGTACCCGGAGGCTCAGGGCGTGTGGATGGCCTTCGTCACGCC
>JBDSLU010000416.1:0-20791 GCA_039916225.1 Vicinamibacteraceae bacterium
GTCGCGCGACGGAGGAAGTCGGAGACGTCGGACCAGGCGTCCGCCGGCGTCGATGCGGCGAACAACGCCCGCTCGGGGTGTTCCACGAACAGCGCGTAGCCACCACGGACGATCGCCAGGACCGCCAGGGCAGCGAACGCGTACTGCGGCCGGCGTGTCGACGGGGGCCGCCCAGGCGCGGCCGGCGTCGCCGTTCCGGACTCTGCCAGCCACCAGACCACGCCGAGCATGGCCAGCACGTCGGCCATCCAGAACACGCGCGACACCTGCAGCTGCACGGCCACCGCGACGTGCAGCGCGACCAGCGGGAGGGTCACGAAGAAGGCCGCCACCAGCGCCAGACAGCCCGCGACCAGGCCGGCTTCGCCGGGCCGCACCAGGCCGCGGCGCCACCGCACCGCGAACGTCAGCGCGATGACCAGCGGGTAGGCGATGTTCAGCAGCCATGGCACGAGGCCCCAGTCGGTGGCGAACAGGTAGTCCTTGCCGGCGAGCGTCGCCAGCCACGCGTCGTCCATCGGCGTGACGGGCAGGAAGCCGGCGGCGAGCAGGCCGACGCCGGCAGCGATGCCGAGCCCTCCGCCGATGGTCAGCACCGGCCGGAGGCGCGGCTGCTCGACGAACAGCGCCACGCCGATCCAGACGACGAACCACAGGCCGGTCATCGGATGCACGGCGCCCGCGGCGGCGGCCGCGGCCAGCGCCGTCCACGGCCGGGCCCGCATCATCTCGCCCAGGCCGAGCACGCCGAGCGCGAAGGCCAGCTGGCGCGGATGAAAGTAGCCCTCGAGGGTATTGGCGCTGGTCTTGGCGATGCGATGCCGGACGGCACTGAGCGCGACGAAGGCGGCGATCGCCCAGCGCGAGACGAGCAGGCGATCGCTCAGCCGGATCAGCCCGGCGTAGAGCAGCCCCAGCGTCAGCAGGTAGAGCGCGAGGAACCAGGTTTCGAGGCTGACCGGAATCACGCCGATGGCCCGGGCCAGCAGCTCGTCGAAGACGAAGAGGCGCGACTGGGCGTCGATGAGGGCGCTGTCGCGCGGGAACAGCTGGCCGTCGAGATGACGGAGGATGGACGGGATGTGTCCGGCCTGATCGCCGACGCCGTAACGGTAGCCGGCGGCGTTCATGGTGGCGAGCAGGGTGAAGGCCGCGATGCCCAGGCCGTGCGCGACGGTCGGCCGCCAGCCGATCCGCCCGGCCTGGGCGACCGTCTGCCGCGGCGGGTTCATCGCACCACCTCGACCCAGACGCCGAGGCGCCGCCGATCGCGCGTCGTCGGATCGAGCTCGGCGGGCACGAAGCCGCCTTCGGTCAGCATCTCCACCGAGGCGACGGTGTGGCGCGAGCGCAAGGTGATGTCGCGCGTGGCCTTGGGCTCCAGCGTCACCCGCTGGACGTCGCCGTCGACGATGGTCTGCACGGTCGCGCCGACCGGTCCGGCGCGCAGCCGCAGCAGCGTCGGCCGATCGGGGGCGAGCGACACGGCCAGGCGGCTCGAGCTGTCGCCGCGCGTCCAGAAGCCGGTCGGCTCTGGCGAGACACGTTCATCGTAGAAGAACACCGTGACGTCGCCGTACTGCCGGCTCTGCAGGACGTCGGGATCGGTCCGGCGCGTCCGCAGATCGGCGACGGCGCGCGGGATCAGGCGCAGCTCGGGTGCGGCGCCCACGAGATCGGGCGAGGCGCGGAAGCCGACGAAGCGGGCGTTGGCGGGGAGATCGAGGGTGGTGCTCCACCGCGTCGCCGGGGCAATCGTCCAGGTGCGCAGCGGTGGCCCGACGCGCCCGACCTGGAGGCCGATTTCACCTTGGATCGTCCGGCCACGGCCGTCGACGTCGAGCTGGTAGCGGCCGGCGGGCAGCGCCCAGCGGGCGTCGTAGAGCAGGTCGACGCCGGTCCGCTCGCCGCGGGCCCTGGGGCCGGCGACGAGAGCGAGCAGCGGCGGGATCTCTGCCGCCGGCACGCGCCGCAGCGGATCGTAGACGACGCCGAGCGGGCGCCGTTGCGCGTCGAACTCGGAGAGCAGCGCGATCTGTGGCCGGACGCCGGGCGGGGGCGCCGCCGTCCGCCAGCGATCGAGCGTGGCCGGGACCAGCACCGAGACCAGCAGGATGGCGGCGGCGGCGACGCTGCACGCCGCCAGGCCGGCCGCGCCCGGAGGCAGCCGTCGCATCCGCGCCACGGCGAGCGCGGCGGCGGCCAGCGCGAGCAGCCAGATGGCGGTGAACGCCCAGGCGATCGCCGGCGCCTGGATCAGGAACGACGGCGCCAGCGTCCACAAACGCCACGACGGCGACCAGTATTCGAGCAGGCGCGAGACCCCATCGCGCCCGGCGACGAGCAGCAGCCCCTTCTGCGCGCACAGCAGGAACAGCATCTGCGCCACGCTCGCCGCGGCCAGCAGCCCGAGCGCCGCGGTGGCGACCGTGCTCCGGGCCGTGCGCTGCGCCAGCCAGGCGATCGGCAGGCCGAGGAGCAGCACCGCGGCGATCAGCGGACGCCCGATCGCGCCCGAGCCGCCGGACCATAGATGGAAGGCGCCGACGGGCACCAGCAGGGCGACGAAGATCACGATGATCTCGGCGGCGATGCGGCGCGAGCGCGCATCGGACCACAGCATCGCGACCAGTCCGACCAGCGCCGCGCCGAAGATGGGCGCCGCCGGCACGATGCCGTACTCCTGGTCGAAGAGCAGGCCCGGGCCACCCTTGACGAAATACTCCCAGCGGACCGGCCGCTGCGTGCCGTAGACGACGGACGGGAACGGCGAGCCCCAGATCCAGTAGAAGAAGGCCATCCACAGGGCGACGCTGACGACCATGGGGAGCGTCAGGGCGAGGGAGACGCGTATGCGCTGGCGAACGCCCGACGTCCAACGTCCAACGGCCAAGGACGACGCCGCCGATGCCTGTCCTGGCCGCGGCTCGTCTGGAAGTTGGGGGTTGGGAATGGGGAGTTGCGTGTCTTCCGCCTCATCGGCGAGCGGCAGCCAGAGCCGCCCCAGCGCGAGCATCGCCAGCGCCGCCATCATCAGGCCGTACTTGCTGCTCAGCCAGGGGAGGCAGGCCAGCACCAGCCCGCACGCCGTGGCGCGGCGCAGATCGCGCCCGATGCCGCCCGGGCGCGTCGCGATCAGGTACGCCGCCATCGCGCACGCCGCCGCAGGTACCTCCGGGTAGACGGTGATGCTGTTGAAGACGAAGGGCGCGCTGACCGCGGCGCCGATCCAGGCGAGCGTGGCCGCACCGCCCGATCCCGTCAACCGCAGCGCCGCGAGCCACAGGCCGGCGGCGGCACCCGCCGCACAGCAGATGAGGAAGGCGACGACGCCGTAGTAGCCGCCCGCGGCGTAGATCGGTGCCGCGACGATGGCCAGGCCGACCGGGTGGATCGAGTAGATCTCGCCGTCGCGACCGCGCTCGAGGTAGTGCGGCTGCAGCGGCAGGCGGTAGTACTCGAGCGTGTCCCCGCGCGTGTGGTTGTTCTCGATCTTGAAGTCGTGGTCGCGCCACAGGCTCTGCGCCAGCACCAGATAGTGCGGTTCATCGCCGCCCGGGAACAGGCCGCTGCCGGCGAAGCGCCAGGCGACGCCGCCGTAGAGCAGCAGGCTCGCCACCACGATCGACGCCGCGGCGGTGGGGAAGATGTAGCCGTGCACGCGCCGGGCCACCCGGATCCGCACGGCGGCGGCCTGCAGCGTGAGCGTGCCGACCACGAACCAGACGAGGAGCGCGAACCGTCCGGCCAGGACGGTCAACGCCGGCCAGGTGTCCGCGAGCCACGGCAGGAAGGGCAGGACCAGCACGCCGGTCGCCAGGAGCGGCCGGGTGACGTCGGCGTCGTCGTCGGTGATGGTGCGTCCGCTGCCGCTGGCTGCCCAGGCGACCAGGTGCGCGATGCCGAAGGCGACGCCGACCATCCCGCCGATCAGCGACAGCGCCTGCCAGCCGGACGGGAGCAGTGCCACCCGCATCGGGCCGTCGGCGCCGGCGACCACTTCCAGCCCGCCGCGCGTGCACCACAAGGCGACGCCGGCGACGAGTCCGGCAGCGAGGGCGCGGGCTCGGGCCCTCGATCGCGGCTGGATCATGCGGAAGGCTGGCTCATCACGTCCCACAGGATACCGTGAGCCCCGGCCGAGGGCGCAGCGGCGAGGCGTGCCTGCAACAGGGCTAAAATGCCCGACACATGCAGCTCCGTGAGCTCAACGTCGGTTGTTTCGGGGGCGGCACCGGTCTCCCCAGCCTGCTGGGCGGCCTGAAGCGCAACCCGTGGCTGCGGCTGCACGCCGTCGTCACCATGTTCGACAGCGGCGGCAGCAGCGGCGTCCTGCGCGACGAGCTGGGCGTCCTGCCGCCCGGCGACGTGCTCAAGTGCGCGCTGGCGCTGGCCCGGAACGAGTCCGAGGCCCGCCGCGTGCTGCTGTCGAGGCTGCCGATGCTGGAGCACGCCCGCCTGTCCGGACACACCGGCGGCAACCTCCTCCTGTCGATGATGGAGCAGTACAGCGGCGACTTTCTGGCGGCCGTCGACGGCCTGCGTCGCCTGCTCGGATGCAGCGGGCACGTCTGGCCGGTCAGCACCGAGCGCGCGACGCTCTGTGCCGCGTATCGCGACGGCACCTCGGCGCGAGGCGAGCCGGAGGTCGACGCCGGATTGCGCGACGGCAAGGTGATCGAGCGCGTCTGGCTCGAGCCGAACGCGCCGATCCACCCGGCCGCGGCCGAGGCGATCGCCGGGCTCGACGCCATCATCATCGGCCCGGGCAGCTTCTATACCAGCCTGATGCCGACGTGCCTGGTCACCGGCGTCCGCGAGGCCATCGCCCGCGTCCGCGGTCCGGTCATCTACATCGCCAACCTGCTGACCGAGGGCGGCGGCATGCGGACCTTCACCGCCGCCACCGGCGCGCAGCTGATCTCTCGCCAGATCGGGCGGCCGGTCGACGTGATCGTCGTCAATCAGGGACTGCCGGCGACCGAGATCCTGGCCCGCTACGCCGCCGAGGACAAGCACCCGATGCCGATCGGCGAGATCATCGGCTGCAGCGATATCGTCACGGCGCCGCTCTGGACCAGCGTCTACGCGCGCCACCACCGGCGGCGGCTCGCCTACGCCCTCTGGGGCGTCCTCGCCAAGCGTCTTTTGCACTGAGTTGGTTGGCGGCCCCGCTCTCACGCGGGGCCGCGGGCCGCCACCTGGGCGTGCCGGCTGCTATTCGCGGCGCTGGGCGCGCCGCGGCGCCGTCACGCGGGCGGCGAGACGTTGGCGACCCCGCTCTCACGTGGGGCCGCGGGCCGCCCCTTGGGCGTGCCGGCTGTCATACGCGCCCCTGCGCTTCAGGGGCGGGTCGCGGTCGCAGACGGGCGCGGTTCGACTTCGGCGCGGCGGAGTGGGAAGCGCAGGTCCACCTGGACGCCGGCACCGACGGCGCCGGCGATACGGAAGCTCTGTCGATCGCCGTAGAGACGCCGCAGCCGCTCGAGCGTGTTCGAGAGGCCGACGCCGGCGCCGCGCTCGATGTCCCAGTTGGCGGCGAGTCCCGGCCCGTCGTCGCGGACCGAGAGGTGCAGATCGTCGCCTTCGCACCACGCCTGGATCTCGATCTGGCCGGGCGCCGAGCGCGTCGCGATGCCGTGGCGGATCGCGTTCTCCAGCAGCGGCTGCAGGATGAAGGTCGGCACCAGCGCCTGCAGCGCCAACGGATCGACGTCGAGGACGACGTCGAGGCGATCCTCGTAGCGCACCTTCTGCAGCTTCATGTAGCGATCGACGAAGGCCAGCTCCCGCTGCAGCGGAATGACCTGGTCCTCGGCATGGTCCAGGGCGAGCCGCAGCAGATCGCCGAGCTGCTCGAGCATCCAGCGGGCCGTGCGCGGGGCACTCTCGACGTGCGCCGAAATGGCGTTGAGCGCGTTGAACAGGAAGTGCGGATGAAGCTGGGTGCGGAGTGTGTCGAGCCGCGACTGCGTCAGCAGCCGCTCGAGCTCCGCCGTCCGTACGGCCCGGTCCCGCGCCTGGTCCTGAGACTCCGAGGCGACGTACCAGCCGATGACGGCCCAGTAGACCAGCCAGTTGAACCGGTGGAACGCCGACACCGGCGAGCCGGTCAGCAGCGCCATGTCGACCGGGACGCCGAGGGCGCGGCTGGCGCCGTAGTAGACGTAAGCGAAGGCCCAGCTGACCACGATGCTCAGCGGGACGTGCAGCAGCAGGCGCGGGTAGAGCACGTCGCGGGCGATGGGCAACTGCCGGTCGGCGGCGATGACCATCGGCACCAGGAGCAGCCAGGCGATGCCGGCGGCGAGCGCGGTGCGCGCCGACGCGCTCCAGTCGAGCGCCTCGCCACGCATCTCGGCGCCGGTGGAGTAGACCAGCACTACCAGAATTCCGAACGCGACGGCAGCCAGGCGGTGTTTCACAGGGGGCTCGAAGGCGGTAGTAAGCTATCGTAACTTGCGTCCACGTGCGGGGCGCGATGCGCACCCGCTCCGGCGGAGGGCCGGCCGCAGACCGTGATGATGGACCGGATCCGAACCCTGATCGTCGACGACGAAAAGCCGGCCCGCCGTCGCCTCGCCGAGCTGCTCGGCCGTGAGCAGGACATCGCGATCACCGGCGAGGCGCGCGACGGACGCGAGGCGGTCGACCTGATCCGGGCGCAGCCGCCGGACCTGATGTTCCTCGACATCCAGATGCCCGATCTCGACGGCTTCGCGGTGCTCGCCGCCCTCGAGCCGGAGCAGCAGCCGGTGACTGTGTTCGTCACCGCCTACGATCGCTATGCGATCCAGGCGTTCGAAGCGCGCGCCGTCGACTACCTGCTCAAGCCGTTCAGTGACCAGCGGTTCGAAGGCGCCTTGCGGCGGGCTTGCCAGTTCCTCCGATCACGGCGGGCGGGCGACCTCCAGGGCGCCGGTCCGATCGTCGAGGAGCGGGCCAACGAGTCGAAGGGCGGCTTCCTCGAGCGGTTCGTCCTCAAGGCGGCCGGCCGCGTGACCTTCCTGGGCGTCGAGGACGTCGACTGGATCGAGGCATCCGGCGTCTACGTGAACCTGCACGTCGGCCAGCGCTCGCACCTCTATCGCTCCAGCCTGGCGCACCTGCTGCAGCGGCTCGATCCCCAGCGCTTCGTCCGCGTGCACCGTTCGCTGGCGGTCAACACCACGCGCATCCGCGAACTGCAGCCGCGCAGCCACGGCGACTACACGGTCGTGCTGAAGGACGGCACCGAACTGGTGATGAGCCGCGGCTTCCGGCCGCAGTTCGAGCACTGGCTCCGCCAGCCGCTGTAAGCGTTCTTTAACTCTGCCGTCCTACTCAGCGCGCCCGCGTCCGACTCGGAACAAAAGAGTGTTGGCCGCTCCGACAGCGCTCCAGCCTCGCCCCACTGTTCAATCGGATCCACGCCGAAGCTGGCGTGGACATCGCCCGTAGCCGGCTCCTGGAGTCGTCTGCGCCGTGGCAGGGCTGTGCGTGCCAGCGCCTGTCCACACCAATGCGGGTGTCCTGGTGATCGTGCTGGTGCTACTGGCAGCTGGCGCTCCGGCCGGCGCGCAGGAAACCTGCGGCAGCATCGCCGGCGCCATCGCCGATGCGCAGAGCGCGGCCCTGCCCGGCGTCACGGTGTCGTTGCGCAACGAAGGCACCAACGCGCAGCTGCACACCGTCACCAACGCCGACGGCGCCTACGTGCTGCCGTTCGTGCCGCTGGATGTTCTGAAGGCCATCGACGGCCCCGGTTGTCGGCGACCGTCGTCGACGATCAGCGTCCGAATCGACACTACTGCCGCGCTAGGTCCGACTCAGCGCGCTCCTGTCCGACTCGCAACAAAAGGCTCTGCCGGCGCCTGGCCCCGCACTAAACTCCGCCCGCTGATTCATGACGGCGCGCGTCACCTGACCGCGCGCCATTGCCACCGGATGTGCCATGGCCGCGGCACGCCCGGCGAGGCGCAGGTGCCGTTCCGCGACGGCCTGCGCCGTGGTTCGTGTCCGTCGCGTGTGTGCGGAGGGGTGATGTTTTCCTCGCTACGGCTGTTGATGACGCTCGTTTCCCTCGTCCTGGGCCTGGCGTCCGGCGTTTACGCTCAAGGCCTGACCGGCCAGATGAGCGGATCGGTGGTCGACGGATCGACCAGTGTCCTGCCCGGCGCCACCGTGACGGTGACGAACACGGGCACGCAGGCGACCCGTGCGGTCCCGACCGATTCGACCGGCGTCTTCACGGTGACGGACCTCCTGGCGGGGCGCTATGAGGTGACCGTCACGCTCGATGGGTTCAAGACCTACGTCCAGCGTGACGTCGTCCTCTCTGCGAACGAGCGCGTCGCCCTGCGGCCCATCGTCCTCCAGGTCGGCCAGCTCACCGAGACCATCTCCGTCGCCGCCGAGGCGGCCCGCATCCAGACGCTGAGCGGCGAACGGTCCGGCGTCATCACCCAGGACCAGATCAACGACATCGCCCTCAAGGGCAAGGACTACATGGGCCTGCTGAAGCAGTTGCCCGGTGTCGTCGACACGGCGAACCGCGAAGCGCCCGGCTGGAACAACCTCGGCGGTCTCAGCATCAACGGCGGCCGCAACAACACCATCAACCTGACCTACGACGGTGTCACCAACCTCGATACCGGCTCGAATACCGGGCCCTTCCTGGCGCCGGGCATGGACTCGATCGCCGAGATCAAGGTGCTGACCTCGAACTACCAGGCCGAATACGGCCGCAGCTCGGGTGGCACGATCAACGTCATCACCAAGAGCGGCACCCGCGAATTCCACGGCGGCGGCTTCTACTCGAAGCGCAACGAGGACTTCAACGCCAACGAATGGCAGAACAACAAGTTCGGCCGGCCCAAGCCGCCCTACCGCTTCGACTACAGCGGCTACCACATCGGCGGTCCGGTGTACCTGCCGGGCAAGTTCAACAGCGGCCGCAACAAGCTCTTCTTCTTCTGGAACCAAGAGTTCCTGCCACGCACCAATCCGGGCAGCCTGGAGCGCCGGACGTTCCCGAGCGAGCTCGAGCGACGTGGTGATTTCTCGCAGTCGCTCGACACCAACGGCCGGGTGATTGTCATCAGAGATCCAGCCACCGGGCAGCCGTTCCCCGGCAACATCATCCCGACCGGCCGCATCGACGCCAACGGCCAGGCCCTCCTCAACCTGTTCCCGGCGCCCAACGCGAATGATCGCTCGGCCACAGCCGGGCAGTACAACTACACGTTCCAGAGCGCCTACGAGCAGCCGCGCAACGACCAGGTCGCGCGCGTCGATTGGAACGTCGGGCCGAAGACGCTCTTCTACTCGCGCGTCAACTACGGGTACGAGGCATACAAGGGCGGGTGGGGCTTCGTCCTCAACAACGCCAACTGGCCGCAGCTGCCGATCGCCTACGAGATCCACAGCTATGGCGTCGTCAACACGCTGCTCCATACCTTCAATCCGACCACGGTCCTCGAAGTGACGGTCGGCCTGAATCACGGCAAGCAGACGGTCGAGCCGCTGACGCAGGCCGACCTCGAGCGAAACGACCGGACGCAGGTCGGCCTCTCGGGCCTGCCGCAGTTCTTCCCGGACGCCAACCCCTCGCGGATCGTGCCGAACGCCAATTTCGGGGCCGCCGGGCTCGCCCTGGCCAACCTGCCGAACCTGGGCGTCGAAGGCCGCTATCCGTTCTTCGGTGAGAACGACATCTGGAACAGCTCGGTCAACCTGACCAAGCTCATGGGCTCGCACAACGTCAAAGCCGGCCTGTTCTACGAGTACACGACGCGGCCGGCGGCCCGGAGCAGCCAGTTCAACGGCACCTTTAACTTCAACCGCGACACCAACAACCCGCTCGACACCAACCACCCGTTCGCCAACGCCTTGATCGGATCGGTGCAGAGCTACTCGGAAGCGACGGCGCACCCCGATGCCAACGCGCAGTTCACCAACGTCGAGTGGTTCATCCAGGACAACTGGCGCGTGGCGAGGAACTTCACCATCGACGCCGGCGTCCGCTTCTACCGCATCGGCCCGACCAAGAGCCGCGGCGACCAGCTCGCCGTCTTCATCCCCGATCGCTACAACGTGACCTCCGCACCGGCGCTGATCCAGCCGGTGAGCACGCCCCAGGGACGGCGCGGCCGCAACCCGATCACTGGCGAAATCGTGCCGGCGGTGAAGATCGGCACGTTCGCCCAGAACTCCGGCGACCCGACCAACGGCATCCAGATATTCGACGAGGGCGTGCTCGAGACGCCGGCCATCCAAGTGGCGCCGCGGGTGGGATTCTCGTGGGACGTTCGCGGCGACGGCAAGACCGCGGTGCGGGGCGGTTTCGGTGTGTTCCCCGACCGCTTCAACGACGACATCATCCTGCAGCATGTCGAGCTGCCGCCGCTGGTCAACACGCTGACCGCCAACTACACGACCATCGGTGAGCTGTTGTCGACGCCGCTCAGCCTGAGCCCGGCCCAGGTCCGCAGCCTCGATCCCGAGTACAAACCGCAGCACACCTACAACTACAGCATCGGCGTGCAGCGCGACCTCGGCTGGAAGCTGGTCGGCGATTTCTCCTACGTCGGGTCGAAGGGACGCGACCTGCTCCAGACGCGCAACATCAACGCCGTGCCCTACGGCACGAACTTCCTGGCGTCGAGCATCGACCCGACCACCGGCGGGGCGCTCCCCAACGTCTTCCTGCGACCCTACCGCGGGTATCAGGACATCCTGGTCTCGGAGTTCGCCGGCATCTCGAACTACGACGCGTTCCAGATGCAGATCAGTCGCCGCTATACGGCCGGCTTCCGTTTCAGCACCTCGTACACGTTCGCGCTGACCAAGAACGTCGGCATCGCCTCGCCGCCGAACAACAACCCGACGGTCAACCCGTTCCTGCCGTTCCAGGATCGCAACTACGGCGACGCCGGCCGCCGGCACAACCTGGCCATCGACTACTCCTACCAGGTGCCGGACCTGAGCTCGAAGTGGAACTCGCCGATCGCCAAGATCATCGGTGACGGCTGGGAGATCTCGGGCGTCACGTCGGCGCTGAGCGGCGCGGCCCTCGGGCTCAGCTACTCGATCGCCGGCGTCAGCGACCTGACCGGCGGCGCGGGCGCGGGCGTCGACAGCCGCGTCGACTTCACCTGCGATCCCAACCTGTCGCGCGGCGATCGGACCTCGCTGCGGGCGTTCGCCACGGAATGTGTCGCCCCGCCCTCGCTCGCCTCGGGCCGCGTCGGGACGGCCCGTGGCGACGAGCTGATCGGGCCCGGCTTCCTGAACTGGGACTTGTCCTTCGTGCGCAACATCCCGCTGGGCGGGTCGCGCCGGCTGCAGTTCCGGACCGAGCTCTACAACGCCTTCAATAATGTCCAGTTCTCGACCGTGAACACCGGCGCCGTGTTCAACGCGGCGGGGCAGCAGACCAACACGGAGTTCGGCCAGTACACCGCGGCGCGCCCGTCGCGCCGGGTCGTCTTCACCCTCCGCGCGTTGTTCTAGTCCGCGCGGAGACTCCCAATTGCCAACTTCCAACTCCCAAGGCACTTCCACCTCCCAACGGGCTGGTGACGCTGCGGCAACGTTGGGAGTTGGGCGTTGGGCGTGCCTTGGAGGTTGGGCGTTGGAGATTGGAAGTTGGCGAGAAGTCGACGCGCTCGGCGCGCGCCCCGTGCGCAGGGACGGCGGATTGTCGTAGGCTACGGGCTGCACTGGCGAACCCAGCCCGTGGCCGCGCCCGCCACCGGGCGTCTCGAGGAGGAACATGCACATCTCGATGCACAACTGGATGCGAGCCGAACCGATCGAAGTGACGATCGCCCGGCTTGCGCGCTGTGGCTACGACGCCATCGAAATCAGCGGCGAGCCGGAGCGTTACGACACCAAGCAGGTCCGCAAGCTGCTGCAGGATCACAAGCTGACCTGCTGGGGCTCCGTGACGCTGATGCTCGCCGACCGGGACCTCCTGGCCAAGGACGAGGCGCAGCGCGCGGCGTCGGTGAAGTACGTCCGCGACTGCATCACGATGGTCAAGGAGCTGGACGGCCAGGAGATCACGATCGTCCCGTCGACGGTCGGCAAGATCAAGTCGCAAGGCACGCCCGAGCAGGAGTGGCAATGGGCCGTCGACAGCCTCAAGTCGTGCTATGAGCACGGCCAGCGCGAAGGCGTCCGCCTCGCCATCGAGCCGCTCAACCGGTTCGAGACCTACTTCCTGAACCGCCACGATCAGGCGCTCGCCCTGGCCACCGACGTCGGCCCGGAGTGCGGTGTCTGCATCGACGTGTTCCACATGAACATCGAAGAGAAGGACATGTACCAGGCGATCCGCAACTGCAAGGGACGCCTGGCCGACTTCCACGTCGCCGACAACAACCGCATGGCCTGCGGCATGGGCCACTGCGACTGGGGCAAGATCATCGGCACGCTGAAGGACATCGGCTACCAGGGCGCGCTGACCGTCGAATTCGTGGCGCCCGTCGACCGGACGCCCGCCAACCCGTATCCGAACGCCATCGAGAAGGGGCCGGTCAGCCTCACCGCCGACGAACTGAAGTTCATCGAGGATCACGGCAGCAGCACTTTGTCAGACGAGTTCTACACCTGGCTCGTCGACGAGACGGCCAAGACCCTGCGGAAGTACCTGTAGTCCCGTGCCCACTGTTCTATTGATCGGCACCCTCGATACCAAGGGGCCGGAGATTGCGTACGTTCGCGACCGCCTGCAGGCGCTCGGCCTGTCGACGATCGTGGCCGATTCCGGCATCCTCGCCGGGCCCCTCGACATCGTGCCAGACGTGTCCCGCGCGGAAGTGGCGCGGCTCGGAGGGAAGACCATCGAGGCCCTGCGCCAGGCCGGCAGCCGCGGCGAGGCCGTGCACGGCATGCTGCTCGGCCTGCAGCGCCTGGCGCTCAATCTGTTCCGCGACCGTCGGCTCGACGGCGTGCTGTGCCTGGGCGGCGCCGAGGGCGCCGTCCTCGGCGCCAGCGCGATGCTGTCGCTGCCGATTGGCATTCCCAAGATCATCGTCACCCCGATCGCGTCCGGGAAGCGGCGCTTCGGCCCGCTGGTCGGCACCCGCGACGTGATGGTGGTGCACTCGGTCGTCGACATCCTCGGGCTGAACCCGATCAGCACGACGATCTTCGACAACGTCGCCGCGGCGATGGCCGGCATGCTGCACCACGGGCATCCGCTGACGCGCGCCGACGGCCAGCCCCGCGTGGCCATTACGATGCTGGGCAACACCACTAAGGCGGTAATGACGATCCGCGACGCGCTGTCGCGGCAGGGCCTCGACAGCGTGATCTTCCATTCAAACGGCGTCGGTGGCCCGGCGATGGAGGAACTGGCCGCCGACGGCCTGTTCGTCGGCGTCATCGACTTCACGACCGACGAGCTCGCCGACGAACTGGTCGGCGGCTTCCATGTCGGCGGCCCGGAGCGGCTGCGCCGCATCGGCCGGCTCGGCTTGCCGCAGGTCGTCGTGCCCGGCTGCATCGACTTCACCGTGCACGGCCGTCCGGAAGAAGTGCCGGCGCGCCTGCAGGGGCGACCGGTCTACACGCACAACCCGGAGTTCACCCTGGTCCGGACCCTGCCCGAGGAGATGGATCAGCTCGGTCGGATCTTCGCCGACCGTCTCAATGAAGCCACCGGCCCGATCGAGATCATGGTGCCGACCGAGGGCCTCTCGATCCCGAACGTGCCGGGCGGCGCGTTCTGGGACCCGGCCGCCGACGCCGGCTTCCTGGCGTCGCTGCGGTCGCATCTCCGCCCCGATATCCCGATCTCGACCCATCCCTTGCACATCAACGCGACCGAGTTTGCCCTTGCCGTGGCCGAGAAGTTCGTCGCGCTGCTTTCGTCGAAAGGACCCTCCGCATGACCGTCCCCGTCCCCGTCAAGCTCCCGTCGAACAACATGGCCGATCTGGCCTATCCAGACATCCAGGCGTACCTGAAGGTCTGCGACATGGTGCTGGTGCCGATGGCCAGCACCGAGCAGCACGGCCCGCACCTGCCTCTGTGCACGGATACGGTCACCGCGATCGAGGTCGCCTCGCGGGTCGCCAAGATCAACAACATGCTGCACACGCCGGCGATCTGGACCGGCTACTCGCCGCAGCACATGGCCGGGCCCGGCGAGGGCCGCGGCACCATCACCATCCGCTCGTCGACGCTGCAGGCACTGATGTACGACGTGGCGCGCAGCCTGATCCACCACGGCTTCAACAAGATCCTCTTCATCAACGGCCACGGCTCGAACGTCAAGGTGGTCGATCCGGTGCTGCGCAAGATCCGTTACGACACCGGGGCGATGGTCGGCTTCTGCATTCCCTACATGGAGCGCTACACCGGCCTCCTCGAGGGCCTGATGGAGAACCCGAAGGACGAGACGCCGGGCTGGCACGCGAGCGAGCTCGAAACCTCGCAGATGCTGGCCCACAACCCCGCCATCGTCCGGATGGACCGCGCGGTCAAGACGCTGACCAACATCCCGAAGTGGCTGCCGAGCACCTTCGGCAAGAAGGACGGCGCGCCCGACATCCAGTTCGAGGGCTACTCCTACTTCCAGTTCCCGATGGACCACCACGAGTTCACCGACAGCGGCGTCATCGGCAACCCCGAGCGCGCCACGGCGGAGAAGGGCGAAGAGGCCTTCCGCCGCTACGCCGAGCACGTCGCCAAAGCGGTGCAGGCGCTGGCCGCGGTCGAGGTGACGATCAAGAACCGTGAATTCATCGATCGGGTCTGACGTGACGTCCGACCTGATTGCGTCCCTCGCCGGAATCGTCGGCGCGGCACACCTCTCCACCCGCGACGTCGACCGGCTGGTCTACTCGGTCGACGCGTCGTGGCTGCCGCAGATGTCGCTCGACCGGGGCGTCGCGACGCCCCGGCCGGACGTCATCGTCTACCCGGCGGACGCCGGCGAGGTGGCCCGCATCCTGGCCGTCGCGCATCAGCGCCGGGTGCCGGTGCTGCCGTGGGGCGGCGGATCCGGCACCCAGGGCGGCGCGCTGCCGATCCACAACGGCATCATCATCGACCTGAAGCGGCTCGATCGCATCATCGAGGTCGACGAGACCTCGCTGTCGGTCACCGCGCAGGCCGGCATCAACGGTGCGGTGCTCGAGTGGGCCCTCGTCGATCGCGGGCTGACGCTGCCGCACTACCCGGCCTCGGCGCAGTGCGCGACGCTCGGCGGCTATCTCGCGCCGCGCGGCTCGGGGACGATCAGCACCAAGTACGGCAAGGCCGAAGACCTGGTGATGAGCATGGAGGTCGCGCTGCCGGACGGCACGCTGATCCGGACGCCCGGCGTGCCGAACCACGCCTCGGGCCCCGACTTCATGCGGCTGTTCCTCGGTTCGGAGGGCACGTTCGGGGTCATCACCGAGGCGACCATGCGGATCGCCAAGCTGCCCGAGACGCGGCTGTTCCGCGCCCTGCTGTTTCCGGACGTCGCGGCCGGCCTGGAGTTCGGACGACGGCTGATGGTCGATCGCCTCGACCCGCTGGTCATCCGGATGTACGACCCGCACTCGACGGCGTCGCTGGTCAAGCGGGTTCTCGGCTACGAGCTCGAGGGCGCCTACATGATCATGGGCTTCGACGGCTGGACGGAGATCGCGACGGCGCAGGAAGCGCGCGCCATGCGACTCGCCGGTGAGTTCGGCGCGCGTGATCTCGGACGCGAGCCGGGTGAGCGGTGGTGGAACCATCGCTACGACTTCTACTACCCGCCGCTCGGCTACCACCTGCCGCTGATGTACGGCACCGTCGAGACCGTCGCGACGTTCGCCAACATCGAGCGCATCTATCACGCCAAGAAGGCGGCCATCACCAGCGCCTTCGCCCAGGTCGGCGTCGACTACATCGGCCACTTCTCGCACTGGTTCCCGTGGGGCGCGAGCCTCTACGACCGCTTCGTCGTCAAGGACGTGCCGGCCGATCCCGAGGCGGCGCGCAAGCTGCACGACGACATCTGGGACGTGGCGGTCCACACCTCACTGAAGCACGGCGGCATGATCAACGAGCACCACGGCGTCGGCCTCAAGCTGCATCGCTTCATGCCGGCGCAATACGGCGCGGCCTGGCCGCTGCTGAAATCCATCAAGCGGGCCATCGATCCGCACGGCATCATGAACCCCGGGAAGGTCGGCTTCGAGCGGGAGGACGCGTCATGAGCTCATCTCACGACCCCGCCGGCATTCGGCCGCCGACGCATCCCCGCTTCCTGCGTTGCTCCTCGCTCGAATATGGCCCGATATTCTCGGTCGTCGCGCCTTGCCAGCGCCGGGGCCCCCGGCGCGCACGCTTGCGCGCTGGGGTGGAGCGGGGCGCCTCGGCGTCCTCGGTGCCTCGCCGGGATCGTGAGATGAACTCATGAGCGGCGGCGCCGTCGCCCACGGCCCGACCACCGACGGCTGCCGCTACTGCTGGATGTGCCGGCACGTCTGCCCGACCGGCTTTGCGACCAAGCAGGAGACGCACACGCCGCACGGCTACGCGCTGCTCATCGCCAGCACCTCGCGCGGCGTCACCACCTGGGACGCCGAGACCGTCGACGCGCTCTATCACTGCGCCGACTGCGGTTGCTGCGAGTCGCACTGCGCGACGCACCAGCCGCTGCCCGAGGCGATCGTCGGCGCGCGGGCCGGCCTGGCCAGCGCCGGTCTGGCCCCGGCCGCGGCCATCGAGGTGCGCGCGCGCCTCGAACGGTGGGGAAGTGTTCACGGCGACCCTGGCCGACGGCCGGCCCAGGCGACCGGTCCGATCGGGCTGTTCGTCGGCGATGCGGCCCCGGAGGGGCAGGGCGCGACCGTCGAGGCGGCCCTGCGCCTGCTGGCCCGCGCCGGCTTCGAGGCGGTACCGGTCGGCGTCGCCCGATCCACCGGGCTCGTCGCGAGCGGCCTCGGCTTCGTCGACACCGCCAAGACCTTGGCGGCCGCCGTCCTCGCCGACGTGGCCGCGTCCGGGTGCCGCCAGCTGCTCGTCCTCGGCCCCGGCGACAAGTTCGCGTTCGAGCGGGCCTATGCCTCACGGCTGGGGGTGTCGTGGCCGGAGGGCGTCCTGGTCCGCGAGGCCACCGCCGCGCTGGCCGAGGCGCACGCCAGCGGGGCGCTGCGGCTGCAGCCGTCCGCCGACGCCCGGGCCTGGGCCTACCAGGAGCCCGATCACGCCGTCCGGGTCGGGGCCCGGCCCTGGCCGCGGCAGCTGCTGTCAGCGGCGCTGGGCGCAGACGGGGAGCGCCGTCCGCTGCGCCGGGACGAGCGGGCGCACCCCTGCGGGGTCGCCGGCGGGCTCGATTTGACCCAGCCCGACCTGTCCAGGACGCTGGCCGAGATGCGGGTCGACGAGGCCTGCGCCGCCGGCGCCGCCCGGCTGGTTACCGAGGATCCGGCCTGTGTGCGGCACCTGCGCCGGCACGCCGCCGGCCGGATCGAAGTGGTCGACCTCTTCGAACTGCTGGCCGCGTCCCGGTGAGAGTCGCAGCGGGACGGGCCGTGCCGTAGTAGATCTTCTGTATGTTCCGCTCGAAGCTCGTTGCTGTTCTGACGCCCCTCCGCGGGCGGCTCGTGTTGGCGGTCGTGGCCGCCCTGATCGCTCTGGCCGCGCCCGGCGCGGCCCAGACCCCGACCGCCACGCTGGCCATCGAAGTCCGCGATGCCAGCGACGCCCTCATGCCCGACGTCACGGTGATGCTGACCAGCCGTGACAGCGGCCTGGGCCGTCGCGGCACCACCAACGCCCAAGGCCACCTGGTAGTGGCGCTGCTGCCGCCGGGCACCTATCTGGTCGCCGCCTCGCGGGTCGGCTTCAAGACCGAGCTGATTCGCGATGTCCGGCTCCAGGCGTCGGTGAAAAGTGCGCTCAGCATCGTGCTCGAGGCCGGCACGGTCGACGAGCGGGTCGACGTCACCGCCGATCGTACCACCCTCGTCGCCGGCGACAGCGCCGTCGGCCAGGTCATCGATCGCGAGACGATTGCCTCGCTCCCCGTCCTCGAGCGCGACGCGCTGCAGTTCGCCCAGCAGGCGCCCGGCGTGGCGCCGCCGGCGCCGGGCTCGCGCCTGTCGACGCAAGGCAACGTCGGTCTGAACGTCGCCGGCGCGCGCGAGTCGTCGAACAACTTCCTGCTCGACGGCGTCGACAACAACGACCTCTTCCTCAATCGGCTCGTCGTCAACCCGAGCCTCGACGCCATCGAGGAGATTTCGCTCCTCCAGAACACCTATGACGCGGCCTACGGCCGCAGCGCCGGCGGCCAGGTCAACATCGTCGTGCGGTCCGGCACCAGCGACCTGAAGGGCAGCGCCTACGAGTACTTCCGCAGCTCCAAGCTGGACGCCCGCAACACGCTGCTGCCCGACGACAACCCGGAGCCGCGGCTGCGCAAGCACCAGTTCGGCGGCACCCTCGGCGGGCCGATCGGCCACTGGCCGTCGTTCTTCTTCACCAACGTCGAGGTCATCGACGGCATCGAAGCCGACACCCGCCTGGCCCACGTGCCCACCGCCGCCGAGCGGAATGGCGACTTCAGCGCCTCCGGCGTGACGCTCGTCGATCCGTTCACCCAGCGTCCTTTCGCCGGCAACGTCCTGCCGGCGTCGCGCATCGATCCGGTCGGCGCCCGGCTGATCGGGTTGTACCCGACGCCCAACCGCGCCGGCGACGTCGCCAATCTCGTGTCGTCGCCCGAAGGTCGTCGCGACGGCATCCAGGCGACGATCAAGACCGACCACCACGGCTTGCAGGATCGGCCCATCCAGGTCCGCTACACCTACAGCCGCGAGGACCGCGACCTGCCGTTCCCGACCCGCGCCCGCAACCTGCCGGGATTCGGCGTGACGGTGGTCGACGAGGGGCACCAGTTCTCGGCATCGATGTCGCGGACCTCGGGCCGGCTGTTCCACGAGACGCGATTCGGCATCAACGCCCTGGAGCGCGACAACTCGCCGCAGAGCGCCGGGGCGAACCAGTTCGCGGCGCTCGGCATCACGCCGCCGCCCTTCGACCCGTCGATCGACCAGGGCTACCTGACCGCCGTGGTGCCCGGCTTCGAGACGCTCGGCGACGACACCAACCTGCCGGTGCGCCGGCAGACCCGGACGTTGCACTTCTCCGAGACGCTGGGCCTCGATCGCGGCCGCCATCACGCCAAGGTCGGTGGCGAGCTGCGCCACTACCAGTCGGACGGCTACAACCACCTGTTCTCGCGCGGCCAGGCCGTCTTCACCGGTGCCTTCACCGGCCATCCGGTCGGCGACATGCTGCTCGGCTACCCGACCATCACGCTGCTCGCCGCCAACGACAATCGCCAGGCGCTGCGCACCTGGTCGACGAACCTCTACGCCCAGGACGACTGGCGTGTCTCGTCGCGCCTGACGATCAACGCCGGCGTGCGCTACGAGTTCAACGCGCCGCCGACGGACGCCGACGATCGCATGGCGGTCTATGACCCGGCGACGCGGACCGTGGAGCGGGTCGGCCAGAACGGCGTACCGCGCTCCGGCCTCGACTCGGACTTCAACAACGTCGCGCCGCGGGTCGGCGCCAGCTGGGATCTGACCGGCCGCGGCACCCTGGTGCTGCGCGGCGGCTACGGCCTGTTCTATGACAGCGGCACGCTGATCGAGAACTCGGCCCTCTACTTCAACCCGCCCTACTGGCAGCTGCAGCTGTTCTTCCCGAGCGAGCAGGGGCCGATCTCGATCGCCGATCCGTTCCCGACCGGCGGCGGCTTCGCCACCGCGCCGACCATCAACACCATCGCCCGCAACCTGCGCACGGGCTACTCGCAGCAGGCCAGCCTCGGCCTGGAGCGGGCGTTCACCTCACTGACGCTGACCGCCCGCTACGTCGGGGCTTTCGGCGACGGTTACGTCCGGAAGCGCAACCTGAACCAGCCCGAGCCCGGACCGGGCGAGATCTCCGACCGTCGGCCGATCCCCGGCTACGGCGACATCCTGTTCCTCGAGTCGGAAGCGACGTCGCGCTATCACGCGCTGCAGCTGGCGGTCGAGCGGCCGTTCACCCACGGGCTGGCCTTCAAGGCCGGCTACACGTGGTCGACGTCCGAGGACGACACCTCGGCGTTCCTGGCCACCGACGGCGACGACAACACGCCGCAGAACAGCCGCGACTTCGGCGCCGAGTGGGGCCCGTCCGACTTCGACGTGCGGCATCGGCTGGTCGCCTCGGCGACGTGGAACGTGCCGGCTCGCGAGAGCGCTCCGGTGGCGTTCCAGCACTGGCAGGTGAGCGGCATCCTCACCGCGCAGTCCGGGCGCCCGTTCACCCCGCGCATCAGTTTCGACAACAGCAATACCGGCAACACCGGCGGCGGCACGTTCGCCTACGACCGGCCCAACGTCGTCGCGGCCAGCGCGGCCGGGGCGCGGGTCTACGACGGCCAGGGGTTCGCGATCGCGCCCGAGTTCAGCTATGGCAACGCCGGGCGCAACAGCCTGACCGGGCCCGGCTATGCGTCGCTCGACCTGTCGGTGTCGAAGCGCATGGCGCTCGGTCTGTCGCGGGCGCTCGAGTTGCGACTCGAGGTCTTCAACGCGCTGTCGCGCGCCAACCTGCTCCTGCCCGACAGCTTCGTCGATCGGCCGACGTTCGGCCAGAGCCTGTCGGCCTCGCCGGCACGCCAGCTACAACTCGCCGCGCGGCTGACGTTCTGACGCCGGCCCCGTGAGGGGGCGGCACCGGGGCGGGTCTCACGGCGGTGGAGGAACGAGTGAGACGCATGTCCCTAGGCTTCCCGGCGCTGACCACCCTCGCCGTG
>JBDSLU010000417.1:0-3053 GCA_039916225.1 Vicinamibacteraceae bacterium
CGTGCCCGTCATCCGCCAGACGGCGTCGGCGGCGCCACCGGCGGGCACGCGCCGCGCGCGATCGACGGCGGCCTCGAGTCCGACCTGCCGGCCGGGACCGATCCGCTCAAGGGCACGGTGCAGTTCACGAGCGCCGAGCAGGATCCGTGGTGGGAGCTCGACCTGGGCGCCGAGCGGCCCATCGACACCATTGCCCTGTGGGCGGCCTCCGCCGACACGCGGACCGGCCTTCACCTGAGCATCCTGGACGCCAACCGCAGGCCCGTCTTCGTCGAGGACGGCCTGCGGCTGCAGGCGCCGATGTACCCCGTCGCGGTCGGCGGCGATTTGGCGATCCCGCTGCAGGCGGCGGCAATTGCCATCCTGCCCGGCATCCGCGGACGCGAGGCCGAGACCGTGCCGCTGCTGTCGGCGCTGCTGGCCAAGCCCGGCCTGCGCCAGGCGGCGCTGGCCGCGATCCGCCGCATGCCGCCCGCGTCGTTGCCGGCGCCGCAGGTCCCCGCGCTGGCCGGCGAAGTGCTCCGCGAGCTGGCCAGCATCCCCCCGGTCCAGCGCACCGGTCCGGCCGTGGCCGAGACCTTCGCCTTCGGCCGCGAACTGGTCGCGCGCCTGCCCGAGGCCGATCGCAAGGGGCGGTCGGCCGAGCTCGACGCTCTCCTGGTGCGCGTCATCCGCATCGAAGCCGTCGCCGCGCAGATGAAGTTCGACGTCTCGCGGTTCACGGTCACCGCCGGCGAGACCGTGGTCATCGAGCTGGTCAACAAGGACGAGATGCCGCACAACCTGGTGGTCGGCAAGGAAGGCGCCCTGGAGACGGTCGGCCTGGCCGCCGAGAAGATGGTCGCGCTGCCCGACGCGTTCGCGAAGAACTTCGTGCCGGCGACGCCGGAGGTGCTGTTCTCGATCCGGCTGCTCAACCCCGGCGAGACGGTGCAGGCGCGCTTCACCGCGCCCGCTCAGCCCGGCAACTATCCGTTCATCTGTACGTTCCCCGCCCATTGGCGCACGATGAACGGCATCATCGAGGTGCGGCCAGCGGCGGCTCAGGGTTCTCAGCCATGAAACGTGTGGTCTCGTTGCTCCTTCTCGTCGCCGTCGGGGCGACCCTGGCCGCGCAGGCCCCGACGACGCCGGCGCGCCCGCCGCACGTGGTCTTCGTCACCGGCGACGACGAAGACCGGTCCGAGATCTCGATGCCGATGATCGCGGCCATCCTCGAGAAGCGGCACGGCCTGCGTACGTCCGTCGCCTACGCCAAGCCGACGCCGCAGACCAAGGATCACATCGAAGGCCTCGAGGCGCTCGCCACCGCCGACCTGATGGTGATGTTCTTGCGCTATCGCGCGCTGCCGGACGCCGAGCTGAATCAGATCCTGACCTACGTGAAGACCGGCAAGCCGATCGTCGGCTTCCGCACCAGCACGCACGCCTTCAACTACCCGGCCGGCAGCTCGCACACCGACCTGAACGACGGCTTCGGCCTGGACGCGTGGGGCCAGAAATGGATCACGCACCACGGCCACACGTCGACGACAACCGTAGCCCTGCGCGCCGAGGCGGCCAGCCACCCGATCCTGCGCGGCGTGACGCCGTTCGCGGCCAAGTCGTGGCTGTACCACGTCGCGCCATTGAGTGGCCCGGCAACGCTGCTGCTCGATGGCACCGCCGTCAACTCGGAACGGACGCAGACGTTCGACCAGTTTCCGCCGCTACAGCCGGTCGCCTGGACGCGCGACCACAATGGCGCCCGCGTGTTCTTCACCACGCTCGGCCACCCGGGAGACTTCGAGCAGCCGTCGATGCGGCGACTGACGGTGAACGCGATCCTGTGGGCGCTGGGACGCGAGGTGCCGGCGCAAGGTGCCGACGCCACGCCGGTCACGCCGTACGTCGCGCCGGAGAGCTTCGACCTGTCGAAGTTCAAGTAGTCCGCTTCGACCCGTCGAGCGCCGCTGAGCGGTGCGGGTATTCCCTCCGCGATCCGGGACGGCTTGCGCCGGTCACGCGCGCTCCCGGCCGCTGTCTACGTGAAGAGCAACGTTCGACCTCCGTCGAACGTGACGATGAGTGCCTCCCGCGCGCGTGTCGCTCGCCGTCTCGCCTCGATCGCGAGCTCGCCCACTCAGCGAGTCGGCTGACCTCACGGATCGCTACAGGAACACCCACACCGCCGAACCCCCGGCGCCTGACTCGCCTGCTGCCCGATGACGGACGCGCGAACGGGCTCGGGCCGACTACGCCCGCTCACTCTGGGCCACGTAGGCGGATTCCCGAGGGCTCGGCGCCCAAGACGCCGCAGGCCGGGAGGATGTGGCATGACCGGCGACCCGGCAGCGCCGCAAAGGCAACCCGCTGGCGCAGGACGCCGCGCTCGAGCACGGTCTGGGTGTTCCTTCCGTGCGCCGTAAGGCAAGCCGACTCACCGAGTCCGCGAGCGTCTCAATCCGCGCGAGGCCGCGAGTCGCAACCGTGCCCGGGAGGCTCAGAGACACGACGCCGCACGGAGGTGCGGCGTTGATTGTCGCGATAGTCAGCGGCCGGAGGGTGCGGTTGCCGGCGCAGGCCGTCCCGGCGCGCGGAGGGAATACCCAGGCCGTCCAGGCGGCGTCTCTCCCCCCGTGGACGCGCTCGGCCTCAGGCGCCGCCTTCTTGACGGACGCCCGCACGGACTGGAGCGTCCGGCGGGCGTCGTCGTCGAGCGTGGCCAGGTACTCGTCGATGGTGCCTGGCGTGGGCATCCCTAAAACACGAAACGGAGACCGAACCGGATGAGCCGCGGATCGTTGGCGCCGGTGATCTGCCCGAATGTCGCGCTGCCGAACGTCGTGTTCGGGTTGCCGGGGTGCAGCGAGTTGGTGATGTTGAACGCGTCGACGCGGACCTCGGCGAACTTGTGGCCGAACGGGATCTTTTTCACCAGCGAGGCATCCAGATTGACGTAGGCCGGCGCGTTGATGCCGGCATTGTTGCGGGTCAGGTTGCCGAAGGTCGCGGCCGGCGGCGCCGCGAAGGCAGTGATGTCGAACCAGGTCTGGCCCCCGCCGACGTTGCCG
>JBDSLU010000418.1:0-19624 GCA_039916225.1 Vicinamibacteraceae bacterium
TGCCCGATATTCTTCCTCCTCGCGCCTTGCCCGCGGGGCGCCGCGCTCCGGGACTTATCCCAGCCATCACGGTTCCAGGGGACTAGGCGCCGGCCCGGGCCGCCCGCGTGCCGGCGCCGCGGCGCGCCCGCCAACCATCAGAGCATCGTCAACGGGTCGATGTCGACGGTGGTGCGCCGCGCCAGCGTCGGATGTTGCGCCAGCGCCCGCTGCACGCCCTGCCGCATCGCCGCGCGCTTGGTGCCCTTCAGGATGATCTGCACGCGGAAGTCGCCGCGCAGGCGTGGCAGCGGCGCCGCCGCCGGCCCGAGCACCTCGTAGGGCGGCCGGCCGATGCGGAGCGCACGCGCGAGGAGCGCGGCATCGCGCATCGCGCCGTCGGCCGATGCGGAGCGAACCACGAGGTTCACCAGGGACAACGTCGGCGGGTAGTGCATCGCCCGCCGGTAGGTCAGCTCGGCCTCGAAGAACGCGGCGTAGTCCTGGCGCGCGGCCAGTGCCACGCCGTAGTGCCGCGGATACAACGTCTGGATGATCGCTTCGCCTGGACGCGTGCCGCGACCGGCGCGGCCGACCACCTGCGTCAGCAGCTGGAACGTGCGTTCGGCGGCGCGAAAATCGGCGACGCCCAGCCCGATGTCCGCCGAGACGACGCCGACCAGCGTCACCTCCGGGAAGTCGTGCCCCTTGGCGATCATCTGCGTGCCGACCAGGACGTCGAGCTCGCGCGCCGCGAACCGCCGCAACACCGCATCGATGGCGCCTCGCCGGCGCGTCGTGTCGCGATCGACCCGGGCGATGCGCGCGCCGGGCAGCACCGCCTGGACTTCCGACTCGATCCGCTCCGTGCCGACGCCGCGATAGTCGAGGAACTCGCCGCCACACGCCGGGCACGAGGGCGGCAGCGGCCGGCCGTAATCGCAGTAGTGGCACACGGCCCGGCGCGCGGCGCGGTGGACGGTCAGCGTGATGCTGCAGTGCGGGCACTCGAGCGAGGCGGCGCAGGCGCGGCAGAAGTAGGCCGCCGCGTAGCCACGACGGTTGAGGAGCACGACGCTCTGTTCGCCATCGGCGAGCCGCGCCACCATCGCGTCGCGCAGCGCCGGGCTCAGCACCGCCTCCGGCCCTTCGGCGGCGAACACGTCGCGCATGTCGACGACGCGCACCGACGCCAGCGGCCGATCGAAGATGCGGCGCTCGAGGGTGACGAGGGTGTAGTGGCCGGTCGAGGCGTGCTGATAGGTCTCGAGCGACGGAGTCGCCGACCCGAGGACGGCCAGCGCGCCCGCCTGCTGGGCCCGCACGATGGCCACGTCGCGGCCGTGGTAGCGCGGGCTCTCGTCCTGCTTGTAGGACGTGTCGTGCTCCTCGTCGACGACCACCAGCCCGAGATCTTCGATCGGCGCGAACACGGCGGATCGGGTCCCGACCACCACCGATACGTCGCCGCGGCGGATGCGGTGCCATTGATCGTGCCGCTCCCCCGCCGAGAGCGCGCTGTGCTGGATCGCCACCTGATCGCCGAAGGCGGCGCGCAGCAGCGCGGCCATCGCCGGCGTCAGGGCGATTTCGGGCACCAGGATCAGCACGCGACGGCCGCTCCGGCGCACGGCATCCGCGAGACGCAGGTAGACCTGCGTCTTGCCGCTGCCGGTGACGCCATGCAGCACCGCGACGGCGAAACGCCGCTCCCCCGCCAGGCCGTCGAGCCGGGTCAGGGCGGCCTGCTGCTCACCGGTCAGTTCGACCGCGAGCGGCTGCGAACCGGGCGGCGCGGCGAGGGCGCGCGGGCTGGCCAGCGGATCGCGATCCACCGTCGCCGTCGTGATCGACACCAGCCCGTTCTTCGCCAGCGTCGCGACGATCGCCGCGGAGACACCGTCGGCAACCAACGCGGCGATCGGGGCGCGTCCGCCGCGCGCGTCGATCGCCGCGATTGCGGTGCGCTGGCGTGGCGTGGCCGTGACCGCGGCGTCCCGTCCGGCCGCGGTGATCTCCGCGATGCGCTCGGTCTTGAACGCGTGGTCGCGGCCGCGCGCCACCGGCGGCAGCGTCAGCGCCAGCGTCTCGCCCGGCCCGGCGGCGTAATACTCGGCGACCCAGCGCGCCAGCGCGATCGACGGCGGCGGGACCAGCGGCGTCTGGTCGATGACGCGGAGGATCGGCTTCAGCGCCGCGGCGTCGATGCCGGCGTCGAGGGGCGGGTCGAGCGCGACGACGAAGCCGGTCGCGGTCCGCTTCCCCAGCGTCACGCTGACACGGACGCCCGGCATCAGCGTCACCCCCTCGGGCACGGCATAGGTGAGCAGGCCCAGTCGTGGGACCGGCAACGCCACCGCGACGGTGCGGCTCATGGGCAGTCCCCTGGAACGGTGATGGCTTGGACGAGTCCCGGAGCGCGGCGCCTCGATGGCAAGGCGCGACGAGGAAGAATATTGGGCATATTCGACCGAGGAGCAACGCCGCCAGCGAGGATGCCCCGCCCGGGAATCGTGTGAGCCATCACGGTTTCAGGGGACTAGCAGGACCTTGAGGGTGCCTGGCGCCGCGGCGCGCGCCAACGCGTCGATGCCGTCGGCCAGCGATCGGCGATCCGCGATCAGCGGCGACACCACGATGGCGCCGGACGCCAGGGCGGCCAGCGCCGGCGCGAAGGGCCCGCAGCGCGACCCGACGATGGTGATCTCGTCGACGACGATCGCCGACAGGTTCAACGTGCTGTCGCCGGCGAAGGTGCTCTTGAGCACCAGCGTCCCGCGCGCACGCAGCGCGACGAGCGCCGCCTGCAGGCCTTCGCGCCGGCCCGTGCACTCGACCACGACATCGGCGGCGCGAGGCGCCGGCAGGTCGGCCTGGGTGGCGATGCCGCGCGCTGCCAGCATTGCCAGTTTCCGCGGATGCCGGCCGACCACGGTCAGCGCGCACCCCGTCGTCGCCAGCGCTTGCGCGATCACCTGCCCCAGCTTGCCGTCGCCGAAGACGACGACCCGATCGCCGGGACCGATGTCGACCTGCGCCAGGATCTGGAACGCCGCCGCGACCGGCTCCGTGAAGACGGCGATCTCATCCGGCACAGCGTCCGGGACGGCGTGCAGGTTGGCGATCGGCAGCGTCAGGTAGTCGGCGAAGGCGCCATCGCGACCGACGATGCCCAGGACCGTCCGCCGTTCACAGTGACTGGCGCGCCCGGCCAGGCAGGTCGGGCAGGCGCCGCAGGTGGCGTTGATCTCGCCGACGACGCGACGCCCCTCCCACGCCGGGTCGGACGGCGCCGCATCGACCACGCCGACGAACTCGTGGCCGAGGATGCCGGCGTACGGATAGTAGCCGCGCACCAGCTCGAGATCGGTGTGGCACACGCCGGCCAGCGTGACGCGGATCCGGGCGTCGCCGGCGGCCGGTTCGGGAACGGGCAGGTCGTCGCGCACCCGCAGGCGGCGATCCTCGAGCCAGAGACCACGCATCGCCTGGCCTAGCTGTCCTGCTCGCCGCGCAGGATCTTCAGGACGAGCTTCATGTCGTCCCACGTGTCGCGCTTCCGGTCCGGGCTGCGCAGCAGGAACGCCGGGTGGAACGTCGGCACGAGCAGGCGTCCGCGGCACGGCCAGGCGCGGCCGCGCAGGCGCGAGATCGGATCCTTGGTGTTCAGCAGCGCCTGCGCCGCGAAGGTCCCGAGCGCGACCATCACCTTCGGCTGGACGACCTCGATCTGCCGGAACAGGAACGGCTGGCAGGTCGCCACTTCGTCGGGCTCCGGGTTGCGGTTGCCGGGCGGACGGCACTTGAGGACGTTGGCGATGTAGATGTCCTTCCGCATGAAGCCCATCGCCTCGATGATCTTGGTGAGCAGCTGACCGGCCCGGCCGACGAACGGCTCGCCCTGAATGTCTTCGTCGGCGCCCGGCGCCTCGCCGATGAACATCAGGTCCGCGGTCGGGCTGCCGACGCCGTAGACGATCTGGGTGCGGCCCTGCCCGTGCAGCTTGCAGCGGATGCAGTCGCCCAGGTCCTCGCGGATGGCGCCCAGCGCCTCGACCGGGGTCGGTCCGGACGGCGCCAGCGGGAAATCATCGCGCAGCGCCTCGGGCAGATCGTCGGCCGGCGATGTCGGCCCGCCGTCGACGGGTCGGTCGGCCCGTCGTGTCCAGGCCGGATCGCGGCTGATCCCGTCGATGCCGAGCTCGCGATAGAACTCGAAGTGCGCCCGAATGTCGTCGCGGACGTCGCTCACGCCTGCGCTCCGAGCAGTGGCACGACGTGATCGAGGATGCGGTCGGCGACCACCGCCTTGGCCTGCAGGGGCACGGCGACGTCGCGATCGCGGGTGATGATCGTGACGGCGTTGGTCTCGTGCTCGAAGCCGGCGCCGGGCTGGCTGACGTCGTTGGCGACGACCAGGTCGACGCGCTTGGCGTCGAGCTTGCGCCGTCCGCGGACGACGGCGTCGGCCGTCTCGGCGGCGAAGCCGACCAGGACCGGGTGCGCGGCGCCATCGCGTGCCGCGCCGATGTCGGCCAGGATGTCACGCGTCCGGGTGAGTGTCAGCGTCAGTGGTCCGTCCGACTTGGCGATCTTCTGCGCCGCCGGCCGCTCCGGCGTGTAGTCGGCGACCGCGGCCGCCATCACCACGACGTCCTGCCCGGGCAGCGCCTGCATCACCGCGGCGTGCATCTCGGCCGCGCTGCGGATCCTTACCAGCTCGATGCCGGCCGGCACCGCGACCGCGCTGGGACCGAGGATCAGCGTCACCGTCGCGCCACGGCGCCGCGCCGCTTCAGCCAGCGCGACCCCCATCCGGCCGCTCGACCGGTTACCGACGTAGCGGATCGGATCGATGTCCTCGTAGGTCGGCCCGGCGGTGATCAGCACGCGGCGGCCGGCGAGATCGACGGCGGGAATCGGAGCCGGGCCGAGCGCATCGCAGGTCGCGGTGACGATGTCGTCGGGCTCGGCGAGACGTCCGGGGCCGACCCACCCGCACGCCAGGTAGCCGCTGCCCGGCTCGATCACGCGGACGCCGCGCTCGCGCAGTGTCGCCAGGTTCGCCACGACGGCCGGATGCGACAGCATCTGCGTGTTCATCGCCGGCGCCAGCAGGATCGGACACCGCGTGGCCAGCGCGAACGTGGTCAGGAAGTCGTCGGCGAGGCCGTGCGCCAGCTTGGCGATGACGTTGGCCGTGGCCGGCGCCACGACCAGCGCCGCCACCTCCGTCGTCAGCGAGATGTGGCCGACGTCGGTGTTGGTGCCGGGCGCCCACTGATCGACGATGACGGCACGCCGGGTCAGCGCCTCGAAGGTCAGCGGCGTGACGAACTGCTGCGCGCCGCGCGTCAGGATCGCGACCACCTCGTGCCCGCGCTTCTGCAGCCCGCGCACGACTTCGGCCGCCTTGTAGGCCCCGACGCCCCCGCTCACCCCGACCGCGATCAACGCCATCGTCCGGCCCCTGTCAGTCCTGGTCCCGCTTGGGGAACGTGTTGAGGATGCCGTCGGCGAACGGCCGCATCCGGTTGACGCGGGCCCGCTCGGCGACGACGATCGCGCGCAGCCCGTCGACCGCGACGTCGAGGTCGTCGTTGACGACCACGTAGTCGTAGTCGTGGTAGCCAGAGACCTCTGACGACGCGACGTCGAGGCGCCGGCGGATCGCGCCGTCGCTGTCCTTGCTGCGCCCGCGCAGCCGCTGCTCCAGTTCGGTGAACGACGGCGGCAGCACGAAGATCGACACGAACGCCAGGCCGCACTCGCGCACTTGCTGGGCGCCCTGTACGTCGATCACCAGCACGACGTCGCGGCCCGACGACAGCAGCCGCTCGGTCTCCGGCCCGCAGGTGCCATAGAGGTTGCCGAAGACGTCGGCCCACTCGAGGAATTCGCCGGCGGCGATCATCGCCTCGAAGCGATCGCGCGGCACGAAGTGGTAGTCGACGCCGTCCTGTTCGCCGACGCGGGCCGGCCGCGACGTGTAGGAGCGAGACAGGACGAGGTCGGGCAACCGCGCGACGAGGCGTTCGGCGACCGTCGTCTTGCCGGTGCCCGAGGGCGCCGACACGACGAAGAGACGGCCGCGGTGATGACCTGAGGGGGCTCCGCTACTCAACGTTCTGTACCTGCTCGCGCATCCGCTCCAGCTCCGCCTTCATGTCGACGATGATCGGCGAGACGTGGAGCCCTTCCGACTTCGACCCGATGGTGTTCACCTCGCGGTTCATCTCCTGCAGCAGGAAGTCGAGCTTCCGGCCGCACGGCTCGGCTCCGCCGGCGAGGTCGTTCCAGTGTACGAGGTGCGCGCGGAACCGGACCAGTTCCTCGCTGATGTCCGACCGGGCGACGAAGCGCACCACTTCCTGGGCGACGGCCGCCGGGTCGAGGGCCAGACCGCTGCCGAGGTCGCCGACCCGATCGTGCAGCCTCGCCCGCAGGATGTCCTGTCCCTGCGCCGCCGCCTCGGCCACCCGCTCGATTGCCGCGGCGAGGGTCGCCCGGCGGGCCTCGAGGTCGGCGCGCAGCAGCTCGCCTTCCCGCCGGCGCATCCCGTCCAGCGCCTCCAGGGCGGCCGCCAGCGCCGTCTCGGCGCCGCGCTTCACCTGCACCGCCTCGTCGTCGGGCGAGGCCACCGGCGCCTCACGCACGGCCAGCGCCTGCGGGAAGCGCAGCAGGTCGCCGGGCAGCAAGGTTCCACTGACCACCCCCAGCACACGCGCCCGCTCGATGGCGGCACCGACGCGGGTCGCAAACGCTTCGTCGAGCTCCACCGTCGGCGTCGTCACGCGTCGCACCTGCACGGCGATGGTGACCTCGACCCGGCCGCGGCCGAGGCGCTGTTGAATCTGGGTGCGCAGGGCATTCTCGGCCGCGGCGAGCGACGACGGCACCCGCAGCTGCACGTCGAGGAAGCGATGGTTGACGCTCTTGACCGTGACGCTGGTCGTCGCGCCCTCCGCTTCGTGCGTGGCGCTGGCAAACCCGGTCATCGAGGTGATCATGGCAGGCTCGGGGACACATGCGGCGCGGCCGCGACGGGGGTTGCGCTGGTCGACGCCGCCCCGTTGTCGAACATCTGAAGCGAGTAGAGGCGGGCGTAGACGCCGTTCGGCCGGGCGAGCAACTCGTCGTGACGGCCCACTTCGCGCACGGCGCCGCGCTCGAGCACGATGATCGCATCGGCGCGCCTGACCGTCGAGAGACGGTGCGCGATGACGAACGAGGTGCGGTTCTCCATCAGGCGCAGCAGCGCGTCCTGGACCAGGTGCTCGGACTCGGCATCCAGCGACGACGTCGCCTCGTCGAGCACGAGGATCGGCGGATCCTTCAGCAGCGCCCGCGCGATTGCCAGGCGCTGCCGCTGGCCGCCCGACAGGCGCTGGCCGCGCTCACCGATCCGCGTCTCGTAGCCCTCGGGCAGCGTCGAGACGAACTCGTGCGCGTGCGCGGCGCGGGCCGCCGCCTCGATTCGCTCCTTCGCGGCACCGGGCGTGCCATAGGCGATGTTGGCGGCGACGGTATCGTCGAACAGCACGGTGTCCTGCGTGACCATGCCGATCTGGGCCCGCAGCGAGGCAATCGTGACGTCGCGGATGTCGACCCCGTCGACCAGGATGGCCCCGCCGGTGACGTCGTAGAAGCGAGGAATGAGGTTGACCAGCGTCGTCTTGCCGGCGCCGCTCAGGCCGACGATCGCCACCACGCGGCCGACCGGGACGTCGAAGGTCACGTCGCGCAGGATCTTGCGATGGTCGCGATCCTCGTACTGGAAGGTGACGTTGCGGAACGACACGCCCTGGGTCAGCGGCGGCAGCGTCCCGGCGCCGGGCCGCTCCTTGACCTCGGAGTGCGTGTCGAGCATCTCGAAGATGCGGCCGGCGGCGGCGATCGCCTGCTGCAGGTTGGCGTTGACACGACTGAGCTTCTTGGCCGGCCCGTAGCACAGGAAGAGCGCGGCGATGAACGACGTGAACTCGCCGGTCGTGAGCCGTCCGTGCGCGATCTCGTTGCTGCCGTACCAGAGCGCACCGGCCATCGCCAGGCCACCGAGGAACTCCATCACCGGCGGCAGGGACGACAGCGCGCTCGTCACCTTCATGTTGGTGCGGTAGAGCGCGTCCGAGGCCCGGGCGAAGCGCGAGGCCTCCTGCCCTTCGGTCCCGAACGCCTTGACGATCCGGTGACCGGAGAACGCTTCAGTGGCCACATGCGACAGCGTCTCGAGGTGTTCCTGGCTGCGCTTGGTCGTGCGCCGCACCTTCTGGCCGAGGCGCACCAGCGGGTAGACGATCACGGGCGCGCTGGTGAGGCACACCAGGGCCAGCCGGGCGTCGTAGTAGAACAGCAGACCCAGGTAGCCGATCAGCGCCAGGCCTTCGCGCAGCAGGTCGCCGATCGTCTCGGACACCGACTGCTGGATCTGCGTGACGTCGCTGGTGACCCGCGACAGCAGCTGACCGCTGGTACGCCGCGAGAAGAACGCCGCCGACTGGCCAAGAATGTGGGCGAAGAGCTGATTGCGGACGTCGCGGACGACGCGCTGGCCGACGTCCGTCATCCAGTAGGCGGACAGATAGGCGCCGACGCCCTTGACCAGGTAGACGATCACCAGGACCGTCATCACCTCGTAGACGCGATCCTGGCGGACCAGGACGTCGTCGACGATGTCCTTGATCAGTTTGGCGAGGAAGAAGGTGGCGGCGCCGTAGGCGATCATCGCGGCGAACGCCGCCGCGAGCCGGCCCCGGTAGGGCCGCGTGTACCCCAGCAGCCGCCGGAACTCGTTCACGCCCCCGACCTGCCGGTCGCGCCGCTGGCGTAGCCTCCAGGGTGACGACGCCGCCACTGCCAGGCCGTGTCGACGATGGTCCGGAGATCGAGGTAGGACGGCGCCCAGCCGAAGTCGCGCCGGATGCGATCCGCCAAGGCGTAGAGCACGGCCGGATCGCCCGGCCGCCGCGGCCCCATCGTGTGCGGCACGGGGCGGCCGGCGACGGCTTCCACCGCCTGCAGCACCTCGCGCACCGAGAACGGCCGGCCGATGCCGAGGTTGTAGGCGCGCGACGTGCCGCCGCCTTGCAGGTGCCCGAGCGCCAGCAGGTGCGCGTCGGCGAGATCGATGACGTGGACGTAGTCGCGCAGGCAGGTGCCGTCCGGCGTGGCGTAGTCGTCGCCGAAGATCGACAGGGGCTCGGCGCCGAGGATGGCGTCGATGGCCCGCGGGATCAGGTGCACTTCGGGGTCGTGATCCTCGCCCAGGATCCCGTCCGGGTCGGCGCCGGCGGCGTTGAAGTAGCGCAGCACCACCGAGCGGATGCCGTAGGCGCGCTCGAAGTGCGGCAGCGCCCGCTCGATCGCCAGCTTGGTCTCGCCGTAGGTGTTGATCGGCCGCTGCGGGTGGTCCTCGTCGATCGGGACCCGCTCGGGCTCGCCGAAGGTGGCGGCCGTCGACGAGAAGATGAAGGCCGGCACCTTCGCCGCGGCCATCGCTCCGAGCACGGCCAGGGCGCCGCCGACGTTGTTGTCGTAATAGTCGATCGGCCGGCTCACCGACTCGCCGACCAGCAGCCAGGCGGCGAAGTGCATCACCGCCTCGATCCGGTGCGTGATCAGCGCCTCGCGGACCGCCGCGCCGTCCCGGATGTCGCCCTGGATCAGGCGGATGGGCGTCCGCCCCGGTGCCGCCGCGTTGAGGCGGTCGATCGCTTCGGCGTGGCCCTGGCGCAGGTTGTCGTAGACGACGACCTCGTGCCCCGCCGCGGCCAGCGCGCGGACCGCGAAGCTGCCGATGAAGCCGGCACCGCCGGCGACCAGGATGCGCCCCACGCTAGCGTCCGATCGAGAAGTAGGTGAACCCGTGCGCCTTCATCTGCTGGGGATTGTAGATGTTGCGGCCGTCGAAGATGACCGGCGCCTTCATCAGCTTCTTGATGCGCGCGAAGTCGGGCTCGCGGAACTCGTTCCACTCGGTGACGAGCGCCAGCGCGTCGGCGCCGACGAGCGCCTCGTAGCTCTTCCGGGCGTAGGTGATCTGCGACCCGAAGAGCTTCTTGGCGACGTCCGTCGCTTCGGGATCGTAGGCCTGGACCTTGGCCCCCTGCTTGACCAGCTCGCTGATGATGGTGATGGCCGGGGCCTCGCGCATGTCGTCGGTGCGCGGCTTGAACGCCAGCCCCCACAAACCAATCGTCTTGCCCTTGAGCGAGCCGAAGTGCCGCTGCATCTTGGTGACGAGCAGATGCTTCTGCGAGGCGTTGACCTGCTCGACCGCTTCCAGGATCTTGAAGGTGTAGCCCTTGTCCTTGGAGAACTTAAGGATCGCCTTGACGTCCTTGGGGAAGCAGCTGCCGCCGTAGCCGCAGCCCGGGAACAGGAAGGCGGCGCCGATGCGCTTGTCGGAGGCGACGGCGCGGCGCACTTCGTCGACGTTGGCGCCGTACTGCTCGCAGACGTGCGCCACTTCGTTCATGAACGAGATGCGGGTCGCCAGCATGGCGTTCGCGGCGTACTTGCACAGCTCGGCGCTCGAGCAGTCCATCACCATGATCGGCGCGCCGGTCCTGGTGAACGGCGCATACAGCTCGCGCATCACTTCGGCGCCGCGCGGATCGTCCGCCCCGATGACGACGCGATCGGGCCGCAGGAAGTCGTCGACCGCGGCACCCTGCTTGAGGAACTCGGGGTTGCTGACGACGCTGAAGGGATGGGTGGTCTCGCGGCGGACCGCCTCGCGCACCTTCTCCGCCGTGCCGACGGGGACGGTGCTCTTGTCGACGATGACCTTGTAGCCGTTCATGGCGCGGGCGACGTCACGGGCGACGCCCAGGACATGCTGCAGGTCGGCCGAGCCGTCTTCCGCTTCCGGCGTGCCGACAGCGATGAAGATGACCTGCGACGCGCGGACGGCGCGGGGCAGCGTCGTCGTGAACGTCAGGCGGCCTTCCTGCCGGTTGCGCGTGACCAGCTCCTCGAGGCCCGGCTCATAGATGGGGATCTTCCCCTTCTGCAACGCCCTGACCTTCGCCGCGTCCTTGTCGACGCAGACGACCGAGTTGCCGTTCTCCGCGAAGCAGGCCCCGACGACGAGGCCGACGTAACCCGTTCCCACCACTGCGATGTTCATGATCTCGGCGCGTGCTCCTGCCGGGGCCTACCGTTCCCCGCTCCAAACGGTTCACGGTACCATCGCCGAGCGGATGAGGTCAATCCACTGAGTGGCAAGGGTTTGCACACGCCGGGGCGGTGTTTCCAGGGGCGTGGCGGGGCTCCGCGGCCGTGCTAACCTCGCGCCGATCGTGCGCATTCTGCTCGACTACCGCCCGGCACTGGTGACCCGGACAGGCGTCGGGGAGTACGTCCACCGGATGGCCGAGGCGCTGGTCAGGGTGTCGGCCGGCCGCGACGCGATTACCCTCTTCGCCAGCTCCTGGAAAGATCGCCTCCGCGCCGAGGCGGTGCCCGGCGCCGCAGTCGCCGACTCCCGGCTCCCAGCCCGGCTGTTGACCTCCCTCTGGCAACGGCCCGGCTGGCCGCCGATCGAGCGGCTCGCCGCCGGTCCCTGGGACATCGTGCAGTCCTCTCAGCCGACGCTCGTGCCCTCGGTCACCGGGGTCCGCCTGACGACCGCCTACGACCTCGACTTCCTCAACCATCCGGAACGAACCCAAGCCGAGTTCACCGGCCGGTATGCCGCGCTCGCCCGCCGCCATGCTCACGAGACGGATCACATCATCGCCATTTCGGCCTACACGGCCGGCGAAGTCGAGGCCCGGCTGGGCGTCCCTCGGAACCGGATCACCGTGTGCAGGCCCGGGCGGCCGGCGTGGCCGGTCCGGATGGCTCCCCCGGCGGCCTCGGTCGCCTATCTGCTCTTCGTCGGCACGCTCGAACCGCGGAAGAACGTCGCTGGCCTTCTCGAGGCCTACGGCCGCCTGATCGCGCGCAACCCGCAGGCGCCACCCCTCGTGCTGGCCGGGCGGGTGGTGCCCGAATCGGCCGCCGTGCTGGAGAAGCTGAACCAACATCCCTTCGCCGGCCGCGTCCAGCATCGCGGCTACATCCCGGACGAGGATCGCCCCGCCCTCTACGCCGGGGCGACCGCGCTGATCCTGCCGTCGTTCTTCGAGGGCTTCGGCCTGCCGGTGCTCGAAGCGATGACGGTCGGCGTGCCGGTCATCGCCTCGGACCGCGGGGCGCTCCCCGAAGTGCTCGGCGACGCCGGCCTGCTCGTCTCGCCCGACGACCCCGAGGAACTGGCTGCGGCGATGCACCGCGTGTCGACCGACGCGCGGCTGGCGGGCACGCTCGGCGCCCGCGGCGCCCGGCGATCCCTGATCTTCGACTGGCTGGCGTCGGCGACGACGCTGCGCGAAATCTACGAGGCGCTGACCACGGCGCGCGGGCGAGGCGGCCGGGCGACCGCATGAGGATCGCCGTCGATGGGCGCGAGCTGGCGCCGCACCCGACCGGGGTCGGGCGCTACCTGCTCGAGATCCTGCAGGCGTGGGCGCAGGATCCCGACGCCGGCGACTGCGACGTCACCGTCTGGGCGCCGACGGATCTCGATCTGTCGTCGCCGCGGCTCGTCGGCCCGGGCGCGCGGATCCAGGCGCGCGTGCTGCCCGGCGCGCGCGGTACGGTGTGGGAGCAACTCCGGCTGCCGTTGGCCCTGCTGCGCGAGACCGACGTGCTCTACGCGCCCGCCTACTCGGCACCGGTCTTCGCCCCAGCGCCGACCGTCGTGACCGTGCACGACGTCTCGTTCTGCGCGCACCCCGAATGGTTCGGGCCACGCGAAGGGGCCCGCCGGCGCTGGACCTGTCGGCTGTCGGCCGCCAACGCCGCCACCGTGCTCACGGTGTCGGCTTTTTCGAAAACCGAGATCGTGCGCTGGCTGGGCGTGCCGCCGAACCGGGTCGTCGTCACGCCGCTCGGCGTCAGCACGCGGGTCCGCCCGCCCGCGGCCGTCGACCGCGAGCACGCCGCGCCACTGGTGCTGTTCGTCGGCTCGCAGCTCAATCGCCGCCATGTCCCCGACCTCGTCCGCGCTTTCGCGCCGCTGGTCGCGCGCGAGGCGCGGGCCCGCCTCGTCCTCGTCGGCGACAACCGCAGCCACCCGCCCGAGGATGCCCGGGCCGTGGCGCGCGACCTCGGCATCGCCGCCGCGGTCGACACGCGGCCGTGGATCGCCGACGCCGAACTGGCCGCGCTCTACGGGGCGGCGACGGCCTTCGCGTGGCTGTCGACCTACGAGGGCTTCGGGCTGCCGCCGCTCGAGGCGATGGCTGCGGGCGTGCCGGTCGTCGCCTACGACACGGCGGTGGCGCGCGAAGTCTACGGGACCGCAGCGACGCTGGTGCCGGTCGGGCACGTCGAGGCGGTGACCGCGGCCCTCGTCGACCTCGGCACCGATCCCGTGCGCCGCGCCGCGGCCCGGCAGGCCGGGCTGGAGCACGTCACGCGGTTCGACTGGGCGCGGACGGGACGCGCGACGTTGGCCGCGCTGCGGGGGGCGGCGCGGTGAGCGCGCTGACCATCGTCATCGTCAGCTTCAACGCGCGCGAGGATCTGGCGCGCTGTCTCGGCAGCCTCCGCGACGCGCCGCCGGCGATCGCCCACGAGATCGTGGTCGTCGACAACGCGTCGTCGGACGGCAGCGCCGAGACGGCGTCTGCCTACCCCGGCGTCCGTCTCATCGCGCTCCCGGAGAATCGCGGCTTCGCCGCCGCCAACAACGTCGGCATCCGCGCCACGTCCGGCGACCTGATCCTGCTGCTGAACAGCGACACGATCGTGCCGTCCGGCGCCATCGACGGGCTCGTCCGGGAGCTCGACAAGTACGGTTTCGTCGCCGCGGCGGGTCCCCGCCTCGTCGACGCCGATGGTCAGCCCGAACTCTCGTTGGGAGAGATGGTGGCGCCGTTGGCGGAATGGCGGCAGAAGCGCCTGCTCGAGGCGGCCGCGCGGGGCGAACGCCGCGCGCTCGCAGAGATCGACTTCCGCACCAGCTGGGGGTGCCGCCCGCACTGGGTCAGCGGCGCGTGCCTGTTGGTGAAGCGCGCCGAAGCCGAGGCGGTCGGGCTCCTCGACGAGCGCTACTTCATGTACCTGGAGGACGTCGACTTCTGTGCCGCGCTCCGCGCGAGCGGGCAGCAGATCCTGTTCGCCCCCGAGGTCACGGTCACCCATCTCCGCGGCCGATCGCGGCAGAGCGCGCCCGCCGCGACGACCCGGCACTACCGCGACAGCCACCGCGCGTTCTACGCCAAACACCATCCGGCGTGGGCGCCTTTGCTCGAGCTGTACTTGCGGCTCAAGGGCGCCTGATACCATGCCGGGCGACGTCATGCGGATCGGCATCGATGGGCGCAAGCTGCACGACTTCGGCATCGGGACCTACCTCCAGAACCTGCTGAAGGAACTGGTCCGGCTCGACGACGACGCCGAGTACGTCGTGCTCTGCCGCGCCGCCGACCTCGCCTGGCTGACCAGCCTGGGGCCGCGCATCCGCCCGATCGTCACCGGCGCCGGCAACTACACGCTGCGCGAACAGATCGAGGTGCCGTGGAGGCTCTGGCGGGCTGGCGTGCAGCTGTTCCACAGCCCGCACTACGTGCTCCCGCTGCTGGTGCCGTGCCCCGCCGTCGTGACGATCCACGACTGCATCCACCTGATGTTCCCGCAGTACCTGCCGAACCGCCTGGCGATCTTCTACGCGCGGTTCTTCATGTGGTGGGCGACGCATCGGGCTCGCAGCGTGCTGACGGTGTCCGAGGCCTCCAAGCGGGACATCCTCCGCTTCTGCCGCATCCCGGCCGAGAAGGTGACGGTCGTCTACAACGCCATCGACGACCGGTTCCGCGAGCCGCCGCCGGTAGACGAGGTCGAGCGCATCCGGGAGCGCTTCCAACTGCACGGTCCGTTCGTCCTCTACGTCGGCAACGTCAAGCCGCACAAGAATCTGGAACGCCTGATCGAGGCGATCCATCACCTGCACGAGAACGGCTACGACTCGCTCAAGCTGCTCGTCATCGGCAGCGACATCTCGAAGTACGCCGAACTGCGCCGCGCCATCCACACCTACAACCTGCACCGGCACGTCCGCTTCCTCGGGTTCGTGCCCGACCGGACGCTGCATGCGCTCTATCGCCTGGCGTCCGTGTTCGCCTTCCCGTCGCTCTACGAAGGCTTCGGCCTGCCGCCGCTCGAAGCGATGGCCTGCGGCGCGCCCGTCGTCACGTCCAATACGTCGTCGCTGCCGGAGGTCGTCGGTGAAGCCGCCATCCTGGTCGACCCGACCGATTCGCGGGCGATTGCCGAAGGCCTGGCGCACGTGCTGGCCGACCCTCTGCTGCGCGCCGAACTGCAACGCCTCGGCATCGCCCATGCCCGGACGTTCTCGTGGGTCGAGGCGGCGCGGACCGTCCGGGCGATTTACGACGGCGTGCTCGAGGCCGGTCGATGAGCCAGGCTGGGGCGTCCGAGGTGATGGCGCCGCGCCGCGCCGCCGCCGGCCGGCGCGTCGCGTTGGTGCACGACTGGCTGACCGGCATGCGCGGCGGCGAGAAGGTCCTCGATGCCCTCTGCGAACTGTGTCCGGATGCGCAGATTTTTACGTTGCTGCACGTCCCAGGCGCCGTCTCCGGGCGCATCGCCGGGCGGCCGCTGCACACGTCCTTCGTCCAGCACCTGCCGCGGGCGCCGCGCTGGTATCGCAACTACCTGCCGCTCTTCCCGGCCGCCGTCGAGGCGTTCGATCTGGACGCCTTCGACCTGGTGATCTCGAGCAGCCACTGCGCGGTGAAGTCGGTCGTGGCACCCGGTCGGGCCCGGCACCTCTGCTACTGCCATTCGCCGATGCGCTACGCCTGGGACCAGTTCGACGCCTATTTCGGCCCGGACCGGCTCGGACGGGCCAGCCGGCTGGCCCGCGCCGCCCTGCGTCCGCTGGCCCGGTGGGACGCCGCCACGAGCGGCCGCCCGGACCGCTATGTGGCGAATTCTCAATATGTTGCGCGCCGAATCCGCCGCTACTATAATCGTGCGGCTGCGGTGGTCGCGCCGCCCGTCGATACGGTGTTCTACACACCGGCGGCCGGCGCCCCCGGGCCCTACCTACTCGTGGTCTCCGCCCTCGTTCCCTACAAGCGCCTCGACATCGCGATCCACGCGGCTCGCGCCGCCGGGATCCCTCTGAAAATCGCTGGCGAAGGCAACGATCGGGCCCGGCTGGAGGCGCTCGCCGGTCCCGAGGTGGAGTTCCTGGGCCGACCGACCGATGAAACCGTCCGTGAGCTTTATCGCGGCGCCACCGCCGTGCTCCTGCCCGGCGAGGAAGATTTCGGCATCGTCCCCGTCGAGGCGCAAGCCTGCGGCCGGCCGGTCATCGCGCTGGCCCGGGGTGGCGCGCTCGAGACCGTCGTCGATGGCGAAACCGGGATCCTGGTGGACAGCACCGAGCCGGACGCCTGGGCCGACGCCATGCGCCGCGTCCGCGACGCGGTCGCTCGCGGCACGGCTTTCCAGCCCGACCGTATCCGCGCCCACGCCGAGCAGTTCTCGCGGGAGCGCTTCCTGACCGCCATGGCCGCCGAAATCGACGCGCTCGTGGACGCCCCCGCCGAGGAGGCCGCCCGATGGTGAAGCGGTGGAACCGCCTGCTCGTCGCGTTCTTCGTCCTGACCGACTCGCTGTTCGGGATGATTGCCTTCGTCCTGGCCTACGTCCTGCGTTTCGACACCGGCCTGATCGAGGCCCCCAAGGGCTATCCGCCGTTCGCCCAGTACTTCGCGGTTCTGCCGCTGATCGGCGTGCTCGTGCCGCTCGCCTTCCAGGTGCAGGGCATCTACCGGCTGCGCCGCGGCCGCACCCGCGTCGACGACTTCTTCGCCGTCTTCGTCGGCAGCATCCTCGCCGTCGTCCTCGGCATCGTCACGACCCTCTACGTCCAGGCCTACTACCTGCCGGACGACGTCAAGGAGCGCGGCGCGTTCGAGGTGTCGCAGCTGGTGTGGGGCCTCTTCCTGGTCATGAACGTGTCGCTGACCTACGCGACGCGCGAGCTGGTCCGGGAAGCGCTGGAGCGCCGCTGGCGTCAGGGCATCGGCCTCAAGCGCGTGCTGGTCGCCGGCGCCGGCGAACTGGGCCGCGTCGTCGTCGACAAGCTGCTCGAGCATCACGAGCTCGGCTACAAAGTGATCGGCTTCGTCGACGACAAGGCGGGCGGCGACCACATCGGCTATCGCGGCCTGCCGCTGCTCGGGACGCTGGACGAGACCGGCGACATCCTGCAGCGCGATCGGATCGACCAGCTCTACGTCGCCCTGCCCCTCGACGAGCACATGAAGATGGTGGCGCTCGTCGAGAGCGCCAACCGCGAGATCGTCGAGGTCAAGGTCGTCCCCGACCTCGTCCAGGTGATCGCCCTGCGCGCCCGGCTCGAAGAGCTGGACGGCATCCCGATCATCAACATCCACGACGTGCCGCTGCGCGGCTTCAACAGCGTGTTGAAGCGGGCCATCGACGTCGGCCTGTCCTCGGCCGGCCTGCTGGTGCTGGCGCCGGTGCTCGGCGTCCTGGCGGCCCTGGTCCGGACCAGCTCGCCTGGTCCGGCGTTCTTCCGTCAGGAGCGCATGGGCCTCGACGGCCGCTCGTTCTGGGTGTGGAAGTTCCGCTCGATGTACGACGAGGCTGAACGCGACACCGGCCCCATCTGGGCCCGCGAAGACGACCCGCGCTGCACGCCGGTCGGCAAGTTCCTGCGCCGCTCGAACCTCGACGAAATCCCGCAGCTGTGGAACGTGTTCTGCGGCGACATGTCGCTGGTCGGCCCTCGCCCGGAGCGGCCGTTCTTCGTCGAGCAGTTCAAGCAGCGCATGCCGCAATACATGCTGCGTCACAAGGTCAAGGCCGGGCTGACCGGCTGGGCCCAGGTCAATGGCTGGCGCGGCAACACCTCGATCGAGAAGCGCATCGAGTACGACCTCTACTACATCGAGAACTGGTCGGTCATGCTCGACCTCAAGATCATGTGGCTGACGCTCGTGAAGGGCTTCTTCCACAAGCACGCGTACTAGACCGAAGCACCCCCACATGGCTCGTATCGTCATCACCGGCGCGGCCGGATTCATCGGTTCGCACCTGGCGGAAGCCCTGCTCGATCGCGGCGACAGCGTCGTCGGCATCGACAACCTCCTGACCGGCGATACCGCCAACATCGCGCACCTCGCCGGCCGCGACTTCCAGTTCATCAAGCACGACGTCACCAACTACATCTACGTCGACGGCCCGGTCGACGCCGTGCTCCATTGGGCCAGCCCGGCCAGCCCCATCGACTATCTCGAGCTGCCGATCCAGACGCTGAAGGTCGGCTCGCTCGGCACCTACCGGGCCCTCGGCCTGGCCAAGGCGAAGGGCGCGCGCTTCGTCATCGCCTCGACGTCCGAGGTCTACGGCGACCCGCTCGAGCACCCGCAGAAGGAAACCTACTGGGGCAACGTCAACCCGGTCGGTCCGCGCGGCGTCTACGACGAAGCCAAGCGCTTCGCCGAGGCCATGACCATGGCCTACCACCGCTTCCACAAGGTCGACGCCAAGATCGTCCGCATCTTCAACACCTACGGACCGCGGATGCGCCTCAACGACGGCCGCTCGGTGCCGGCGTTCATGAGCCAGGCACTGCGCAACGAGGACGTGACGATCTTCGGCGACGGCAGCCAGACGCGCAGCTTCTGTTACGTCACCGACCTGGTGCGCGGGATCATCAAGCTGATGGAGTCGGGCGAGAACGATCCCGTGAACATCGGCAACCCGCACGAGATGACGATCAAGGAAATCGCCGAGACGATCATCACGATGACGGGGTCGACGAGCCGGATCGTCTACCGGCCGCTGCCGACCGACGATCCCAAGGTACGCAAGCCGGACATCACCCGCGCCCGCACCCTCCTGGGTTGGGAGCCGACCGTGCCCCTCGACCAGGGCCTGACGTCGACGATCGCCTACTTCCGCCACAAGCTCGGGATGGCGTAGCGCGTCGAGAACGGCCTGCGCCGGGGAAAGACGCCGCCCGACGGGCGGCATGGGTGTTCTGAAGCGATCCGTGAGGTCAGCCGATTCGACGAGGCGACGAGCCGTCGGCGCACGCGAGTCTGCGAGCGACACCTGCGCGGGAGGCGGGCGATCCGATCTCAGCGGCGCGCGCTGATCCGTCGCCGGACTAGGCGCGTCGATACCGCGCAACGCTCGGCGACGATGCGGATGTGGCCGCCGGCCAGGTGGATGCTGAGATCCAGCATGTCCGACGTCCGTTCAGCCGCGCGAACACGATGTGGTCTTTTCCCATGTCGACGAGCTCGCGACCGTTGAGCGTCGTGATCACCTCGTGCACGCCGCCGAATGCAACCGTCAGCGGCGTTCGCCGCGGCGCACGCACTCCGTCGCCGTACACCTCGACGCGCAGCGTGGCGCCGACCGAAACCCTCGAACCGCGCTTCCCGGTCTCGACGGAAGACGCGACGAGCCGGCCGTCGTGCCACTGATCGTCGTCGAGCCGCAGGCGCCGGCCGAGGTCGTCGAGCCACGCGCTGCGGTTCCGGCTGCCGCGAAGGGTCGTGTGCATCGGCGTGCGGGCGATCGA
>JBDSLU010000419.1:0-28218 GCA_039916225.1 Vicinamibacteraceae bacterium
ACCGACCTGGTGCGCACCCAGCGGGCCTCCGGCTCTGGCGCCATCGTCGATGCGTCCGGCTACATCCTGACCAACGCCCACGTCGTCCGGGGCGCGCAGCGGATCCGCGTCGAGGTGCCGATGGTGCCGACCGGCGGTTCGATCCTGGCGGCGCGCGGACGCCTGCTCGACGGGCGCGTCGTCGGCCTCGACCTCGAGACCGACCTCGCCGTCATCAAGGTCGAGGCGACGGGCCTGCCGACGCTGACCTTTGGCGACTCCGACGACCTGCGGGCCGGCCAGCTGGTGGTCGCGCTCGGCAGCCCGCTCGGCTTCTACAACTCGGTCTCGCTCGGCGTCGTCAGCGCCGTTGCCCGCCAGCTCGAACCCGAGTCGCCGATGGTCTACGTGCAGAGCGATGCCGCCATCAGCTCCGGCAGCAGCGGTGGCCCGCTCGTCGACCTGCGCGGCCGCATCGTCGGCATCAACACGCTGGTCGCGTCGCGCGAGGGCGCGGCCGGCGACGGCCCCGGCTTCGCCGCGCCGAGCAACATCGTCCGCGGTGTCTACGAGCAGATCCGCCAGCACGGCCACGTCCGCCGTGGTGACATCGGGGTGGGCCCGCAGACGCTGACTCCGCTGCTCGCGGCCGGGCTCGGGTTGTCGCGGGACTACGGTGTCGTGCTGGCCGACGTCCTGCCGGGCGGGCCGGCGGCGCAGGCCGGGCTCCGGCCGGGAGACGTGGTGGTCTCACTCGACGGTAAGCGCATGGAGAATGGCCGCCAGCTCCAGGTCGGCTTGTATCGCCGCAGCGTCGGTGACGTGATCACCCTCGACATCCTGCGCGACGGGCAGCAGCAGTCGGTCCGGGTGACGATGATGGCCCGGCGCGACTCGCTGACCGATCTCTCGGCGGGCGCCGATCCGCGCGACCACGTGGTGGCCCGCCTCGGCATCCTCGGCGTCGACCTCGACGCGACCATCGCGCGCGTCCTGCCGCCGGTGCGCATCGTCGCCGGCGTGCTGATCGTGTCGACGACGCCAGGGGTGCTCGACACGCGTGACGGCGAACTGCGCGCGGGCGACGTGATCCACGTCATCAACCGTCAGCCGGTGGCCGGCATGAACGATCTGCGTGCCGCGCTGGCCGCGGTGAAGACCGGAGACTCGGTGGTGCTGCATGTCGAGCGCGGCGGCGAGCTGGTCTACGTGACGTTCGTCGCCGACTGACGGCGGCAGCCGGTCGCCCCCATGCGGTGCCACCGCCGCGCCGCCGCCGCTCGCCCGAGCCGTCAGACGCCGCCGCGGGGATCGACGCTCACCTCGCGCAGGCTGCGCATCGCCTGACGCCACAGTTCGTGGAAGCCGCCGGCCAGACTGTCGGCGAGCTCGCGATCGCGCACCAGCAGCGACGCGAAGCGGCCTTCCTTGACGAAGGGATGATCGAGCGGCAGCACCACGGTGTCCTCGTCGACGACGTGGAACGGGTGCCCCAGCTCGCCGGAGTAGCGGACGCCGGTGACCTGCCGCAGGTCGTGACGGTGGGTCTTCAGGAACTCGACCAGCGCCCCGGCGGTCCGATAGGAGAAGCCGAAGACCATGCGATGCTCGACGCCGTGCACCGCGGCGTTGCGGGCGATGCGACGCAGGATGGGAAAGCCGCCGGCGATGGCGGCGTCGATGGCTTGAAGGTCGCCGGCTTCGAGGTAGGACAGAATCCGCGTGCGCGCCGCCGTGAGCGGCAGCAGGTGGCGGCGAACGTGCCCGTCGACGCCCCATGCCAAATCGAGGAAGGGCTGGTGGGCGCGGACCCGCGGCCGGAGGCCGTCTAGAGCGGCCTGCAGCGACGGCGCGCTGGCCGCGAACCGCTCGGCCCGTTCCCGCGCGATTTCGACCACCCGGGACACCACCGCGTCCGCCGGCAGCGCCGCGAACATCCGCGGCCGCGTCTGCTGGAGTTGGACCAGGTCGAGGCCGGCCAGTTTCTCCATGGCCTGGTAGATCTTCGAGGAGGGCACGTCGCCTTCGCGGCACAGCGTCGCCGCATCGGCGACGCCGCACAGCATCAGTGCCATCAGGGCCTTTCGCTCGTAGAGCCCCAGGCCGATACCCTCCAGCATCTCCGGATCGGCGACGCGCATGCCGACGATTATCTACTACCGGTAGTAGTGGAATCGATGCTGGCCATGGCCCGACAGTAGGTCCAGCCCGCACGATGGTGACGGGCGTGGAGGAACGGACATGAGCACAACGGTTGCGGGCAAGGTGATGCCGATCATCGCGGTCGGGTCGGTGGACGAATCGCGGAATTTCTACGTCGACACGCTCGGCTTCACCCACATGATGGGCGTGGTCGGCAAGGATGGTGGGCTGGACTTCTGCTCGGTGCTGCTGGGCGAGGCACAGGTGATGTTCACCCGCGGCCGGCCGGCCGCGCCGGCGGTTGGGGCCCAGCCAGTCGAGATCTACCTCGAGGTCGAGGACGTCCGGGCGCTGCACGATCGGCTACAGAAGAAGGGCGTGCCCGTCGCCGACCCCCTCACCCTGCAGTGGTGGGGTGACCGGACGTTCAAGATCAAGGACCCGAATGGTTACGTCGTGTGGTTCTACACGAACGAGGGCGAGCCGAAGCCGCCGCAGGGCATGAAAGTGGTCTGACGGCAGGGTCGGCTGCGGCAGCCTCCTGCAGCCATGCTGGGCACTCCCGGCATCACCCCTCCTTTCGCCGGCACGCTGTTCGCGGTGCTGGCCGTCAGCGTCGCCGTGACCACCGCGATGTTCTCGGTGCTCTACGGCGTGCCGCGCGCCGACGGCTAGCTCTACGGCGGCGCGGTCTGGCGCTTGCATCTCGCACGCATACGCGGGCATCGTGGCTCCCGGCTGGGGGGTCGTGCGTTTCGCGTCCAGGCAACCGGCTGCCACTTGTGACACGCCCAGGGCGATCCCGGTGCGTCGGGGGCGCCGCAGACCACGAGGTGTCAGGATGAGATTGAAGACTTCACTCGGCATCGCCATCGGAACGGCCCTCGGCACGCTGGTCGCGGCGAAGGCGCTGCGCTCGCGGCGGGCCGTCGACTTCACCGGCAAGACCGTCGTGATCTTCGGTGGCTCGCGTGGGCTGGGCCTGGCCATGGCTCGCGAGTTCTCCAGCGCCGGCGCGCACGTCGTCCTCTCGGCGCGCGACGAGCAGGAGCTCGAGCGTGCCGCGGCGGACATCGAGGGCCGCGGCGGTCAGGTCACCACCATCGCCTGCGACATCACCGATCGCAGCCAGATCGAGCGGACGGTTGGGCGCATCGTCCACGATCGCGGCGGCATCGACGTGCTCGTCAACAACGCCGGCATCATCCAGGTGGGCCCGCTCGAGCACATGGCCGTCGCCGACTTCGAGGAAGCGATGGCGACGCACTTCTGGGGCCCGCTGTTCACCATCCTGGCGGCGTTGCCGCACATGAGTTCGCAGGGGGCCAAGCGCATCGTCAACATTTCCTCGATTGGCGGGAAGATCGCCGTGCCGCACCTGCTGCCTTACAGCGTCAGCAAGTTCGCGCTGACCGGCTTGTCGGAAGGACTCCGATCCGAACTGGCCACCCAAGGCTTCGCTGTCACCACCGTGTGTCCAGGCCTGATGCGCACGGGCTCGACTTACAACGCCAGGTTCAAGGGGCAGCACCGGCAGGAATTCGCCTGGTTCCACCTCACGAACGCCATCCCCGGTGTCTCGGTCTCGGCGGCCCGGGCGGCGCGCCGTATCGTCGACGCGTGCCGGCACGGCGATCCCGAAGTCATTCTCACGCCCGGCGCGCGGCTGGCGGTGCTCGCCAACGGCATCAGCCCGAGCACGACCGCCCGGACGCTGACGCTGGCCAACCGATTCCTCCCCGGCCCGGGCGACGCCGACGGCAACCGGTCGCATTCGGGCTGGCAGAGCGTCTCCAAGTACGTCCCGTCGTCGATCACCCGCCTCGCCGATCGAGCGACCGTCGAGAACAACGAGCTCCCCGACGCCAGTACGCCATAACTGCAACGTGCTCGTAGCTTGCTCGGAGCATGCTCCGAGCAACTTGCAGAAACCGAAACGTCTTGGGGGCGGCGCGTAGTCTCAGCCATGCGCATCGGATCCCTGCGCGTCGCGTTCGGCGCGCTCCTTCTGGCCGCGTCCGCCGCCTCCCTGTCTGCTAAAGCGCCGGGCGGACCGGCCGCCGCGGGCCGGGCGCAGGAGAAGGCTGCCGCTCAATCCGCCGCGGCGCAGGCCGCCCTGATCGCCAACCTGAACGCGATCGGCTTCGCCCAGCTCGACCAGCGCGTCACCACGATGGCGGCGATCACGACCCGCGCCGACGCCGAGAAGCGGCAGCGCCACGTGCGGCAGGTGGTCGGCGAACTGGTCGGCGGTGTGCCGCGGCCGCCCGTCGGGCGCGTCGTCGCCAAGCGGTTCGGCACCGTCGAGGACGACGGCTTTCGCGTCGAGAACGTCGCCTACGAGAGCGTCCCCGGGTATTGGGTGACGGCCAACGTCTACGTGCCGGCGGGCGCCGGCCCGTTCCCGGCGCTGGTCGTCGCGCCTGGACATGGCGCCGGCAAGGCGAGCCAGTATTCGTGGGCCGCCAACTTCGCCCGCGCCGGGTTTCTCACCCTGGCCATCGATCCGATGGGTCAGGGCGAGCGGATGCAGCACTTCGATCCCGAGCTCGGCGCGTCGAAGGTCGAGCCGAGCGGCGAGCACGAGCACGGCAACCAGACGTCGCTGCTGGTCGGCCAGCACATCGCCCGTTATTGGTTCGCCGACGGCGTCCGCAGCGTCGACTACCTGACGCAGCGCCCCGACGTCGACGCAGCGCGCATCGGCACCTTCGGCTGCTCGGGCGGCGGCACCGCCGCGGCCTACCTCGTGGCCACCGATCCGCGGGTCAAGGCCGCCGCGATCGCCTCGTTCATCACGTCGTTCAAGACGCTGATGCCTGGCAACGGACCGCAGGACGCCGAGCAGACGCTGCCGCGCTTCATCGCCTCGGGCCTCGACTTCGCCGACTGGGTCGAACTGGCCGCGCCGCGCCGCGGCCAGTCGCCATCGTGGCCTTCGAGACCGACTTTTTCCCGATCGCCGGCGCCAAGGACACCTTCGAGGAAGCGAAGCGCTTCTATGGGCTGTTCGGCGCCACCGACGCCGTCCAGTTGATCCACGGCCAGGGCGGCCACTGCAATCTCGGGCCGGTGTCGTCGCAGGTGTTCGCCTTCCTGACCCGGCACCTCAAGGGCCCTGGAGCGCCCGTCGCGACGTTCACACCTGCGCGGCCGAAGAACCCCGACGCGCTGACGGTGACCGTCGATGGTCAGGCGGCGATGAGCCTGGGATCGCTGACCGTCGAGGAGCTGGCGCGCCGGCGTGCGCAGCAGATCACCCCGGCAGCGGCGCCGATCGCATCCGCCGCGGCGGTCGAACGCCTGCGGACCCGTGTCCAGCGCGACATCAGGAGCCTGGCTTCGGTCACGGCCGTCGCCGGCGCCTCGCCCAAGGCCACGACCGCGCCGAAAGGCACCGGTGACGGGTTCGGTACCGAGTCCATCACGCTCGAGGGCGAGGCCGGCGTCACCCTCGCCGGCATCGTCGCCGTCCCGGAGAAGGCCGGGTCCCACCGCGCCATCCTGTGGATGGACGCTACGCCGCTCGATGACATCGCGGCCAGCGCGGACGTCACGCGCCTCGCCAAGTCCGGCGCCGTCGTGCTCGCTCTGCATCCACGCGGCGTCCTGGGCGAGCCGCCGCCCAACCCGAACCAGCTTGCGCTCGGACCCTATATGGCGCTGTTCCAGCGCGCCGTCGCCGTCGGCAAGACGATCGTCGGTCTGCGCGTCGACGACACGATCCGCGCGGTCGACTGGCTGGCTGCCCGGCCGGACGTCGACAAGGCGGCCATCACGGTCTCGCCACCGGCGCGCAGGGGATGGTGGCGCTCCATGCCGCCGCCGTCGATCCGCGGATCTCGCGGCTGGTGGTCGAGCGGACGCTGGTGTCGTATCGGACCGCTCTCCAGGCGGGGCTGCACAAGAACCTGTCCGAGGTCCTGATTCCGTCGGTCCTGGCGCACTACGACACGCCGGATCTGCTGATCGCCACCCATCCGCGGCCGGTCGTCCTCGTCAACCCGGCCAACGCCATGGGGCAGCCGGATCGGGAGGCGAACGTCCGCCAGGCGCTGCAGCGGGCCCTGGACGCCGACAAGGCCCTCCACACCGCGGACCGCGTCCGCATCGTCCGCCGCGGCTTCGGCGACCCCGTACCGATCGACTGATCCCGGTCGCGGAGATCGCACTCAGCCGCGCCTTGCTCCTCGCCGAATCGCGCTCCCCAAGCGGAGCGAGCGAGCCCCAGCCGGGCGAAAACATCCGCTAAACATCAGCCGGGCATCACGACCTCACGCGACGTCGCCGGCACGCTGGACCTCGGGCATTCCGAGGAGGTTCACGTGCGCGCGACGATGGCGATCGTGTTGGTGTCGGCGGTCGTCCTGCCGGCCAGGACCGCGTCCGGGGATGTCGCGCCGGCGCCATCACGGACGCCCTTCACGTCGACCCGCCCCGGCGAGGTCGTCGTGCCGGTGACCATCGGCGGCCACGGCCCGTTCCGGTTCCTGCTCGACACCGGCTCTACCCACAGCGCGGTGACCGCTCGGGTGGCCGTCGTGGTCGGGGCCGCGCCGGTGGCCCGGACCGTGATGCGCGCCACCGCGGGTCCCGTCACCTGCCTCGTCGTGGCCTTGCCGCCCCTGTCCGTCGGCGCCGCCGCGGCGGCGGGCATCACAGCAACGGTCCTGCCAGCAGGCGCCGAGGGCGTGCTGGGCACAGTCCTCGACGGGGTCCTGGGCCAGGACTTCCTGGCGCGCTTCGACTTCACCATCGACTATCGGCGTTCGCGGATCGACTGGCACGAGTCCGGCTACGCCGCGCCGGGGATTCGCCTGACGCTGGTGCACGCCCACGATCGCTGGCTCGTCGAGCTGCCCCAGCCCGCTGGCTCCGAGCCCAGCTCCGACCCCGGCTCTGAGCCCTGCTCCGAGCTCAGCTCCGAGCTCAGCTCCGAGCCCAGCTCAGAGCGGAGGGCGGATTCGGCACACGGAGTGGAGGAAGTGCATCGGTTCGTGCCGGATTCGGGTGCAGATACGTTGGTGTTGTTCGAGGAGGCGCGGACACGGTGCCTGGTCGCCGAATGGCACGCCGGCACGGCGGACCTCGGGTCGCTGACCGGCACGCGCGCCGTCCGTACCGCAACCGTGGTCGGGCTCCGCGTCGGCGACACCACCCTGGAGCGGCAGACCGCGGCGATCGTGCCGGCGCCGGCCGCCGATGGCGCCGATGGCCTGCTGCCGCTGCACCTGTTCGCGCGCGTCTTCTTCAGCGCGAGGAGCCGCGCGCTGGTGGTTCAGCCACGGTGACGGGCGGTATCCGCAGCGACCACAGCCGGCCTGTCGTCTCGTAGCGCTCGAACACAACCCGGCGGCCGGTTGGATCCCACCGCGGGTAGCGCACGTAGAAGCGCGGTTCCGTGAAGGCCGTCAGCGTCGACACCTTGCCGGTCGCCGGCGAGACGCTGCGCACGTTCCACACCGCCTGCTGCTTGCCGGCGAAGAGGATCGCGTCGTCGTCGATCCATTCGCCGATGAAGTTGGTCCCGGGATCCTGCGTCAGCTGGCGCGCCGGTGCCGTTCCGTCGGCGGCGATGGCGCAGACCTGCGTGTCGCCGCCGCGGCCGCACTGGTAGGCCAGCCAGGCGGAGTCGTGCGACCACGATCCGAACGCGCCGCCGATCGCTTCGGTGGTCCGCTGCACGAGCCCGTTCACGGGCCGCTGCCCCACGAGCGTCGTCGTCCACAGGTTGGGGACGCCGTCGCGGACGTAGGCCACCGCCAGCCTGGTGAAGTCGGCGCTGATCGACATGCCCGCCGACGGGCCGATGACCTGCGACTGCACGCCGGCCGGCCGCGTGACGTCGGTCAGATAGAACAGCAGCCGCTCGCGACCGGTGTGCGGGTCGAGCCGCCACCAGCCCATGCCGTCGCCGTGGTTGGCGAGCATCACGATAGCGTCTTCGTTCTTCAGCCATTGCGGGCTGAAGTGGTCGCGGGCGTCGGTGGTCAGCTGGCGCGGCGTGCGTCCGGGCTCGACCAGGAAGATCTTGTTGCCGGCATTGCCGCGGTTCCCCATGAAGGCGACTCGCCCGTCGGGCGAGACGGCAGGGTGGCCGGCGCGCCAGCCGATCTCGGCCGGCGGGACGAGCGGCGTCGCCGCGGCGGCCGCACTCCCACCGACCGCTGCGGCCCAGATGCCGCTGCTCGACGCCCCCGCGGTCCACGCGATCCGGCGGCCATCGGCGGAGATGGCGAGGCTGGCGACCGACGGCCCGGTGGCCGACAACGCGGTTGGCCGCGGCTCGGCCGCCGCACCGGTGTCGTCGACAGGCAGCCACCACAGCGCGTTGCTGTCACGGGCGGTGAACAGGACGCCCTGCCCATCGGGCGCCACGACGAACTCGGACGACAGGCGGGCATGCAGGGCGAGCCGGTGCGCCTCGCCGCCGCGGGCATCGACGGTCCACAGCGCCGCGCCCATGAAGACGCCGGCTGGCGCCGACACCGCGAAGACGATGCGTTCGCTGCCCGGCCACCACTGCGGCATGCCGTGCGAGCCGAGCGGCCGCCCCGGGCTCGTCGCCGCCTTCGGCGCCATGCGCCCGTCGGTGTCGACGATCCAGATCGTCGAGTCGGATCCGAACGAGCCGCCCGGATTCAGGTCGGCCGGCGGCCGCGACTGGAACGCGATCCGGCGCCCATCGGGCGACCACGACGGATGCGCGCCGAACTCCGCCACCTTGCGGGCGGACCCGCCCCGCGACGGCACGATCCAGATGCCGCCACCACCAAGGTCGGCGTAGGCGATGAATCGCCCGTCCGGCGACCAGGCCGGCTGAATGCACTGCCCGGCGCCGGGCGTCAGCGACGTGGCGACCGCCCCTTCGGCAAGCCCCTCGACGTAGATCTCGAGCGCGCCCGAGCGGTCCGATGCGTAGGCGATGGTCGTCCCGTCGGGCGAGAACGCCAGGTAGCCGTCGAACCCGGTGGCGACGGTCATCTGCTCCGCCGACAGGCCCGCGGCCGTGGCCAGATCGAGATCGCCGACCGAGCGCACCAGCGAGATCGCGGGCACGTGCTGTCCAAACGGAAGGCCCCTGATCGCGAGCCGCTTCCCGAGGGCGAGCCACGTGCCCAGGATGGCCGCTGCCGCGATCGCCGCGATCGCCAGGACGAGCGGCCACCGCCGCCGCGAAGCCGCCGACACAACCGGCGTGCCCGGGCCCGGCGTGCCCGGGTCCGGCATGATCGGATCCGGCATGATCGGGCCCGGCGCGACGGTGCCGGTCGAGGCGATGCCCGTCGAGTGCGGACTGGCTGCGGCTGGTGGCGGTGCGATCGGCACCGGAGCGGCGATCGAGGCGGATGTCGCGTCGCCTTCGAGCCGTTGCACCGGCGGCAGCAGGCGATAGCCGCGTGCCGACACCGTGGCGATGTAGCGCGGCGCCTTGGCGTCGTCGTCCAATGCCTTGCGCAGCTGCGCGACGATGCGCGTCAGCGCGTTGTCGGTGACGGCGGTGTCCTTCCAGACGACCGCGAAGATCTCGGCTTTGTCGACGACGTGCGGAGCGCGCTCGGCGAGAAGCTGCAGTACGGCGAACGCCTTCGGCTCGAGAGTGGCGGGCGTGCCGCCCTTCAGCACCAGCACGCGTCCGGCATCGAGCTCGACGTCTCCAAACGCGTAGCGCGGCGGCGCGGACAGCATCGGACCGGCCCATCTTATCGCCGCGCCGGACGCCGTCCGGTGCGGGAGGATGCGAATGGGACGGGCCGCGAGCAGACCGGCCTACCAGGTCCAGCTGCCGGACGGCGGGGGCCACGCGCCGAGCAGCTGCCGCAACAGCACGACCTGGCCGAGATGATGGGCGTTGTGCGTGGCGACGTGGACGAAGACGTCGCCGACCGTGTAGTGCGCCAACGGCGGGAACTCGATGGGCGGATCGACGCGCCGCGCGTGATCGCTCGCGGCGCCGAGCGCGACCAGGCGATCGAGGCCGTCGAGGAAGCGCGACCGCACGGCGCCCCACTGCCCGGGCTCGGGCGCGACCCAGCCGAGCGACGCCGACGCCGGCATCGGTCCGGCGGTGCCGTCGCAGCGGCCGCTGAACCAGGTCTGCCAGAACGCCATGTGCGCGACGATCTCCGCAATCGTGTGCGGCGCGCCAGGGATCCGGCGGTCGGCCAGCTCCGGCGTGATGCCGTCGAGGGCGAGGCGCGGCGAAAGATACGGTGTCGTGTCGACGAGCAGCTCACGCGTGTGCATGGACGCGATGCTGACAGCCGCCCTTTGACTTGGCTTGCGAATCGGGGTGCGAGCAGGTCGGCGGCTCGGGAACTCCGCAGATTCGCAGCCACGGCCAAGCTGACGGCGTTAAGGTAGGCGGATGCCGAACGACAGCCGAAACGGCAGCGGAATGGTGGCCGCCGCGCCCACGATCGAGGACTACGCCGCCCGCGTCGAGCGCGTCCACGCCTACCTGTCCGGGCACCTCGATCGCGACGTCGACCTCGATCACCTCGCCGGCGTCGCCTGCTTCTCGCCGTTCCATTTCCATCGCATTTACCACGCGCTGCAGGGCGAGACGGTGACCGAGTCGGTGCGACGGATGCGGCTGCACCGGGCGGCCCTCGACCTGATCGAAGGCGAGGTGCCGATCGCGCGCATCGCCACCCGCGCCGGCTACGGCAGCCAGGCGGCGTTCACCCGCGCCTTCCGGTCCGCCTATGGCGCACCGCCGGCCGCCTATCGCGCATCGTCGTCGGGCCAGTTCGAGGGCGCGGTGGCGATCCGCCGCAGCGACCCGATCGCCGTGATCGCGCGCCGGCACGTGGGCAGCTACGAGACCATCGGCGGCACGTTCGAGCGCCTGAACGCGACCGCGGTCGGTCGGGGCTGGGTCGGGCCGACGAGCCGTTATTTCGGCCTCTACTACGACGATCCCAGTGCGACGCCGGCGCCCGCGCTCCGTTCGGACGCCTGCCTCACGGGTCCGCCTGGCCCGGCCGTCGATGGCGATCCTGAGCTGCGATCGCTGACGATCGCGGGCGGCGCCTACGCCGTGCTGCTGCACGTCGGTCCCTACGCGGAGCTGCATCGCGCCTACACCTGGCTGTATCGCGAATGGCTGCCGGTGAGCGGCGAGGAGCCGGCCAACCTGCCGTGCGTCGAGGAGTACTTGAACAACCCGCGCACGACGCCGGCGGCGGAGCTGCGGACCGAGATCTGGCTGCCGGTGCAGGAACCGGTGCAGCGACCGGCCATCGAGTGAGATCCATGCGCTGATGCCGGGCGTCGTGCGGCGAACGCCATGTGGTGGATCTCGCCGGGCGCGTCGAGCGTGAGATCCACGAAGGAGGCATCGATGGATGACGCGACACTGCCGGCGCAGATCGCCGGCGCTCGAGCCTACGACGCGCTGTTCGTGCCCTCGCTGATCAGCGTGTTCGCGCCGATCGTCGCCGCCGCAGCGACCGTCCATGCTGGCGATCGCGTCCTCGACGTCGCCTGCGGCACCGGCGTGCTGACGCGCGAGATCGCAACGCGCGTCGGTGGCGGCGGGGAGGTCGTCGGTCTCGACCCGAATCCTGGCATGCTCACGGTCGCGCGAGCACTCGCCGACGATCGCGTGGCACGAGGGCGTCGCGGAGTCGTTGCCGTTTCCCGACCGGAGCTTCGACGCTGTCGTCAGCCAGTTCGGGCTGATGTTCTTCCAGGATCGCCGCGCCGCGCTCGGCGAGATGCGCCGCGTGGTCCGACCGGGCGGTGGCATCGCGATCGCGGTCTGGGCCGGGCTGGCGTCGATACCGGCCTTCGCCGCGGAGGTCGCGCTGTTCCAGCGTGTCGCCGGCCAGCGCGCCGCGGATGCCCTGCGCGCCCCGTTTGCGATCGGCGATGCGGCGGTCCTCAGGCGCGTCGCCATCGACGGCGGCCTCGACGCGCCGACGATCGAGACGCACGCAGCCACGGCGCATTTTCCGAGCGTTCGCGTGCTCGTCGAGGCGGACTTGCGCGGGTGGCTGCCGCTCATGGGCGTGTCGCTCGACGACGCGGTGATCGCCGCGACGCTGGCCGAGGCCGACGACGCGCTGACGCCCTACGTCAGGCGCACGCCGGACGGCGGCATATCATTCGCGACGTCGGCGCACGTCCTTCGCGCGACCGCGCCCTGAGGTCGCGCCGGCGGGCCGAGGTGTCGCAGGTGGCGCGCGCCGACGTGTTCCGGCAGGGGCTTTGACCGCCGCATCGGCCAGCCGCCAGAAGGCCGCGTCGCCGAGCAGGCGGATGTGGTGACCCATCTCGCGCAGCCGTTTGGTCTCGAGCAGCTTGACGCCGCCGTCGCGGCCGGCTGCCTGCAGCGGGTTGGGGCGTCCGCGCACCAGCAGCGTGGTCTTTGCCGACGGTCCGCTGTGGACGATCGCGCCGGCGCGAGTTGCCGCTTGCTTGGCTTCGCTCCGCGGCCGGCTCAGGATGCCGGTGAACGCCAGGTGCACGCCGTCCAGGCTCCGGTAGACGCCGGCACTCAAGCGCGCCGCAGGCGTCCGCAGCGCCGTGATCAATTCGTCGGCGCCTTCGTAGCGCTTGCGCCGCTCGCCTATGCAGCGATAAATGATCTCTTTCAGGTGATCGCTGCACACCAGCGATCGCACTTCCGCGGGACGGACGCGTGCCCGGGCATCGCCCTTCATCAGCATGCCGAGCAGCTGGCCGACCTGATAGACGTCGTCGCGGGTCTGCCACTTCGGCGCGGTGCTGGCGAGCATGTCGCTCGGCACCATCGAGGCGTTCATCGTGCCGGCGGTGACGCCGCGGCGATCGCTCTGCTGGCGGACGATACCGAAGTCGCCGAGCTTCAGCTTGCGGCCTTCGCAGACGAAGACGTTCATCGGCGTCAGGTCGCGGTGCAGCAGCTGGCCGCGGTGCAGCTTGCCGAGGACGTCGAGGATGCCGGCGATCTCGCGCCGCGCCGCGGCCTCGGTCCATCTGCGGCCGGCTTGCAGATGGGCGCTCAGGTCGCCGTGACAGGCATACTCGAGGGCCAGGTAGTAGAGCACCTGGCCGTCGGCGCGCATCAGCGGAAAGCGGTCGAAGACGCGGACGGCGCGCGGATGCCCATCGAGCAGCAGGCCGAAATAGGCCTCGCGCAGCCAGCCGTCGATGCGGGCGCTGACCTTGATGCAAACCTGCTCGGGGATGGTCGCCGAGCGCCCGCGTCGCGTCGCCAGGTACGCCTGTCCGAAGCCGCCGGCGCCGAGGAGGCGCTCGATGCGGTACTGCAGCTTCGTCTCGGGGCTGAAGATCACCTGCGTTGGCGACAGCAGCTGGCCGGCCGCGGCCGGCGCCACGTGGATCGACGCCGTGGCGCGGGTGGTCGAGGCGTGGCTGCGCGTCGTCGCCATGACGGCAGCTTAGCAAGAGTCGTCAGGCGTTACGGCTCGATCTGTGCGGAAGCGGCCGCATCGGCGTTACTTCTTGAGCACCGCCACGCCCGACTCATGCCAGCCTCACGCGTTGCGGACGAGTCGACGAACTGGCTGAGGTGTCCCCTGTGTGACAGCCTCTGGCCGACGCGGAAAGGCTAGACGGTATGGTGAAGCTGCTCGTCCACGGCCGGAGAATCGAAGCCACGCGATCGGAGCTGGGCCGCGCCCTGCCCCCCGGCCGGATCAGGGTCAAGGGGACGGTGGAAGTCGAAGCGGCACGGGCCGGTCTCGAGCCGCAGGTCTTCGAAGGCCTCCAGCCTGACGACGTCGTCGAAATCGAGCTGCAGGATGGGCTCCGCATCTGGAGCCGCGTCGAGGATCTCCCGGCGGACCTCGCTGGGCCGCGACAGCGGTCCCAGGCGACGGACGCGATCGAGATCCCATCGACACTCGAGATCGGGCCGGCGAGCCGCAGCGTCGGCGGCTGGGCGGTCAAGGCGCTGAGCGTCCTGGGGATCGACATCGCCGGGTCGATCACCGACTTCGTCGCCGAGTCCGTCGAGGGGCACCTCAGCCCCGGCCCTGGCCTCTTCCGTTGCTCACTGGACTCGCCCGCCAACCTGGCGCCGCCAGAGATCCGTGGTGACGGGCCCGTCATGCTGTTCCTGCACGGCACGGCGTCGTCGACGCAAGGCAGCTTCGGGCAACTGTGGAACCCCGACGCCGGCGCGCCGATCCGATCGCTCTTCACTTTCTACGGGGCGCGGATCCTCGCGTTTCAGCACCAGAGCCTGACCAGGAGCCCGATCGAGAATGCCGTCGATCTGGTGAAGGCCCTCCAGGCGTTCCTGCCGGTGGGCGCCGAGCTGCACATCGTCTCCCATTCACGAGGCGGCCTGATCGGCGAGCTGATCGCACTGGGTATGCGTGTCGGATCGGCGCCGGTGACGCCCGAGGATCTGGCGATTTTCGGTGCCGGACGGAAGAAGGATCAGGACGGCCTGCGCGACCTCTCGAAGCGCCTGCAGCAGTTCAAGCCCAGGGTGACGAAGTTCGTCCGCGTCGCGTGCCCGGCGCGCGGGACCACGCTCGCCGATGGCCGGCTGGATCGCTACTTTTCCGTGCTGGTCAACCTGGCCTCCTTCATTCCCGTCTTCGGCGACAACGTCCTCTACGACGCGTTGACCAGCCTCCTCGCTGGCGTCCTCAAGAAGCGGACCGAGCCCACCGAGCTGCCCGGTCTCGAAGCGATGATGCCGACGTCGCCGCTGGTGCGGATGCTGAATCAGCCCGGCGTCCAGACCGGCGCCGACCTCCACGTGCTGGGCGGCGATCTGGCCGGAACCGGACTCTTCGGCCGCCTGAAGACGCTGGCGACCGACGTCTACTACCGCGATGACCACGATCTGGTGGTCAACACACCGGCGATGCTGGGCGGCCTCGAACGCAAGACGCCGGTGCCCTACTGGATCGACACCGGCAACGAAGTCACCCACTTCAATTACTTCCTGCGGCAGGACACATCGCGACGGCTGGTGGCGGCGCTGACCGGGTCGAGCGTCGAGTTCCGGCGTCTCGAAGCGAAGCCGTCCGCGGTCACGTCGAAGGACTACGTCAAGCGGGCCGGCATCTCGCGGCCGGTCGTCTTCGTGCTCCCCGGGATCATGGGATCGGAGCTGGCGCTCGACGGGCGTCGCGTCTGGGTCGACCTCCTCGCCCTTGCGCGCGGCGGGCTGCCGCGACTCGGGCCCGCTGCGGGCGTCAAGGCGACGGGCCTGGTGGCCGACGGCTACGCCGCCCTCTGCGAGCACCTGGCCAATACGCACGAGGTGATGCCGTTCCCCTACGATTGGCGGCGGCCGATCGCTGAATCGGCCGAAGCCCTGCGGAAGGAACTGGAGAAGACGCTCGACCTCGCCGAGGCGGCCGGCCAGCCAGTCCGGCTGCTCGCCCACTCGATGGGTGGGCTGGTCGTGCGCGCGATGCTGGCGACCGAGTCCGGGCGTGCCGCATGGGCACGGGCCTGCCAGCACGCGGGCGCCCGTTTCATCATGCTGGGGACGCCGAACGGCGGATCCCACGCCATCGCCGCCATGCTGATGGGCCGCGATGCCCTGGTCAGGAAACTCGCCCTCGTCGATCTCCGCAGCTCGCACGCGGAACTGCTCGCGACCATCACCGGCTTCGAGGGGGCCCTCAGCCTGCTGCCCTACACGGCCACGACCCGCGATTACCTCGACCCGAAGACCTGGGCCGAACTCCTCCAGCTCGACGCACCAGACGACCGCGGCCTCTTCGGGAAGGGCAGCGTCGCCACCGACAAGTCGGCGGGCTTCCGCTGGACTCTTCCGGATGCCGCGATGCTCGGTCGTGTCCGGGCGTTTGCCGATCTGATCGGCAAGAGCCCACTCGATCCGGCCCGGACGATTTACGTGGCCGGCGTCGCCGCCGAGACGGCCTGCGACATCGTCCCCGACAAGGACGCCAAGGAAGGCCGCAAGGTCAAGGTGCTGGCCAGCGCTCGCGGTGACGGCCGCGTCCTGTGGGTGACCGGCATTCCCCAAGGCATCCCGGCGTTCTACGCCGAGGCCAGCCATGGCGATCTCGCCTCGGATCGCCGGCACTTCGCCGCGCTGGTCGATCTGCTGGAGACGGGTGGGACCACCCGGCTGCCGTCGACCGCGCCGATCGGTCGGGCGTCCGACGACGTGTTCGAGATGCGCGAGCCACTGGCGGCGATGGTGCCGGGCGAGACCGAGCTGATCGCCGCGGCACTCGGCGGCAGTCACGCGCGTCTGCAGGAAACCCTCGATGACGCCACCAAGGTGCACGTGCGGGTGCTGCACGACGACCTGTCGAACGCCCGCGCGCCGGTGCTCGTCAGCCACTACCGACACGACGTCATCGTCGCAGCGGAGAAGTATCTCGACAACTGTCTGGGCGGACGCCTGTCCGAGCTCCTGCGCATGGAGCTGTACCCGGGGCCCATCAACACCGGCGTCGTCGTGATGAACGAGCTGGCGTCAGCGGACGACCTGTCCATGCACCCCGGCGCCATCGTGGCCGGGCTCGGCGAGGTAGGGGAGCTGACACCGGGCAAGCTCGTCTCCACCCTCGAGTGCGCGCTCACGCTCTACGGCGCGGACTGCGTCGGACGCGAACGCCGGCGACAGCAGCGATCCTACGGCGCGGCCGGCGGGTCCGGCACGATCTTCGTCAGCGTGGCCTCGATCCTGATCGGCTCGGGCGTCGGCGGCCTGACCCTCCAGGACAGCGTCAGGGCGCTCCTGCGCGCCGTCATCCAGGCCAACCACCGTCTCCGCAGCGCCCGCGGCAATGGCCGTGAAGGTCTGATCGCGCAGATCGATCGGCTCGACATCGTCGAGTTGTACGAAGACCGCGCGATCGAAGCGCTCCACTACCTCAACACCGTGGCGGCGGCGCCGGAGTTCGGTGACTACGTCGCCGCCCCGTGGCTGGTGGCCGGCCACGGCGGACAGCTGCGGGCGCGGCACGAGCAGGCCGCCAGCTGGTGGCAGCGGCTGCGGATCGGACAGAACGACGAAGGACAGCTGGAGTTCGAGGCGGTGACCCAGACGGCGCGCACGCCGGCGCGGCCGGTGTCCGTGCGGTCCGGCACGGTCAACTGTTTCATCGAAGACGCGATGCGGACGACGACCTACGACCCCCGCCTCGGCCGGACGCTCTTCGACTTGCTGGTTCCACACGACTTCAAGCCGTATGCCTCGGATCGCCTGAAGCTGGCGCTGCTCCTGGATCCGGCAGCCGCTCCCTTCCCCTGGGAGTTGCTGGAGGACCGCACCGACCGCAGCGCCGAGCCGCTGGCCGTCGGCAGCGGGCTGGTCCGGCAGCTCCGCGTCGAGAACGAGCGCGAGCAGGTCCTGCGGGCACCCGGGGAAACGGCGCTGGTGATCGGCAACCCGAAGGTGACCGACCCGCGCTTTCCGCCGCTCGCCGGCGCCGAAGCCGAGGCGGCGCTGGTCACGGAGCTGCTGGGGACACACGGCTACGCGGTGACCCCGCTGATCAACGACAGCGCCAGCTTGCGTGCCGTGCTCTCGGCCATCCACGAGAAGCCGTGGCGCATTCTCCACCTCGCCGCGCACGGGGTGTTCGAGTTCGACGCCGGCAAGGACAGGAAGGTGAGTGGACTCGTCCTCGACAAGAACGAGTACTTCACCGCCGCCGACGCGCAGCAGATGCGCTACGTGCCGGAGCTGGTGTTCATCAACTGCTGTCATCTCGGGCAGATGAAAGGCGACGCCGCGCCGGACGTTCGCTTCCACGAGCTGGCCGCCAACCTGGCCACGCAGTTCATCAAGATGGGTTCGCGCGGCGTGGTGGCGGCGGGCTGGGCGGTCAACGACCGCGCCGCGAAGACCTTCGCCGCGTCCTTTTATCGCCACATGCTGAAGGGCTGGCTCTATGGCGACGCCGTCCGCCAGGCGCGGCAGGACACCTACTCCAAGCACGGCCAGACGAACACCTGGGGCGCCTATCAGTGCTACGGCGATCCGTCGTTCTCGCTGAAGGCGGGGGGGGCGCCCGGGCCCGACGAGGCGTTCGTGTCGCCCTCCGAGCTGCGGGTGTGGCTCGATGGCGTGACGAAGCGGGCGGCCAGCGTCAGCGACACCGCGACGTTGCTGAGTGAAGTGACCCGTCAGATCGACGGGATGCCGGCGGCGTGGTGGGCCGACGCCGCGCTCTGTGCCCAGGCCGCGCAGGCATATTTCGAGCTGCGCGATTTCGAGCGGGCCAGCGTGTATTTCTCCCGGGTGTTGTCGGCGGTGCCGGCGTCGGCGCCGATGCGAGCCTACGAGCAGCAGGCCAACTGCAAGGTGCGGTGGGCCTGGGACGTCGCCAGGACGGATCGGAAGAAGGCGATGGCGCTCCTCGATGAGGCGGCCACGCTCATCGAGCACCTCCTCGGGATCGGCGAAACGAGCGAGCGCTACGCGCTGCGGGCCGGGCTACACAAGCGCCGGGCCATGCTGGCCACGAGCGCCGCGGCTTCCCGCAAGGCCGTCACGGCGATGACCAAGGACTACCGGACGGCCTTCCAGCTCTCGGTCGACGGCGGCGCACCAGACGCCTATCCGCTCGTCAACCTGCTCGCCGGCGAGGTGGCATTGAGCTGGGGGCCCAAGGGCAAGGCACACCTCAAGGAGGCCAAGGCACTCATCGCGACCGTCGAGGAGGTCGCCAAGACACTGGCCGCGACCAGGACGGATCCCTTCAATCTCTCCGCGGGGGCCGACCGGTTGTTCTACCAGGCCTTGCTCAGCCGCCGGATCTCGAGCAACGCGGAACAAGGCATCCAGGACCGGCTGGCGGCGGCAGTCGCGCGCGGTGCGTCGCCGCGGGTGCGCGATTCCCTCCGATCGCAGATCGAGTTCCTGCTGGCCGTCGCCGACAGGCTCTTTCCGGCCAAGGATCGCGAGCACCTCAAGCAGGCGCTGGGCCGCCTGCGGAAGTAGTGACGGGACTGTTCGTGTGCCTGGAGGCGTGGCGGGCATCCAGCCACCACTCCGTCAGCACCAGCGGCAGGACCCAGCCGAGCCACCCCGAGAGCCCTGCGATCGCCTGGACCATCAAGGTCTCGTTCCCGCCGAACGTGGTCGCGAGTTGTGGCGACAGCGTGATCACCCACACGACGGCCCACATCCGGTTGCTGATGATCGACAGCGTGAGCACCGTGCTGCGGGTCATCCAGCGACGATGCTCGGTCGTTCGATATTGGCGACCGGCGCGGTATCCGGCGATCGTCACGAACACCCAGACCAGTGCGAGGAGGACGTTGCTCGCCCGCAGCACCGGGCCGAACGGGGTCTGGGCGCCGAGGATCAGGCCGAGGATGCCGGCCGGCAGCACCCCGGCGAAGACGTAGGCCAGGCCGATGCGGCGATGGACGGCCGGATACCTGGTGCGGAGCCACGGCCACACCTGGAGGCAGCAGGTGAGGATGGCGATGGCCCCGAACACCACGTGGGCGACGAGCATCGGGTAGTAGCCGGCGGCCGTGCCGGCGATCGGGACGCGCGACTGCGCGGCATCGCCGGTGAGGTACGGTGGCAACGAGAACGCCACGAAGGCGGTGACCAGGACGAGTAGGGGCGCAACCGCCCAAGGCCGTGGCGAAGCGTATGTGGTACGCATATAAGCGTATGATATACGCTTAGTTGGATAAGTCAAACTGCCGGGCGGGGATGGGCCCGACGCCGGACTACCCGCGAAGCGGTAACCAGCCTTGAAGCAACAAGTTCCGGCTAGCGTCGCGGTCGCCTGGGGGCTGAAGTCCGCGGCGCCCAGGCCGCGCAAGCACGGCCTCAGCCTGCAGAAGATCGTCGAGGCGGGGATCCTCGTGGCCAGCTCGGACGGGCTCACGGCCGTATCGATGAGCCGGGTCGCGGCCGAGCTCGGTGCCGCGACGATGTCCCTCTACCGGCACCTGTCCGCGAAGGACGAATTGCTGGCGCACATGGTCGATGCGACGCTGGCGGACGCGCCGCCGCCCGGCGGACCGGATGACACCTGGCGCTCCGGCCTGGCCTACTGGGCGGCGGCGCATCTCGCTGTCCTGCGCCGCCACCCGTGGGTGGTCCGCGTCCCGATCGGCGGTCCGCCGTTGATGCCGAACCAGGTGCTCTGGTTCGAGCGGGGCATCGCCTGTCTGCGGGATACGGGGCTCACGGAGGCCGAGAAGCCGTCGGTGCTACTGCTCGTCAATGGCTTCGTCCGCAACCAGGCGACGCTCGAGGCGGATCTGCTGATGGCGGCTCGCACGTCCGGCGTCGCTCCGGAGCACGTCGGGGTGGGCTACAGCGAGTTGCTGGCGCGGGTGACCGACGCGCAGCAGTTTCCCGCCATCCACGCGCTGCTGGCGGCCCGCGTCTTCCTCGGTGAAGGCGCCATCGCCGACGACTTCCGCTTCGGCCTCGACCGCATCCTCGACGGCATCGAGGTGCTGGTCCGCGAACGCGCCGCGGACCCGGCCGGCGGCTAGAAGCAGGCCAGCTCGACGGAAAACCGCCGACGCGCCGAAGTAGGCGCTCATCTTGCAACCGACCTTGGCGCAGCGGCGCAACGAAGGGCGCCACTCCAGACGAGGTATCAATCATGGAGCGCGAGACGCCCACAGTTCCCGAGACGTCGACCCAGATCGACGTGAAGCTGGTCGCCATCGGCGTCGTCAGCGGCATCGTCGCGGCGATGGCGATGGATTCGTTCTCCCGCTGCCTGCGGGCAATGAGCGGCGATGGCCGCGAGACGGCCGGCGCGACGCCCGGCCCCGATCGCGACGCCAAGGGGCCGCAGCCGGCTCAGGCGAAGGACTCGGGCGATCAGGACGCGACCGTCAAGGTCGGGACCGCGGCCTTCGAGGCGGTCACCGGCGAGAAGCCCAGCCGCGAGACACAGCAGTGGCTCGGCACGTTCACGCACTACGGCTTCAGTGCGGCGATGGCCGTCAACTACATGCTCGCCTCCGAGCAGGCGCCCGATCTGCGGCGCGGCTACGGGACGGTCTACGGCAGCCTGGTCTGGGCTGCGGCCGACGAAGGCGTGCTGCCGGCGGCGGGCCTGTCCAAGAAGCCGGGCGAGCTGCCGCTCGGCGTCCACGCCTACGCCCTCGCCTCGCACTGGGTCTACGGCGCGACACTCGAGACGTGCCGGCGCGTGGCGTCCGCCCTGCTGAGTGCCTGGGAGCGGTCGGGCAACGTCGTCGAGGTGGTCGCCGAGCCCGCGCCGCTGACGACCACGGCTGGCGCCGCTGGCACCGCCTGACGGGTCACGCGCGAGAGGACGCCTTCGAGCAACGGCGTCATCCGCCGTAACTGCCGGGCCCGAATCGCGACGTCCCAGAGCGGCTCGAACTTCTTCCAGCCGGTCGCATAGAAGAAGTGCTTCGCCTGGTGCTTCAGCGTGCCGTGGGCCAGCGACGCCCGCGCAATCGACGACCAGCGATAGAACTGGCGGTAGGCCCAGTCGTAGCCGTCCTTCAGCTCCTGCGGCGTGAGCCGCGCCGGCTGGTAGACGACCTGCCGCGTGTCATAGCGATCCCAGTCGCGGGTCAGCAGACGCCCGGCGGCCTCGGTGCGCGCGAACAGCCGCGTGCCGGGATACGGCGTCTGGATGTGAAACGTCGCTGTCGTGAGGCCGTGCGTGATCGCCCAGTCGACGGTGCGGCGAAACACCGTCCTGTCGTCGTCGTCCATCCCGAACACGAAGCTCCCGTTGATCATGATGCCGAGGTCGTGCAGGCGTCGCGCGACCGCCGCATAGTCGCGCCCCAGATTCTGGCGCTTGTTGCTGCTGGCGAGATTGGCCGGATCGAGCGTCTCGAAGCCGACGAACAGGCTGCGCAGCCCGGCCGCGGCGGCGCGTTCCACGAGATCGCCACGCAGGATCGAGTCGACGGTAGCGGCCCCCTGGAAGACCCGGCCCATCCCGCGCATGCCGTCGAACAGCGCCTCGGAGAAGCGCCGGTCGCCGAACAGGTGATCGTCGAGGAAGTACAGATGGCGGCCGGGCAGCCGCGCGATCTCCGCCAGTGCGTCGTCGACCCGCTGGGTGTAGAACGATCGCCCGCCGGCGAAGAACGCGTCCTTGTAGCAGAAGTCGCAGTGCTGCGGGCAGCCGCGGGTGACGACGATCGAGTTGGGGACCAGATACGAGCGCCGCCGAATCAGGTCGCGGCGGATCGGCGGGACGCGCTCGATGGTCCGGCCGGCAGTCGACACGTAGCGGCGCAGCGGTCGGCCGGCCCGGTAGTCAGCGAGGAACTGCGGGAACGTCTGCTCGCCGGGGCCGAGGAAGATGGCGTCCGCGTGCGCCGCGGCTTCGTCCGGCAGCGACGTGACGTGCAGGCCGCCGAGCGCGACGAACACGCCGCGCGCGCGGTAGGCGTCCGCCAGCGCATAGGCCCGCCGCGCGTTGGTGATGTAGACCTGGATCAGCACCAGGTCCGGCGTGCCGCGCGTGTCGAGGGGCTCGACGTGCTCGTCGACGATCGTCGCGTCGTCGTCGGGGTCCAGATACGCCGCCAGCGTCGCCAGGCCGAGGGGCGGGAACAGCGAGTACTTGATCGGCCGCCAGTACGGGCTCGTGGCTTCGATCAGGGCCGGCAGGATCAGCGTGACGCGCAAGCGGCGGCGTAGGGCCATGCCGCGCATCCTCCGATCCAAATGCGGCGGATCGATGGCAGCCGTGTGGCAGCACGCGTCCGTTCCATCAGGCGGGCGGCCGAGCCGTGGACGCCGCCTCTGGCAAGGCCTCGGCTGGCACGGGCGCCAGCCGCAGCCTGATCCCCTCGAGCGCGGCGCGGACGTCGGCGGCGTTGGGGAGGTCGCGCAGGTTGAGCTCACGGACGCCACCGTCGCGGCGCACCAGCCGGGCGCGATTCGGGGTGATGTCGACCGCGGCGAGCTGATCCCACGTCGCCCGGAACCGCCGGAATGGTTTGCCGCCGACGTCGATGCCGGCGTCGTCGATGCGCAGCGCGTTTCGCCGGGCACCGAACGCCGCAATCTTCCCGTGCAGCAGGCCGATCGTCAGCATCACCACGGCCAACAGAACCGCCGGTCGCTTGATGTGCCCGCTCTCGTGCCAATGGGCCCACACCTCCACGACGAGCATGGCGCCCAGGAACAGGTCGACCCAGTCGATGCCGTGCGTGTGGTGGGCGCCTCCCGCGTGCCCGCCATGGCGGGCCTGCCGCATGGCGACGAGCTGCCGGACGAAGGCCACAACCACGACGACGCTGATCACGAGCTCGGCGGTGCCGAGCGCGAACGACCAGCCGTGCGGCTCGTCTCGCAGCCGCGCCAGCCCCTGCGTCAGAAGCGCGCCGGCCGGCAGCACGTGCTGGACCTTCTGGAAAAAGGCAGCCATCTCGCGGCGCCGGGACAGAAGTGGGATGACCTGGACAGGCACGTCGGGATGTTAGCCCATGCGTCGCTTGCTATGATGCGACGCGTCAGGCTCCCTGGAGATACCGATGACCCGCGCCATCCCCGGCCAAGGCTGGTTCCTGGCTGGCACCCTGCTCACCCTGCTCGCCGGCCTGGCCCACACGGCCGGACAGTTCACGCCGGAAGAGCCCGAGCTTGCCGTCGCCCTCGTCGCGATGCGGACCGCGCACCTCCCGATGGGGATGAGCATGGCCCCGTCGCTGTTCGACATCTTCCGTGACCTGGCGTTCACGATGTCGATCACGTTCTTCGCGCTCGCGGCGCTGAACATCGTCATCGTCCGGCATCGCGACACGACCGCGGCGCTGCTGCGCACGGTGACCCTCGTGAACCTGGTCTGGCTCGCCGTCTTCATCGGCGTGTGTTGGCTCTACGCCGTGCCGCCGCCGCTCATCAGCGGCGTGCTGATCTGGCCGTTCTACCTGATCGCGCTACTCCGCAACCGCTGACGATCAATCTTCAGGCGGCTCGCCGCTGGGGGCCATCTTCACCAGCCGCGGCTCGAAGCGGGCGAGGGGCTCGACGAGATCGCGTTGCGCCGCCATGACGGCGTCGATGTCCTTGTAGGCCATCGGTACTTCGTCGAGGCCGGCCGAGATGAGCGTCACGCCGCGCGCGCGCAGCAGGCGCTGAGCGTCCGCCCACGTGAACGTCTTCTTGGCCGCGGTCCGGCTCATACGACGGCCGGCGCCATGCGCCGCGGACAGAAGCGAGGCGGCAGACCCCTTGCCGCGCACGACGTAGCCCGGCGTCCCCATCGAGCCGGGAATGATCCCGAGCGTCCCGTCGCCGGCCGGCGTCGCGCCCTTGCGGTGCACGATCAGTTCGCGCTCGCGTCCGTCCGCCAGCACGTGCCGCTCGCGCCACGCGTAGTTGTGGTGGTTCTCGATGTCGAGGCGCACCTCGACACCGAGGTTGCGCGCGACGTGCTGGTGGATGAGCGCGTGGTTCGCCGCGGCGTATTCGCCCATCAGCTCCATCGCCAGCCAGTACTCGACGCCGGCCTCGGACGACAGGTCCAGCCAGGCGAGGTGCGACAGCGCCTGCGGCAGCTCGGGATGCGCCTGCCGCGCCACCTTGCTGAAGTGCTGCGCGATGGTCGCGCCGCTGCCACGGCTCCCGGAGTGGCTGAGGAGCGCGAGGTACTCGCCTGGTGGGAGGCCCACCGCCGCGTCGGTGACGGTGAGCGCGCCGAACTCGACGAAGTGGTTGCCGCTGCCGCTCGTCCCGAGCTGGTTCCAGGCTTTGTCCCTCAGGCCCGCCGTAAGGCGCGACGTCTTCCAGTCGGCGTCCATGACGTCGTGCTGGCGGCGCGTCTTGAACGCCGCGCCGATGCCGAACCGCGTCTCGCGCTCGATGGCGGCGGTGAAGCGCGCCTGATCGTCGGTCAGCGCTGCGATCGGCAGATCGAGCACGGTCAGCTTCATGCGGCAGGCGATGTCGACGCCCACTGCGTAGGGGATGACCGCGTCGTGGGTCGCGAGGACGCCGCCGATTGGCAGGCCGTAGCCGACGTGGGCGTCGGGCATCAGGGCGCCGGCCACTGCCACCGGCAACGCGCAGGCGTTCTTCATCTGCTCGAGCGCCGCGGCGTCGTGGTCGGTGCCCCAGATCTGGTAGGGCGCGCCGTTCGCTCGCGCAGCGAAGGGACGGTTCGCCTTCAACAGGGCCTTCTGCTCTCGGCTCTTCATGTGGACCGTCACGATTGGCAGGCGTGCTGTTCTGCGACCGCCAGATCCGTCAACCAGAAGCCGAGATGATCGATCGCGGCGGTTCCGTCGTCGCCGCCGAGGTTTTGGAGAAGAACGACGCCAATCTTCTCGGCAGGATTGAGGAAGAGCCCCGACGTATGTCCGTCCACTTCACCGCTGTGCGTCACGATCGTCTGGGCGCCGGTCGTCCGCTTGGGCGTGACCAGAAACCACGCGAATCCGATGTCATGCGTGCTCGTGGCATCGGCAGGGAGTGCGCGGCGTGGCTGCCGCATGTGCGTGGCGACGGTTCGCGGCACCGGGTTGATGGTGCGGTCGAGCGTGTCGAGATGCGCTTCGACGAATCGCGCGAGATCACGCACGGTGGATGTCAATCCAATGAATCCGGCAACCTCGCCGAAGCGCGCGTGGGCCCGCTGCTCCGTTCGCGTGGTGTCGTCGGCCCAATAGAACGCGGCCAGTTGCTGCTCCTGCGCGGGGCTCAGTGAGATGGCCGTCGAGGGCATGCCCAGTGGGGCGAGCAGTCGCTCGCGCAACACCTGCTCGTAGGGGCGGCCGGCCACGCGCTCGACGAGATGACCGATCAGTGCGAATCCGTAGTTCGAATACTGGAACTGCGTGCCGACGTGGCTCTGGAGTTTGGTGGTGGCGAGAGCCTCGTACAAATCGGAAATGCTGTACGCCTCCCAGATTCCCGGATCGAGTGCACCGTCGACCTTCTGATTTCGACGGTTGGGCGGACTGGATGGCAGTCCCGATGTATGCGTCAACAAGGAGCGCAGAGTGATGGCGCCGCCGCGAGCGTCGCGCGGCACCCGAACCGAGTCAGGGAGGTACTTCGACACTGGTGCGTCGAGGTCCATGACCCCGTCCTCCACGAACATCAGTGCCAGGGTCGCGGTGAACACCTTGGTGAGCGACGCAATGTTGTACGGCGTGTCGGCGGTGGCGATGCGCCGTGCCGACCGATCGGCGTAGCCGATGGCGCCGCTCATGACCAGTGAGTCGCCACGAACGATCCCGTAGCTGATGCCGGGAATGTCGACGACGTCCGCGTAGCCGGCGAGGCCGCGTTCAATCCGGGTGCGAAACGACTTAGCGAAACAGGGGCTGCCGCTTTGCGCAGTAGCCGACGTGTCGCTCCCGGCTCTCGCGCACGACACCGACACCAGTGCGACTGCCGCGGTAGCCAGCGTGGCCAGCACGCGGGTCGTCATGGAGTCCAAGGCGATGGAGGCCCTAGGACAGCGCTGAAAATCTGCCACGGCGAGGCTCAGCATACGCCAGCGGGGGCGGGCCTCGGCCCGCCCCGTCAGCTATCGCACCCGACGCGTCGCCGTCACAGGCGGCGCAGGTAGGCCAGCAGCGCCTCGCGCTCGTCGGGCAGGATGAAGCCACGATCGAGGTCCCGGCCGTTCGACGAGACGTTCGGCGGCGTCCGACGTCGACGTGCTCGGGTGCAGCGTGTCGCCGTGACACTGGGCGCAGGCGCGATTGAACGCCACTCTGCCGCGCTGCTCGATGCCCGCTGACCGCTTGCTTCCAAGCGAGCCGAAGGCGATGCGTCGAGCCCGCGAAGCGCTGAGGGACAAGCGAGCCGGAGGCGATGCGCCTAGCCCGCGAAGCGCAGTGAGCAGGAGGGGATTCGTCACTGTGGGACCGGCGAAGCCGGGACCACTGGCCAAGAATCCCCTCCGAGCAGCCAGTGAACGCGGCTACGCCGCGTGAAACTGGCGGTGAGGAGGGGATTCGAACCCCTGGTACAGGTTTAAGCCCGTACAACGGTTTAGCAAACCGCCGCTTTCGGCCACTCAGCCACCTCACCGCACGCGGACCTGCAAGTATACGGCACCCTGGCCCGACGGTGGCCCCGGACGACAAGCCCGGCCGGAACCCCGTCGCCGCCGTCCCAAGTGACGTCGACCGGCAGCTGACGTACGCTGGGGAGCGGCGTCTTCGCTTCGGCGCTCGACGACCACGCGATAGCGGGCCCCCTTGAACCTCCGACTCCGACTGATCGTCGTCTTCTTCCTTCTCTCGGTCGTGCCGGTGGGCGCGGTCACTTACTACACGTACGCCAGCAACGCCCAGGCGATCCGCGATGCCGCGGCCTCGGAGGCGGCGCAGCTCGCCGGCGAACTGAGCCAGCGGATGCGGACGGTCACCACGCAGCTCAGTCAGCGCGTCGAGACGCTGATGGAACTGCCGCCGGCTGTCGAATCGCGCGTGGCGCTGACCGAGGCCCGTTCCGCGGCGACGGCCGCTCGCAGCGCGGCGGTCGAGGCTCGCGCGGCACAGATTGCGGCCAAGGCAGCGCCGACGGCCCCGGCGGCCCCCGCCCCACCGTCGACGATGGTCCAGACCCCGATGGCCGATCTCGATCTGAAGCTCGGTGACTTCGCCGAGCTGATCAAGAACATCGAGGTGCGCGGCGTGCGCGGTGGGCGTCGAGTCGGCCCGCCGCCGGACGGGCGCTTTCCGGGCCGACCGGAGGGCGCGGGGTTCGGCCAGCCGGTTCCGCCGAATTTCAGGGCGCCCGGTGTCACTTTCGCCACGCCCGGCGGCACGCCACCGACGGGGGCCGTGTCGTCTCCGCCATCCGCTGCGGGGCCGAATGGTCCGCGTGATGGTCTGGAGCGTCTCGGACGTTTCGGGCAGCCGCCCGGCGCGCGCGGGCTCGGCGGGCCGCCGCCCGAGGAGGAGCCGGCCGATCCGAAACGGATCCGCATCGACCTGCGACCGGTCCGGCGGGCGATGTTCGAGAAGCTGGTCGCCGATCGCGAGGCGTTCGACGCGCTGCCGCTCGAGGAAAAACAGAAGGTCTTCGCCCAGATCGACGAGCACATGGTCGGCGTGGCACAGGGCATCGAGGTCCTGCAGAAGGAACTGGAGACCCGTGCTGGTGGGGTCGACGTGCGGACCCAGGACACGTCGTCTACCGGGCCGGCTGTGCCGGGCTCGAGCGCTTCCGGCGTTGGCCCGCCGCCGCCG
>JBDSLU010000420.1:0-4977 GCA_039916225.1 Vicinamibacteraceae bacterium
GGCCCACCACCAGCAGTCCGATCGCGATTGCATAACCAATCTTCATTGCTTCTCCGTTTCTACCGATACTCTTTTCGTAACCGCGCCCTACCCATCTTTAGTAGTTCCGCCTGTGATCGCCTTCTCACCAAAACCGGGCGCCGAGATCTGCGGCTGCATGCCGGCGAGGCCAGCCATCGCGCCGATGTTCATGCTGTCCAGCGCGCTGGAGGGCACGATCATCAGGCTGCCTTTCTCCTTCAGTCCCTCAAACAGCATGTTCATCGCGCGCAGGTGCAGCGCGGTCGGGTTGTTGTGGTAGGACTTCGCCGCCTCGGCGAACGAGTGGGCGATGGCGAGCTCGGCCTCGCCGAGGATGATGCGCGCCTGCTTCTCGCGCGCCGCCTGCGCTTCCCGCGACATGGCGTCCTGGAGCGCGCCGGGAATGACGACGTCGCGCATCTCGACCGACGAGACGGTGACGCCCCACGGATTCGAGCGGCGGTCGATCAGCTGCTGCAGCTCGTCCTCGATCCGTTCGCGGCCGCGCAGCAGGTCGGTCAGCGTGGTGCGGCCGATGATGTCGCGCAGCGCCGTCTGCGCCGCCCAGCTGATCGCCTGCTCGTAGTCCTGCACCTCGAGCGCCGCTTTCTCGGCGTCGTGCACCATCCAGAACAGCACCGCGTCGACGTTGACCGGGACGGTGTCCGAGGTCAGCGTCTGTTCCGCCGCGAAGCTGGTGGTGATCGTGCGCTGGTCGATCCACGTCGACACGCGATCGACGAACGGGAGGATCCAGAACAGGCCGGGGCCGCGCAGGCCGACGAAGCGGCCGAAGCGAAGGACCACGGCCCGTTCCCACTGCTGCGCGAGCTGGGGCGCGTTCATCAGCGCCAGGCCGATCGCCGCGGCCACCGCCACCGGCGCCCAGTGGCCGGACGCTTGCCAGCCGGCCCAGCCCGCGGCCAGCGCCGCGAGCAGGATCGCGGCCGACACCACGTTGAGCCGCGGCAGCGCCACGTCGAGGCGTTCCCGCCGGCGTTCCGATTGAGTGAAAGGCATCACGCGTCTCCCTTGTGCTGCGAAGTCAGGCCGGCGACGACTTCGTCGAGGCTGAAGCCGGCCTGGTCGGCGTCGGCCATCACTCGTGTCACGAACGCCCGCAGCCGGCGCTCGTGCTCGCGCGGCGATCGGGCCCGCTCCGCCGACACCGCGATGAAGGAACCAACGCCACGCCGGGTTTCGAGCACCCCGGCTTTCTCCAGGTCCGAATAGACCCGCGCCACGGTGTTGGCGTTGATGCGGAGCTCGACGGCCAGCTGGCGGACGGTCGGCAGCTGATCGCCGGCATTGAGCCGGCCGGCGGCAATCGCCGCGCGCAGCCCACGTTCCAGCTGCGCATAGATCGGCGTCTTGTCGCGGACGTCGATGGTGACCACACCCATTGACCAATAATACTAGTTCATTAATACAAGTCAAGCGCGATGACGCGCCGCCAGCGACGGGGTCGAGCGGAGCGGAAGGCGCAGCCGAGAACCCCGCTCATACCCGGCGAAGCACCGAGGCCGGCGGGTCTCTGAGCTGGGTTCTATACTTGGCGCCGTATGCCCATCCTCCGACGCCCTGCGTACCTGCTGGCGCTGCTGCTGGCCGGTGTGTCCGCGACCGCCAGCGCCCAACAACCGGCGCCCGCACAGCCCGCCTCACCGGCCGGCTCCCCGGCGACGCCGGCGACCGCTACACCGACCGCTGCACCGACCGCTGCAACGGCGGCTGCCGCCGCTGCGGCCCAGCCCCCAGCCGGTCCCAACACCGACGCGCACTACCTGCTCGGGCCGGATTCGCTGCCGCAGGACGGCGTGCCGAAGGGCGAGGTCCGCGGCCCGTTCGTGATTCAGAGCCAGGCCTACCCCGGCACGCAGCACACCTACTGGGTCTATGTGCCAGCGCAGTACGACCCGGCCGTGCCGGCCAGCTTGATGATTTTCAACGACGGCCAGGCCTTCAAGGACATGGAGGGCAGCGCCCGCGCCCCGAACGTCCTCGACAACCTGATCTACCGGCGCGAGATCCCGGTGATGATCGCGGTCTTCATCAACCCGGGACGCACGCCGGAACAGCCCGAGCCGACGCCGCAGGAGTGGGGCGACCGCACGACCAACCGCCCGACCGAATACAACACGCTCGACGACAAGTACGCGCGCGTCATCGTCGACGAGCTGCTGCCGGCGTTGAACAAGGACTACAAGATCTCGACCAACCCCGACCACCGCGGCATCGGCGGCGCGAGCTCCGGCGCGATCGCGGCCTTCACCGTCGCCTGGGAGCGGCCGGCCGCGTTCCACAAGGTGCTGAGCATCGTCGGCAGCTTCACCAACATCCGCGGCGGCGACGGCTACGCCGATCTCGTTCGCAGCAGCGAGAAGAAGCCGATCCGCATCTTCATGGTCGACGGCCGCAACGACAACCGCGGCCAGCGCCGTGACGGCACCTACGATCAGCGGCGCGACTGGTTCTACCAGAACGTCCGGCTGATGCAGGCGTTCACTGAGAAGGGTTACGACCTCAACTACTCGTGGGGCATCGGCAAGCACGGCCAGAAGCAGGGCGGTGCCGTCCTCCCCGACATGATGCGCTGGCTGTGGCGCGATCATCCGGTGTCGACCGACGTGAACGACGCCGTCGAGCGATCGTTCAACGAGCCGAAGGCGAAACCGGCGTCGCAGCAGCCGTAGCCTGGAGATGCCTGCGATGTCGTCGAAGGTGTGGGCGTTCGTCGTGGCCGTCGTCGTGCTGCTCGCCGGCGGGAGCGGCGGCGCCGCCGTGCGCAGCGTCCTGTTCATCGGCAACAGCTTCACGTTCGCGGCGGGGTCGGCGGTGCGCTTCTACCGCGCCGAGACTGTCACCGACCTGAACGGCCAGGGCCAGGGCGGCGTGCCCGCCCTCTTCCGGTCGTTCGCCAACCAGGCCGGACTGGACTTCGACGTCTCGCTCGAGACCCAGCCAGGCAGCGGCCTGGAATTCCACCTCGCCAACCGCCGCGACCTCATCGCCAAGCGGCCATGGGACACGGTGGTGATGCACGGCCAGAGCACCCTCGACTTCGAAAAGCCCGGTGATCCCGGCAAGCTGGTCGAGACCAGCGGACAGATGGCGACGCTGCTTCGCGGCGTCAACCCCCGCGTCGACATCTATCTGCTCTCGACGTGGTCGCGCGCCGATCAGACCTACCAGCCGACCGGGGCGTGGACAGGCAAGCCGATCGAGGCGATGGCCCGCGACGTGCGGGCGGCCTACGACCTCGCCGCGGCGCGCATCACGGCGAAGGCGATCCTGCCGGTCGGCGAGGCGTGGACGCGGGCGATGCAGACCGGCGTCGCCGATCCGAACCCCTACGACGGCGTCGAAGCCGGCAAGCTCGATCTGTGGACGTGGGACCACTACCACGCCAGCATCGCCGGTTCGTACCTGGAGGCGCTGGTGGTGTTCGGCGGCCTCACCGGCCGCGACCCGCGGTCGCTGGGCGACCTGGAGTGCTCCGCCTACGAGCTCGGCTTGACGCGGGCGCATGCCAAGGCGCTGCAGCAGGTGGCCTTCGATCAGCTGACCAGCAACGGCACGGCGCTGACCGGCGGAACCGGAACACCAGCGCCCGCGATGACGCCGCGGGCGGCGGGAGCATCCGCCCCGACTCCCCCACCGGCGCCACAACGCTGCGAACCGCGTCCGCGGGCGATGTGAACCGCATCGCGGCCGGCTACGCCAGGGTCGGCCTCAGCCTTTGACGCCGTAGCCCTTGCCGCGCAGATAGGCGCGCACGCGGTCGCGCGCCTCGCCCTGGATCTCCACCGTGCCGTCGCCGACGGCACCACCGCTCCCGCAGACCCGCTTCAGCTCGACGCACAGCGCCTTCAGGAAGCCAGGATTGCGCGGCAGGCCAGCCACGACCGTCACGGTCTTGCCGCCGCGCCCGGCCTTCTCCATCCGCAGCGTAGCGACGATCCGCAGCGGCACCGCCTCGGCGTCGCCGCTGGCGCACCGGCAGGCCGCGGCCGGGGCGCCGCAGTCGGGACACAGGCGTCCGGCCTCGGTGGAATAGACCGGCCGGGCGTCGTCGCGCGGAGGCATGTGGTCTATTCGACCACATCGCCGTGTCAGGCTGCGCGGCGCGCGGCGAGCTGATCGAGGACGCGATCCACTTCGCGGATGGAGATCGGCTTGGTCAGGTAGTCGTCCATGCCGGCATCGAGGCAGCGGTCACGGTCGCCCTGCATGGCGTGCGCGGTCATCGCGACGATCGGCACGTGACCACCGGTCTCGCGCTCGGCCGCCCGGATCGCGGCGGTGGCCTCGAAGCCGTCCATCTCCGGCATCTGGACGTCCATGAAGATCGCGTCGAAGCGCTCCGACTTCCAGGCCTCGACCGCCTCGCTGCCGTTGTCGACGGCCATCGGGCGGTGTCCGCGACGCGTCAGCAGTACCATGGCCAGCTTCTGGTTGACCGGATTGTCCTCGGCGACGAGCAGGCGCAGCGGCTCGACCGGCGCGACGACCAGGCTGACCGGCGCGATCGGCTCCGGCCTGACGCGCCCGGTCATCTGCTCGATCGTCCGCAGCAGCTCCGCCTGGCGCAGCGGCTTGGACAGGTGCGCGGTGATCCCGAGCTCGACGCACCGCTCCTTCTCGCCAGGCTTGCGGCCCGAGGTCAGCATGATCACCTCGGCGCCCATCTCCATCAGGAAGCCGCCGGCCGCCTCGACGAGGGCGAAGCCGTCCATGCCGGGCATCGAGGCGTCGGCGATCATCAGGTGGAACGGCGACGGCGACGCCGCCGCGGCCTCGAGAATGGTCGACGCCTCGACGCCGCCGGCGGCGAGCACCGGCTCCGCGCCCCAGCCGCGCAGCAGATCCTCGAGCATCAGGCGATGCGCCTCGTTATCGTCGACGACCAGGACGCGCAGACCGTCGAGCGGTCCGTGCGCCGGCGACTCCGCCGCG
>JBDSLU010000421.1:0-6983 GCA_039916225.1 Vicinamibacteraceae bacterium
CCACCGACCATGTCCGGCCAGTCGAGTTCCGCGGCTACGCCTATCGCCGCGAGCTGTCGCCGATCTCCGGCGGCACGGTCACCCGCTACAACCCGAAGACGCCGGAGATCTGGCGCGTGCCGCTGCACGATCAGGTCGCGCCGACGGTCAGCGTCGAGGCGCCGCGCGGCGGCTATCTCGTGCCCGCGGGTTACGCCGCCCGCGTCGCCGAGAAGCTGGCCCTGCACGGCATCGAGAGCCGGCGGCTGACGGCGCCGCTGCCGGCACTCGCCGTCCAGACCTTCCGCGCGACCGAGGTGACGCTGGCCCCGGGCACCTTCGAGGGCCGCACGGCGGTCACCCTGACCGGCGACTGGAAGGACGAGGCCCGCGACGTACCGGCGGGTTCGCTCTTCGTGCCGATCGCGCAGGCGCGGGCGCAGATTGTGATGACGCTGCTCGAGCCGGGCAGCGCCGATGCGCTCGTCGCCTGGGGGTTCTTCACGGCCGCCTTCGAGCGCAAGGAATACATGGAGGCCTACGTCGCCGAGGACGTGGCGACCGAGATGCTGGCCCGCGATCCGCAGGTGAAGGCGGAGTTCGAGCGCCGCCTCCGCGAGGACGCGGCCTTTGCCAGGAGCCCGTCGGCGCGGCTCGACTTCTTCTATCGTCGCCACCTGGCCTGGGACGAGCGATTCAATTTGTATCCGGTCTATCGCACCGGTCGCCCGGTCCCCTGAACGCCCGCGAGGGCAGCACGCGAAAGGACGTCCGGATGCGTCGTGTCGTTCCCGTGATCGCCGCCCTGGTCCTGGCCGCGCTGGCGCCGTTGGCGTCGATCGCCCCGGCCGCGCCCACCGTGACGGTCACGCTCGGAGCCAGCGTGACGACCGGTCCGGTCGATGGCCGGCTGCTGCTCCTCCTCTCGGCCGACGCCACCGCCGAGCCCCGCGTCCAGATCGAGGCCGGGCCGAAGACACAGCAGGTGTTCGGCATCGACGTCGACGGCTGGCAGCCGGGCGAGACCAAGACAATCGACGCCGACGTGCTCGGCTATCCGCGCGCCTCGCTGCGTGACGTGCCGCCGGGTGAGTATCGCGTCCAGGCGCTCCTGCATCGCTACGAGACGTTCCGGCGCGCCGACGGCCACACCGTCACGCTGCCGATGGATCGCGGCGAAGGGCAGCAGTGGAGCCGCGCGCCCGGCAACGTTTACAGCACGCCGGGGACCGTCCGCGTCGGCGCCGACGGCATCGCCGTGCAGGTCACGCTCGACCAGGTCATCCCGCCGATCGCCGATCCGCCGACGACGAAGTACATCCGACACGAGCGCATCCAGAGCGAGCGATTGACCAGGTTCTGGGGGCGGCCGATGTTCCTCGGCGCGCACATTCTCGTGCCCGAAGGCTTCGACGCGCATCCCGACGCGCGCTATCCGCTGGTCATCAACCACGGCCACTTCCCGCACTCGATCGACGGGTTCCGCGAGACGCCGCCCGACCCGAACGTGAAGTGCGAGTACTCGGAGCGGTTTCACCTCGATTGCTACAACCGCATCCAGGACGAACAGGCGCATCAGCTCTACAAGGACTGGACGGCGCCGGGCTTCCCGCGCGTCCTGGTCGTCGAGATCCAGCACGCCAACCCGTATTACGACGACTCCTACGCGGTGAACTCCGCCAACCTCGGGCCCTATGGCGACGCCATCGTCCACGAGCTGATTCCCTATCTCGAAAAGAAGTACCGCGCGCTCGGCACCGGCTGGTCCCGGTTCATGTACGGCGGCTCGACCGGCGGGTGGGAAGCGATGGCGGCGCAGATCTTCTATCCCGACGACTTCAACGGCGCCTACGTCGCCTGTCCGGATCCGATCGACTTCCGCGCCTACACCGTCGTCGACATCTACAAAGACACTAACGCCTACTACACCGAAGGGCCGTGGGCGCGGGTGCCGCGGCCGGGCCTGCGGAACTCCCTCGGACACGTCGGCATCACGCTCGAGTCGATGAACCAGATGGAACTGGTGCTGGGGACCAAGGGCCGTTCGGGCGGGCAGTGGGACATCTGGGAGGCGGTCTACTCGCCGGTCGGGGCCGACGGCTATCCGAAGCGGCTGTGGGACAAGCGCACCGGCGTGATCGATCGCACGGTCGCCGAGTATTGGCGCCAGCACTTCGACCTGTCAGCAATCCTACGCCGCGAATGGAGCAAGGGCCTCGGACAGAAGCTGCAGGGCAAGCTGAATATCTACGTCGGCGACATGGACAACTACTACTTGAACAACGCGGTCTATCTCGTCGAAGAGTTCCTGAAGAGCACGAAGGACCCGGCCTACGGCGGGGAAGTGGCATACGGCGATCGGGCCGAGCACTGCTGGAACGGCGACCCGACGCGTCCCAACGCCTACTCGCGGCTCCGCTATCACCAGATGTTCATCCCGAAGATTGCCGATCGAATCCGCAAGACGGCTCCGGCCGGTGCCGACCTCACCAGCTGGACCTACTGATCCGCTGGTGCTCCGCCGCCGCCCTGGCCCTTGACGCTCCCAAACGTGGTGGTCGAGGTAGTGGGTTCGCGCTACTGACCTGAGCCTGAGCATCGAGGCATGCTGACTCTTCAATCAACGCCATCGGCGTGCTGGAGAGTGTATGACTCGTGTGTACAGGGTCGCCGTGTGCGCGGCGATCGCGATGCTGCAGGTCACCTTGGCCCACGGCCAGGCGACGACCGCGACCGTGCGGGGACTGGTTCAGGACGGCCAGGGCCGGCCGGTCCCGAAGGCTACCGTGACCGTGACCGCCGGGGAGACCGGGCTGTCGCGCGCGGTTCCTGTGGCCGAGGACGGCACCTATGCGGTGGCCGGCCTCCCGCCCAGCGTCGTGGATGTGACCGTCGCCGCGAGCGGCTTCGCCGACGCCCGGCGTAGTGGCCTCGTCCTCGAGGTCGGCCGGAGCGTCACCATCGACGTGACCCTGGCCGTGGCCGGCGTGCAGGAGCGCGTCGATGTCGCCTCGCTCGCCGGTGGCGTCGATACGACCCGCTCGGTCGTGGACGCCGTGCTGCCGTCGGCCGCCATCGAGGCGCTGCCGTTGAACGGCCGCAACTTCCTCGAGCTGGCGCTGCTGGTGCCGGGCAACGCGCCGGCGCCGAACTTCGATCCGACCAAGTCGAACAGCGTCGTCATCTCGTCGGCGGGCCAGCTGGGTCGCGGCGGCAACATCATGATCGACGGCACCGACAACAACGACGACGTCGTCGGCGGGCCGCTGCAGAACGTCACCCAGGAATCGGTCCAGGAGTTCCAGATTGCCACCAACCGGTTCTCGGCGGAATCGGGCCGGTCGGCGTCGTCGCTGATCAACGTCGTCACCAAGTCCGGCAGCGACCAGCTGAAAGGCTCCGTCGCGCTCTTCGCCCGTGACAGCGCGTGGCAGGGCCTGCCGGCGACGTTCGATCGATCGTCGGGCGACTCCCTGCCGTTCGACCGCCAGCAGATCGCCGGCTCCGCGGGCGGGGCCATCGTGCCCGGCCAGGCGTTCTGGTTCGGCACCGCGGAATATCGCAACCAGGACGGTGCGGTGCTGGTGGGGGAGCGGGACGTCGCGTCGCGGACGATCCGGCGGACCTTCGCCGCCGCGCCGCTGGACGACTTCCTGGCCTCCGGGCGCATCGACTGGCGGCCGAACGCCGCGGACAGCGTGATGATCCGCTACGCCGGCGAGCGCGCCACCGACACCAGCGCGAGCACGTTGGATCGGCCGATCGGCTCGGCCTCGCAGCGCCAGCGGAGCGAGAACAGCTACCAGTCGATCGTCGGCACCTGGAGCCGCGTCCTGAGCCCGCGGCTGTTCAACAGCGCCACGGTGTCGATCAGCACCTTCGACAACGCCATCGCGCCGGTGGCGCGTGGCCCGCAGCTGACGTTCCCGAGCATCCAGGACGGCACCTCGTTCCGCGTGCCGCAGGGCACGACGCAGACGCGCTTCCAGATCGCCGATACCGCGACGCTGGTCCGCGGCGCCCACACCATTCGCGTCGGCGGCGAGTGGCAGCGGATCGACGCGCTGTTCGACCTCGGCGTGTTCCAGGACGGCCGCGTCGAACTGGTCGAGGACTTCGCGACATTCGACCACAACGGCGACGGCCGCGTCGACGACGGCGACCTCCTGTTCGCGGTGACGCTGCGCAGTGGCAAGCCGACCGAGGCGCTGGTCATTCCGGACGCCGACAACAACCACGTCGCCGTCTTCGTCCAGGACGATTGGCGCATCCGTCCCGACCTGACGCTGAACCTCGGCCTGCGCTACGAGCTCGACACCGACGTCAAGAACATCAGCCGCGTCGGCGAGATCAACCCGCTGGTGCAGCCGTTCCTGCAGGGCACGCGCGGCAGGGACGGGAACAACTGGAGCCCGCGCCTTGGCTTCAACTGGGCGCCGGGCGACGGTCGCACCAGCGTCCACGGCGGCTTCGGCATCTACTACGACCGCATCACGCTGCAGATCGAGTCGCTCGAGCGCGGCCTGGACGGGCGGGCGCTGCCGATCGAGGTCAAGGCCGGCAACGTGTTCTTCCTGGACCCCAACTCCGGCCAGTTCCCGCCGTTCGCGCCCTCGTTCAGCAACCCGTTCACCGGCTTCATCCTGACCGGCGCCGGCGCGTCGGGCATCAACATCATCGACAACGGGATGCAGAACCCGAGCGTCCAGCAGTTCAATCTGGGCTTCGAGCAGGCGCTGCCGCACGACATCACGCTGCGCGTCGACGGCGTCCACAACCACGGCACGCACTTCATCATCGGCCGCACCATCGGCGAGGTCTTCAATCCGGTCGTCGGCGGCCCGGATCGCGTCGTCAATCTGGAGTCGAGCGTCGGCAGCCACTACGACGCGCTGCTGGTCAGCGCCGAGCGGCGGAGCAGCAGGCTCGGCTTCCGCGCCTCGTACGCCTTCGCCAAGGCGTTCAACTACGCCAACGACGACCAGATCCCATTCGCCAACGGGCCGATCGACAACGACGACCTGCGCCGCGAATACGGACCGACGCCGAACGACCAGCGCCACCGGTTCACCCTGGCCGGCTGGGCCCGTGTTCCAGGCGACGTCCAGATCGCCCCGATCGTCACCCTGGCCTCGGGCGTGCCCATGGACATCCTGACGCCCGATGCGCAGTCGCGCGTGCCGGTGTTCCAGCGCAACGCCGGCGGTCGACAGTTCCAGACCGGCGCCGAGCTGAACACCGCCCTCGCCGCGATCAACGCAGCCGGCGGCGTCAACGGCGAGCCGTTGCCGCTGGTCCGCGACGACGTCCGCTTCAACGACGGTTTCGCGTCCGTCGACCTGCGCGTGTCCCGCCCGTTCTCTTGGGGACACATGCGGATCGAGCCGATGCTCGAGGTGTTCAACCTGTTCAACGTCACCAACGTCCTGGGCGTCAGCGTGAAGAACTATTCGGGGTTCACCAACGCCCTGGTGCGAGACAGCAGCGATCCCACCGACCCTGGTTACCTGCGCTCGTCGGGCTTCGGGCAGGCTGTGAACACCGCCGGGGGCGTCTTCGGATCGGGCGGACCGCGGGCCTTCCAGTTCGCCGTCCGGGCCACGTTCTAGCTTGCCAAGGGGTGTTGGCGGCCGGGACGAACGCGACGGCGACGCCGTTGTCCTAGCTGGTGGCCGCCACGGCTCGCCCGCGTGAGAGCGCGGCCGCCAATTTTTACAGCGCGCCGACGCGCTGCAGCGTCTTGAGCGCGTTGTAGCCGAGGACGATGTCGAAGCGGTGCGTGTTGGTGACGGCGTCGTCGATGCCGACCGCCTGGCGGTAGAACACGTTCAGGCTCAGGTCGTGCACCAGCGGCAGCTTGGCGTCGACGAAGATGCGGTTGCCGCGGTTGAAGCGGTCGCCGTTCAGGCCGCCGAAGTTGCGGTCGATGGTGGCGTAGCCGCCGGCCAGCGACAGCTTGTGCGGCAGCAGGCGCTCCACCCGCGAAGCCCTCGTCGCGCGAGCCGGTGGTGCGCTCGTAGATCTCGAGGCGGACCGCGTCGATGACGCCGGTCTCCTTGGTCGAAACGCGGACGCCCTGACGCCAGGTATCGACGCCGTCGACGCCGTCGACGCCGTTCAGTCGACCGACACCGAGGCGCGCGGGCCGAGCTTCTTGCCGCCGAGCACTTGCGTGTAGTTGTTCTCCGACAGGCGATCGGCCGGTGAAGCTGCTGCCGCTGCCGGCGCCGGCCTGCAGGGTGTAGCGGCCTTTGGGGTCGAACTTGAAGGCACCCTTGAAGGTCTCCCGGTGCTGCAGGTGGTTGGACGAGCGGACGCCGGCGCTGGTCTCGATCATCCGATAGCGCGCGTCGAGCTGGATCGTCTGCGCGTCGTACCAGCGATGGCTCGGCGGGCCCGGCTTGGCGGCCGGCTTCGGCGCCGGACGGCTGACGACCGGCTGCGCCGGGTCGGCGCTCTCCGACAGGGTCACCGCGGTCTGGCCGACGCGACGGCGGCGACGAGGAACGAGAACGTGGCGGCCGAGGCCGGGAGCCGCAGCATCTGCATGAACTCTGGTCGCCGTATCAGCCGTGCGTGCCGGTCCGCCGCGTGGCGGTCTTGGGCTGTCGGACCTGGCGCGTGCTGCGCGTGACCCGCCCGATGGTCCGGGTGACGCTACGCTGGCTGGTGCCGGCGATCCGCTCGAGGGCGACGACGGCCCGGAGCGCTTCGTGGGCCTGCGCATGCAGGACCTCGCCGGCGGCGGCGCCTTCTTCGGCGTTGGCGGCCGTGTTCTGGGTGACCTGGCCCATCTGGTGCACCGAGGTCGCGACGTGGCCGAGGCCCTTCACCTGTTCCTTCGTGACGGCGTGGATGCCGCGCAGCGACTCGGTCAGGATGGCGGTGGCACTGGTGATGCCGGCAATCGACGCGCTGACGTGCTGCACGGAGCCATCGCCCTCGGTCGACCGGGCCATGCTCTCCTCGATCAGCTCGGTGGTGTCGCGCGCGGCCAGGGCCGC
>JBDSLU010000422.1:0-13481 GCA_039916225.1 Vicinamibacteraceae bacterium
CGACGCGCGCCTTCTTCTCCTTCATCTCGGTCTCGGTGGCCGCACCGACCTTGATGACGGCGACGCCGCCGACCAGCTTCGCCAGCCGCTCCTGCAGCTTCTCGCGGTCGTAGTCCGAGCTGGTCTCCTCGACCTGCGCCCGGATCTGCTTCACGCGGCCCTCGATGGCCTCCCGTGCGCCGGCGCCCTCGATGATCGTCGTGTTGTCCTTGGTGATGTGGAGCCGCTTGGCCTGGCCGAGATCCTCGGGCGTGATGTTCTCGAGCTTGATGCCGAGATCCTCGGTGATGGCCCGGCCGCCGGTCAGGATGGCGATGTCTTCGAGCATCGCCTTCCGACGATCGCCGAAGCCCGGCGCCTTGACCGCCGCCACCTTGAGGGTGCCGCGCAGGCGATTGACGACCAGCGTGGCCAGGGCTTCGCCGTCGACGTCCTCGGCGATGATCAGGAGCGGCGAGCCGCTCTCGGCCACGCGCTCGAGGACGGGCAGGAGATCCTTGAGGCTGGAGATCTTCTTCTCGTGGATCAGGATGGCGGCGTCCTCGAGCAGGACCTCCATGCGGTCCTGATCGGTGACGAAGTAGGGCGAGAGGTAGCCGCGGTCGAACTGCATGCCCTCGACCACGTCGAGGGTGGTCTCGAGGGTCTTGGCCTCTTCGACCGTGATCACGCCGTCCTTGCCGACCTTGGCCATCGCGTCGGCGATGATCTTGCCGATCGTCTCGTCGCTGTTGGCCGAGATGGTGCCGACCTGGGCGATCTCGTCGCCGGTCACCGGCTTGGCCATCGCCTTCAGCTGGGTGATGACCGCCTCGACGGCGATGTCGATGCCGCGCTTGAGGTCCATCGGGTTGGCACCGGCAGCGACATGCTTGGCGCCTTCGCGCATGATCGCCTGGGCCAGCACGGTCGCGGTGGTGGTGCCGTCGCCGGCGATGTCCGACGTCTTGCTCGCGACCTCACGAACGAGCCGGGCGCCGAGGTTCTCGACGCCGTCCTTCAGATCGATTTCCTTGGCGACGGTAACGCCGTCCTTGGTGATGGTCGGCGAGCCGAACTTGCGGTCGATGACCACGTTGCGGCCCTTCGGCCCGAGCGTGACCTTGACCGCGTCGGCGAGCTGGTTGACGCCGCGCAGGAGCGCCGCGCGCGCCTGCTCGTGAAAGATGATCTGCTTGGCTGCCATGTGGAGTTGCGTGACCCGATGCTGAAGGACGGACCTAGGCCGTCGCCATTTCGGCGACGCCTTCGACCACGCCCAGGACTTCCTCTTCGCGCAGGATGACGTAATCCTTGCCGGCGACGGTGATCTCGCTCCCGGAATACTTGCCGAGGAGGACGGTGTCGCCGACCTTCACGTCGAGGGCGAACACGTCGCCGTCGTCGTTGACGCGACCGCGGCCGACGGCCACGACCTTGGCGTGCTGGGGCTTCTCCCGGGCGCTGTCTGGGATGATGATGCCGCCGACGCGCTGCTCGGATTCTTCGAGGCGCTCGACGAGGATGCGATCGCGGAGGGGACGGACGTTCATGTAGAGCCTCTCGGAGCGCGCCGCTTGAGATTGGCGCGCGCAGGTGCACCGCGGCCGATTATCGACCACACGCAACCCCTTATCCTCTTCGATCGCGGCCCGTCAGGCAACCAAGGAGTGCGATCGGGGCGAACCCGCCGGGGGCGCGATAGGATGCCGGGGTGGGGCTTTCGCCTTTTCATCCAGCTGTGCAGGCGTGGTTCGAGGCCTCCTTCCCCGGTGGCCCGACCGCGGCCCAAACGAAGGGTTGGGCCCCGATCTCGCAGGGCGAATCGACCCTCCTGCTGGCGCCGACCGGCAGCGGCAAGACGCTCGCCGCGTTCCTGTGGTGCCTGAACCGGCTGATGTTCGAGCCGGAGCCGCCGTCGAAGCGGCGCTGCCGGGTCGTCTACGTCTCGCCGCTCAAGGCGCTGGCCGTCGACGTCGAACGCAACCTGCGGGCGCCGATCGCCGGCATCGCCCAGGTCGCGGCCCGGCGCGGCGAGGCGGCGCGCATCCCCACCATCCTCGTCCGCACCGGTGACACGCCGACCAGCGAACGCGCCCGCTTCATCCGGGAGCCGGCCGACATCGTCATCACGACGCCGGAATCGCTGTACCTGCTGCTCACCTCGAACGCCCGGGAGGCGTTCCGCAGCCTCGACACGCTGATCATCGACGAAATCCACGCGCTGGTCCCGACCAAGCGTGGCGCCCATCTGGCCCTGTCGATGGAGCGCCTGAGCGCCCTCGCCGAAGGACCGCTGCAGCGCATCGGCCTGTCGGCAACGCAGCGCCCGCTCGAGGAAGTGGCCCTCTACCTGGGGGGACGCGAAGGCACGTCGGCTGGTGTCACCCCGACGCCCACGCCGGCCCGGACGCGGGCCAAGCGAACGGCGGCGACGTCACCGGCGCGGGCCGCCGGCGCGCGCCAGGCGACCGCGAAGGTGTCCCCAGCGAACCAGCGGGCCCTCGAGATCGCCCACGAGTTCGCCGGCGACGCGATCACGATGCCGGCCCGGCCGATCACCATCGTCGACGCTGGCCGGCGCAAGGCGCTGAAGCTGTCCATCGAGGTGCCGGTCGAGGACATGGCCCGCCTCGCCGAGCCGATCGACATTCCGAGCGGACCGGCCTCGAAGGGACCGACGCGGCCGTCGATCTGGACGGCCATCCACCCGCGCCTGCTGGCGTTGGTCCGCTCGCACACCTCGACGCTGATCTTCGTCAACAGCCGCCGCGTCGCCGAGCGGCTGGCGGCCGCCATCAACGAGCTCGCCGAGGAGCCGCTGGTCCGCGCCCACCACGGATCGCTGGCCCGCCCGCAGCGGTCGGAGATCGAGGACGCCCTGAAGGAAGGCCGGCTGCGCGGGCTGGTCGCCACGTCGTCGCTCGAGCTCGGCATCGACATGGGCGCCATCGATCTCGTCGTCCAGATCGAAGCGCCGCCATCGGTGGCGAGCGGGCTGCAGCGCATCGGCCGCGCCGGGCACCAGGTCGGTGCCGTCAGCGAAGGCCTGATCTTCCCGAAGTATCGCGGCGACCTCATTGCCTGCGCCACGGCCGCGCGCAGCATGCACGAAGGCCTGGTCGAGGCGACGCGCTACCCGCGCAATCCGCTCGACGTGCTGGCGCAGCAGATCGTCGCGACGGTGGCGATGGACAGCTGGCCGGTCGACGAGCTGTTCGCGATGGCGCGGCGCGCGGCGCCGTTCGCCGATCTCGATCGCGGCGTGTTCGACGGCGTGCTCGACATGCTGGCCGGCCGCTACCCGTCCGACGAGTTCGCCGAGCTGCGACCGCGCATCACGTGGGATCGGGTGCGCCACACGGTCGTCGCCCGCGAAGGCGCCAAGCGGGTCGCCATCGCCAACGGCGGCACCATCCCCGATCGGGGACTGTACGGCGTCTTCCTCGCCGGAGCGCCGGCCGGCGGCGGCCGCGTCGGCGAGCTCGACGAGGAGATGGTGTTCGAGAGCACCGTTGGCGAGACGTTCCTGCTCGGCGCCTCGACCTGGCGCATCGAGGACATCACCCACGACAAGGTGATCGTCTCGCCGGCGCCCGGCGAGCCGGGCAAGATGCCGTTCTGGAAGGGCGAGCAGGCCGGACGTCCGCTCGAGTTCGGCCGGGCCATCGGCGCGCTGGTGCGCTCGCTGCAGGCGCAGCCGGCCGCGGTCGCGCTGGCCCGCCTCGAGAAGGAGCACGACCTCGATCGGCAGGCGGCCGAGAACCTGCTGCAGTACCTCGCCGATCAGAAAGCGGCGATCGGCCACGTCCCCGACGATCGCACCATCGTCATCGAGCGCTGCCGCGACGAGCTGGGCGACTGGCGTGTCTGCCTGCTGTCGCCGCTGGGCGGGCGGGTGATGGCACCGTGGTCGATGGCCATCCTCGCCGGCATGCGCGAAGACGGCGGCATCGACGCCGAGACGATGTGGAACGACGACGGACTGGTCGTGCGCTTCCCCGACACCGACGAGCCGCCGGATCCGCGTCTGCTGCTGCCCGACCCCGACGACGTCGAGGCCCTGGTGCTGCGGCAGCTCGGGTCGACGTCGCTCTTCGCCGCCAAGTTCCGCGAAGCGGCGGCCCGGGCCCTGCTCCTCCCCCGCCGGCGCATGGGCGGACGGACGCCGCTGTGGCAACAGCGCAAGCGCGCCGCCGACCTGCTGGCCGTCGCCTCGAAGTTCGGCTCGTTCCCGATGCTGCTCGAGGCCTATCGCGAATGCCTGCGCGATCTGTTCGACGTGCCGGCGCTGATCGACACGTTGCGCGCGATCCGCGAGCGCCGCTTGCGTGTCGTCACCGTCGACTCGACGACGCCGTCGCCGTTCGCCGCCTCGCTCCTCTTCGGCTACGTCGCGCAGTACCTCTATGACGGCGACGCGCCGCTGGCCGAGCGCCGCGCCCAGGCGCTCTCGATCGATCACGCGCAGCTCAAGGCGCTGCTCGGCGACGCCGAGTTGCGCGACGTGCTCGATCGCGACGCCATCGACGACGTCGAGCACGAGCTGCAGCACCTCGCCCCCGAGCGCCGCGTGCGCACCGCCGATGGCGTCCACGATCTGCTGCTGCGGATCGGCGATCTCACCGCCGCGGAGGTCGTCCAGCGCGCCGCGATCCCCGGCGGCGCCACCGAGGCGATCGAGCTGCTGGTGAAGGCCCGACGCGTGCTGAGCCTGCCGATCGCCGGCGAGCCGCGGCTGGTCGCGGTCGAGGACGCCAGCCGCTATCGCGACGCGCTGGGCACGCCGCTGCCAGCCGGACTCCCCGGTGCGCTGCTCGAACCGGTCCGCGATCCACTGCTCGATCTGGTCATGCGCTACGCGCGCACGCACGGTCCCTTCACCACCGGCGAGGTGGCCCGCCGCCTCGCCCTCAGTGAGGCCGTCGTCGAAAAGACCCTGCGACGCGCGGTCGGGGCCGGCCGCCTGCACGAGGGCGACTTCCGCCCCGGCGGGACCCATCGCGAGTGGTGCGAACCCGGTGTCCTCGGACAGATCCGGCGCCGATCGCTGGCCAAAGTGCGGCACCAGGTCGAGCCGGTCGAACCGGCCACGCTCGGCCGCCTGCTCACCGCCTGGCAGGGCGTGACGCGCAAGCGCCGCGGACTCGACGCCCTCCTCGACACCGTCGAGGCCCTGCAGGGCGCGCCGCTCGTCGCGTCGCTCCTCGAGAGCGAGATCCTGCCGGCGCGAATCGAGGGCTACGAGCCGGGCGATCTCGACACGCTGCTGGCCGCCGGCGAAGTCGTGTGGGCTGGCGTCGAACCGCTCGGCGACAAGGACGGCCGGCTCGCCCTCTATCTCAGCGACGCCTTGCCGCGGCTGTGGCGGCCACCCGCGGATGTCGCGCTCGGCCCTCGCGAGCAGGCGATCGCCGATCATCTGCAGGCCGAAGGCGCGTCGTTCTTCAGCGCCGTCCATGAGGCGGCGGGCGGCGGCTTCCCGCGCGACACGGTCGACGCGCTGTGGGACCTGGTCTGGCGCGGCCTGCTCACCAACGACGCGCTGCAAGCGGTGCGCGCCTTCGTCGGTCCGTCAGGGCCGAAGCTGCCGCGCAGCGCCGCTCCGCGGGTGCGCGCCACCGGCCGCGTCTTCCGATCGCGCCGGCAGGTGCCGCCGAGCGCCGAGGGCCGCTGGTCGCTGCTGAGCGGCCGCGTCACGCCGGTGTCGCCGACGGAGTGGAGCACCGCGCTCGCCCAGCAGCTGCTGACCCGCTACGGCGTCGTCACGCGCGAGGTCGGCGCCGCCGAATCGATCCCCGGCGGCTTCTCGGCCGTCTACGACGTGCTGCGGGCCTTGGACGAGAGCGGTCGCGTCCGCCGCGGCTATTTCGTCGGCGGCGTCGCCGCGACACAATTCGCGCTGCCGCCGGCGCTCGACCTGCTGCGATCGTTGCGGCAGCCGCCGGACGATCCCGAGGCGGTGATCCTCGGCGCCTCGGATCCCGCCAACCCCTACGGCACGATCCTGAAGTGGCCGCAGCGCGACGTCGACGCGGCCGCGCGCGACGACGCCGGCCAGACGCCCGTGCGGCGCGGTCCGACACGGAGTGTCGGGGCTCGCGTCGTGATGGTCGACGGCGCCTGCGTGGCGCACGTCTCGCGCGGCGGACGCCAGATCCTCGCCTGGCTGCCAGAGGCGGAGCCGGAGCGCTCGCGTGCCGCGCGTGCGATCTCCGCGATTCTTGCCACCGTCGCGCGGAGCGGCGAAGGCCGCGACGGCGGGCTGCTGATCAGCGACATCGACACGGTTCCGGCGCACCAGCATCCGCTGGCGCCGTTCCTGGTCGCTGCCGGCTTCGTGCGATCCGGCCTCGGCTACCAGGTGCGGCGCGATCGCCGGCCCGATGCCACACCGGCCACCGGCCACGACAGCGCGGCCGGCGAGGCACCGGCCGGCCGGCAGACCGCGCGCCATGCCTGAAGGCGACACGATTTTCCGGGCGGCGCGCACGCTGCATCGCGCGCTGGCCGGCAAGGCCGTCACCCGCTTCGACACGGCCTATGCCCCGCTCGCCCGCGTCCACGACGACACGCCCATCACGGGCCGCACCATCGAGGCGGTCGAAGCGCACGGCAAGCACATGGTGATGCGCTTCTCCGGCGACCTCGTACTGCGCACGCACATGCGGATGCACGGCAGCTGGCACATCTACCGGCCCGGCGAGCGGTGGCAGCGCCCCCCGCGCGAGATGCGGGTGCTGGTCGGCACCGCGGACTTCGTCGCCGTCGGCTTCAACGTGCCGGACGCCGAGTTCGAGGCCGCCCGCGACGTCGGCGCGCGCGATGCGATCGCCCGTCTCGGCCCGGACCTGCTCGCGCCGGACTTCGACGCGGCTGACGCCGTCTGCCGCCTGCAGGATCGCGGCACGACGACGATCGCCGAGGCGCTGCTCGATCAACGCGCGCTGGCCGGCGTCGGCAACGTGTTCAAGTCGGAAGTGCTGTTCGAGGGCGGCGTCGAGCCGTTCGCCTTGGTGTCGACGCTCGCCGTCGATCGCCTGTCGGCGCTGGTCGACATCGCACGCCGGCAACTGGCCGTCAACGTCGCCCCCAACCAGTCCGGGCACGGGCGGCGGACAACTGGCCGGCTGGCGCCGGCCGAAGGCTTGTGGGTCTATGGGCGCGGTGGCCGGCCGTGCCGACGCTGCGGGACGCCGATTTCGTTCGCCAAGCAAGGCTTCGGGGCTCGGCCGACCTACTGGTGCCCGACCTGCCAGACGGCGTGACGGTCGCCGTACGCGAAACGAGGCGCCGGATCGCATCCGCGACCTCGGCGCCCCGTTCGACCGACCTGTAGCGCCGCCAACGATCAGTTGATGGCGATCTGAACCTGACGCGGCTTGGCTTCCTCCTTGGCCGGGAGGACCACCGTCAGCACGCCGTCCTTGAACTCCGCCTTCACCGCGTCCGGATTCACCGTCGTCGGCAGCGTGAACGAGCGGGCGAACGCCCCGTAGGTGCGCTCGACGCGCTGATACGCGTCCTGCTTGATCTCCTGATCGCGCTTCCGCTCGCCGCGAATGGTCAGGATGTTGTTCTCGACCTTGAGATCGATGTCCTCGCGCTTGATGCCGGCCAGCTCGGCTTTGACCACCAACTCGTGCTGCTCGGTTTCGAAGACGTCGACGGCCGGCACCCAGTCCGCCCGGGTGAGCGTGTCGTCGCCGTGCTCGTACGGCTCACTGAAGATGCGGTTGAGGCGGGCCTGGACGGCGGCGAGCTCGCGGAACGGTTCGAAGCGATTGATGGCGACTCTCATGGTGCTGCTCTCCTCGATGGGCGAGGCCGGAACGGCCCCGAAACTCTTGTGCTTGGTGGCCACGGGCTACCGTCGAACCAACGACACGGAGAATAACAAGCATCCGCGCGCTAGTCAAGCAAGTTATATTAGTTACTAACACTCATATACACATCTCATCGACCAGGATGGCCTCGGTCTATGATTCGAGCGGAAATGCCACAGCGCGCTGCCTGCTTCGCCGTCGCGTCGACGCTCCTGCTGGTTCAGACCGCGATACCGCGTGGCGCCGAGCCTGACGTCAAGGTCGTCGTGAAGGCCAGGATCGCGGCCGAGTTTCCCGCCCTTCGGACGCTCTACGAGCACCTCCACGCCCATCCCGAGCTGTCGTTCATGGAAGTGAACACCGCCGCGCTGATGGCCAAGGAGCTGCGCGCGCTTGGTATCGAGGTGACCGAGAAGGTGGGTCGGATGGGCGTCGTCGGTGTGCTGCGCAACGGCCCGGGGCCGACGGTGCTGCTGCGGTCCGACATGGACGCGCTGCCGCTGAAGGAAACGACGGGGGTCGCCTACGCCAGCACGGCGGTCGTCAAGGATCTCCAGGGCCGCGACCAGCCGGCGATGCATGCCTGCGGGCACGACGTGCACATGACCAGCCTGATCGGTACCGCCCGGACGCTGGTCTCGGTGCGCGATCGGTGGTCGGGCACGATCGTCTTCATCGCGCAGCCCGCCGAGGAAATCGTCGCCGGCGCGAAAGCGATGCTCGACGACGGGCTATACAGCCGGTTCCCGAAACCCGATTTCGCCTTGACCTTCCACAACGACGCCATGATGCCGGCCGGTCAGATCGGTTACCGCGAAGGCCCGTTCATGTCGGGCGTCAGCTCGATGGACATCCTGGTCCGCGGCCTCAGCGGCCATGGATCGGCTCCGCACACCGCGAAGGATCCGGTCCTGCTCGCCTCGCAGATCGTGGTCGCGCTCCAGGCGATCGTCAGCCGCGAGATCCCGCCCGGCACACGCGCTGTCGTCACCGTCGGCACGATCCACGGCGGGTTGAAGCGCAACATCATCCCCGACGAAGTAAAGCTCGAGCTCACGCTGCGGGCCTTCGATCCGGCGGTGATGACCAAACTCGTGGCGTCGGTCCGCCGCGTCGCCGCCGGCACGGCGCAGGCGGCCGGCGTGCCCGAGGATCGGTTGCCGGTCGTCACCGTGACCGATGAGACGATCGGCGTCACCGCGAACGATCCGGCCTTGACCGAGCGGCTGGCCGGTGTGTTCACCGCCTGGCTGGGCGCCGACCGCGTCTCCCAGGTCGAACCGATCAACGCCGGCGAGGACTTCTCGCTCTTCAGCCAGACGTCGGATCGCGTGCCCAGCGTGCTGTGGCGGGTCGGCGCGAGCGCGGCGGAGAAGTTCACCGAGAGCGCCCGTACCGGCGTGCCGGTGCCCTCGAACCACAATTCGGGCTTCGCGCCCGTGCCCGAGCCGACCATCACTGCCGGCGTCACGACGATGACCGCTGCGGTGCTCGAGCTGCTGGGCAAGCGATGAGCCATCCGTGCCTCAGCTGACCCTGCTCTTCATCGGCGACGTCTTCGGCAAGCCCGGTCGCGATCTCGTGCGCATCGGCGTGCCCAAGCTGGTGCACCGCTATGAGGTCACCGCGGTCATCGCCAACGGCGAGAACAGCGCCGGCGGCTTCGGCATCACCCGCGAGACGGGCGAAGAGCTGTTCGCGGCCGGCGTCGACCTGATGACGTCGGGCAACCATGTCTGGGACAAGAAGGAAGCGCTCGACTACCTGCCGCTCGAGCCACGGATCGTGCGTCCGGCCAACTACCCCGCCGGCGTGCCCGGCCACGGCTCGGCGATCATGCGGACGTCGGAAGGCGAGGAGGTAGCCGTCCTCAACCTCATGGGCCGCGTGTTCATGAACGCCATCGACGATCCGTTCAGCCTCGGCCTGCGCGAGGCCGCCCGGCTGCGCGCCCGGACACCGATCGTGCTGGTCGACATGCACGCCGAGGCGACGTCGGAGAAGGTCGCGCTGGGCTGGCACCTGGACGGCAAGGTGACCGCGGTCGTCGGTACGCACACGCACGTGCAGACCGCCGACGAACAGATCTTGCCCGGCGGCACGGCCTACATCACCGACGTCGGCATGACCGGGCCGCACGACGGGGTCATCGGCGTCGAGCGCGAGCCGGTGATCGCGCGGTTCCTGACCGGCCTTCCGTCGCGCTTCGAGGCGGCCAAAGGCATGCCCAAGCTGCACGCGGTCGTGATCACCGCCGACACCACCACCGGGCAGGCCACCGCCATCGAACGTCTGAGCTTGACGCGCGCGGCCCTGGAAGCTCTGTAGACACGTCGGGACTCGACGATGCCCTCGCTGTTCGACGACGCCTTCGAGGACGATCAGCCGCCAGATCCGGATCCGGCGCCGACCCCGCCGGACGCACCGACGCGTCCGCCCGCCGCTCAGCCTCCGGCCACCCAGGCCGCAGCCCCGGCGGCCACAGCGCCGGCAGCCGCAGCCAAGCCCCCGGCGCGCACGATCTATACGGTGAGCGAGCTGACCGCCGCGGTCGCCCGCCGTCTCGAGAAGGAATTCTTCCAGGTCTGGCTGGAAGGCGAGATCTCGAACGCCAGGCCGGCCGCGTCCGGACATCTGTATTTCACGCTCAAGGACGACACCGCCCAGATCAAGGCGGTCATGTTCCGCGGCACGCTACGGCAGCTCCGCTTCAAGCCCACCGACGGTCAGCACGTCGTCGCCCGCGGCCAGCTCGAGATCTACGAAGCCCGCGGCGAGATGCAGATCGTCTGTCAGCATCTCGAGCCGCGCGGCCTCGGCGCGCTGCAGCTCGCCTTCGAACAACTCAAGCGGCGCCTCGAAGCCGAAGGCCTGTTCGCGGCCTCCCGGAAAAGGCCGCTGCCGCTGTTGCCGCGGACGATCGGCATCGTCACGTCGCTCGAAGGCGCGGCGGTGCGCGACATCGTCCGCGTCGTCACCAACCGCCATGCCGGGCTGCGGCTGCTGATCCGGCCGTGCCGTGTCCAGGGAGAAGGCGCCTGCCACGAGGTCGCCCGCGCCATTCGCGACGTCTCGCGCCACCCCGGCGTCGACGTCGTGATCGTCGCCCGCGGCGGCGGCTCGCTCGAGGATCTGTGGGCCTTCAACGAAGAAGCCGTGGCGCGCGCGATCGCCGCCTCGCCGGTGCCCGTCGTCTCCGGCGTCGGCCACGAGATCGACACGACCATTGCCGACTTCGTCGCCGACGTCCGCGCCGCGACGCCATCGAACGCCGCCGAGATCGTGGTCGCGCGGCGCGACGAACTGGCGCGACGGATCGCCCACCTCGATCACCGCGCCCGTGCCGCGGTCCGGCAGCGCGTCGCCGCCGGCCGCAGTACCGTGCATGCGCTCAGCACCCGCCGCGGCCTGCAGACGATCCAGACGCGCGTCTCCAACCGCGAGCGGCGGCTGGTCGATCTGTCGGGTCGACTGCGCCGCGTCCTCACCCGCGGCCACCAGGCCGCGCGCCAGCATCTCGCCGGGCTCGTCGACCGGCTGGCCGCCGTCGATCAGCGGCGGCGGCTCGCCCGCCTGCGGGCTCGCCTGGCCCAGGCCGACGGTCGCCTGGCCCCGGCCACCCAGGCGCGCCATCACCGTGCCGCGCTGGCCTTCGGCACGCTCGCCGGCCGCCTCGACGCGCTGAGCCCGCTCGCCGTCCTCGGCCGCGGCTATGCCGTCTGCTTCGCCGCTGACGGCCGCACCGTACTCCGGGACGCCGCGTCGGCCCGCGACGGTGATACCGTTCACGTACGCCTCGAACACGGTCGGCTCGCCTGCACGGTGACCGGCCGCGACGCGGATGACACGACGCACCCGGCGCGTCCCGACCGCCATGGCTGACACGCTGCCTGATTTCGAGACGTCCATCACCGAGCTCGAAGCGATCGTGACGCGCCTCGAGCGCGGCGACCTCGCCCTCGAGGAATCGCTCGGGTTGTTCGAGCGCGGCGTCGAGCTGTCCCGGGCCTGCCATGCGCGGCTCGAAGACGCCGAGCACCGCATCGAGGTCCTCACCGAGCGGGGCGACGTCCGTCCTGCCCCGTCGACCCTCACCACGACGGATGCCGACGCTCGCTGACCAAGTCGCGCGCCCCGACGCGTTCACCGCCTGGATCTCGCGCATGCGCGGGGCGGTCGACGCGGCGCTGGCCCATGCCATCCCGTCGACACCGGCGACGCCCGCCGTCCTCGACGCCGGGCTGCGCTACGCGCTGCTCGGCGGCGGCAAACGCGTCCGCCCGCTCCTCGCGCTGGCCACCGCTGACGCCATCCTCGGGTCCGAGCCCGAGACCTGCCGCCTGGCGATGCCGGCAGCCTGCGCACTCGAGCTGATCCACACCTACTCGCTGGTCCACGACGATCTGCCGGCGATGGACGACGACGAACTGCGCCGCGGCCGGCCGACCACGCACATCCGCTTCGGCGAGGGCCAGGCGATCCTCATCGGCGACGGCCTGCTCACCGAAGCATTCGCCTGGCTGGCGCGCGAACCGGACGATGCGCATCCGGCCATCGTCGCGCGCAAGCTGCAGACCATCGGCGTCATCGCGAAAGCCGCCGGGGCCGCCGGCATGGTCGGCGGACAGGCGATCGACCTCGACGCCGCGCGACCACACGACGGCGCGACACGGCCGACCTTCGACGGCCCGACGCTGGCCGACATGCACGCCCGCAAGACCGGCGCGCTGATCGAAGCCGCGGCAGTCGCCGGCGCCACGATGGCCGGGGCCGACGCCAGCACGATCCAGGCGGTCTCGATTTTCGGGCGCGAGATCGGGCTGGCCTTCCAGATCGTCGATGACGTCCTCGACGTCGAAGGCACCTCCGCCGATCTCGGCAAGACCGCGGGCAAGGATGCCGCCGCCGGCAAGCCGACCTACCCGGCGCTCTTCGGCCTCGAACGCTCGAAGACGCTGGCCGCCGACGCTCGAGCCCGGGCCCACGCCGCGCTCGACCGCGCCCACCTTGGCGGTCACCTCGGACGCCTCGCCGATCAGTTCGTGCAGAGACGCGCGTGAAGACGCGCCTCGACGCGCTGCTCGTGGCGCGCGGCCTGGCCGCGACGCGCGAGCGAGCGCGTGCCGTGATCCTGGCGGGTCAGGTGCGCATCGACACGCCGGCGTCGAAGGCGGGAACGCCGCTCAAGGCCGGCACGATGGTGCCCGACGACGCCACGGTGTCGCTGGCGACGCCCGACCATCCCTACGTCGGCCGCGGCGGTCTCAAGCTGGCGCACGCGCTCGACGTCTTCGCCATCGATCCGCGCGGCCTGATCGCCCTCGACGTCGGCGCCTCGACCGGCGGGTTCACCGACGTCATGCTCCAGCGCGGGGCGACGCGGGTGGTCGCGCTCGACGTCGGCCACGGCCAGCTGGCGTGGTCGCTGCGCACGGATCCACGGGTCATCGTGCTCGAGAAGATCAACGCGCGGACGCTGACCGTCGATCAGCTCGGTCCGGAGGCGCCGCCGGCGTTCGACCTGATCACCATCGACGTGTCCTTCATCTCGCTTCGGCTCGTCCTGCCGGCGGTGATGGCGCTGCTGGCGCCCGGCGGGCGCCTCGTCGCGCTCGTGAAGCCGCAGTTCGAGGCCGGTCGCGAGGACGTCGGCTCCGGCGGAATCGTCCGCGATCC
>JBDSLU010000423.1:0-4356 GCA_039916225.1 Vicinamibacteraceae bacterium
GCCGCCACGATTCGCCGCGCGCGCGTCGCGGGATCTAGTTGGCGTTGGCCCGGCGATCGCCGTACAGCTGACGGTAATCCTCGGCGGTGCCGAGGATCTTCTTCACGTAGAGCTGCGTCTCCGGGAAGGGGATGTCGTCGATGAACTCGTCCTGCGGCAGCGGGCCGCGCTCGGCGATCCAGCGCTCGACGCGGTTCTCCCCGGCGTTGTAGCTGGCCAGCGCGAAGTGGGCGCCGCCGAATTGGTTGACCAGCCCCTTGAAGTAGAACGTCCCGAGCTTCACGTTGGTCTCGGGGTCGGTCAGGTTGCCGGTCGAGAACTTGCGGATGCCCAGTGAGCGGGCCAGCCGCTTGCCGGTGGCCGGGACGATCTGCATCAGGCCGTAGGCGTTGGCCGCCGACCGGACGTCGGGGTCGAAGCTCGACTCCTGCGCGACCAGGGCCGCGATCAGGTAGGGATCGAGGGATCGGGCGTTGGCGTGGCGCTCGATGATCGGCCAGTAGTCGAGCGGAAAGATCACCCGCTTGGCGTCGAGCGGCAGCTGATCGCCATCGAGCGTCATGTACTGCGGGTAGGCGCGCTTCATCGCGTTGATGGCCGGGCGATATTCGCCGCGAGCCCGCAGCAGCCACGCCCGCGTCGCCTCGAGGGCCGGCGTCGGCGCATTTCGGCGCTGGGCGTACTTCACCTCGGCCTCGGCAAGCGGATACGAGCCGGACAGTATCAGCTGGCGGATGGCCGACGCGTTGGGCGGCAGCCCGGGCGGGGGCGTGGCATCGGTTTTTGCCGCCGTCATTGCGCCGACCGGGGACCGCGACGTCGCGGCCGCGCCGAGATGCACGCCAGCCAGGCGTCCGTAGTAGGAGTGCAGGTAGTCGGTGCGCACCAGCTCGAAGCGGGCGTTGGCGCGCGCCGTCTGGTTGACCTTGGCGTAGGCGCGTCCCGACCAGTAGAGCCAACTCGGTCGATAGTCGGATCGCGGGAAGTTCACGGCCGCCTGATCGAAGATCGTCGCGGTGCCGTCGAAATCGCCGGCGCGATACTTCCACCAGCCGAGCCGCCAGGCGGCGCGCGGGCCGTACTTGCCCTGCGGAAAACGTTCCAGGTAGTCGGTGAACACCGTACCCGCCGTCGCGTCGTCGTCAGTGACGATGTAGTGCGTGGCGAGGTTGTTGAGCGTCTCTTCCGTCCACGCCCCGGTCTTGAACTCGGTCACCAGGGCCTTGGCCGCCGCGACGTAGCTGGCCTGGTCACCGAGCGCCCGCGTGGCGGTGAGGTGGAAGAACCGGGCTTCGGCTTCGCGCTTGGCGCCGGACAGGTATGGCTGGAGCGCCGCGATCGCCTGCCGATGCCGGCCGAGGTAGTGGTGGCACTCAGCGATTCGCAAGGCGACCAGCTCGCGCTCGTCGCCATTCCGCGGCGGCACAGTCTCGAAAGCGGTCTGGGCGTCCGCATAGCGGCGCGCCGTGAACAGCTGCTCGGCGCGGGCCAGCTCGCGGGCGTCGTCGCGGGCCGTCGCGGCGCCGAGGGCGATCATCTGCGTCCGGGCGTCGCCGGCGACGTCGCTCAGCGGGTAGCCGTAGTAGAGGTCGCGGTAGACCTGCAGGGCGCGGTCGCGGTTGCCGCTCGCCGTCAGCGTCCGGGCCAGGCCGAGCAGCACCGCGTCGGGCTCCTCCGGCTTGTTCTTGGACAGCGTCTCGTAGAGCGCGGCCGCCGCGGGAAAGTCGCTCGACTGCTCCGCCGCCATCGCCTCGCCCACCAGCGCCCATTCGCCGAGGACGCCGGCCGGCTGCGTGGCGACGATGGCGTGGAAGGCCTCGCGCGCGCGCACCGCCTCGCCCCGTCGAAGGTCGATCAGCGCGGTGTAGTAGCGGGCGTAGTCGGCAACCGGCGTCTTGGCCAGGGCCGGCGCGGCGAGCAGCGGACGTGCCTCGTCGAACGACTCGGCCTCGACCAGCTCGATCCCGCGGGTGAAGTTCTTGAGGAGCAGCGGCGGCACCGGCCGCGCGTCCGGCACCAGCCAGAGCGACGCGAGGTCGCGCGGCACCGGTGGATGCGCCGTCGCTGTCGGCTCGACGCGGGCAGCGTCGGCGAGGACGATGCCGGGCGCCGGCGTCGCCGTCGGCGCCCACGCGAGCGCGGCCGGCCAGACGGCAGCGACGCCGACCGTGACCATCCCGACGCGCAGAGCCTGTTTCACCATCACAACGTGCGCTCTCACTTACTATAGCGCCCCCGCCGTCTTGTCTGCGTGGGCGCGGCGTTCCGCGCGGTCAGCGCTCGGCGCCGACCGGTTCCTTCGGCGATCCGGGCGAGAGCTTGGCGGCGCGGATGGCCGTCTGCGCTTCGAGGCAGCGCGACGCGTGCCGCGCCAGGATCTCGATCGTCTCGCGCCAGCCGGCCGGGCCACCGGCCCCGCCGTCGTCACCGTAGATGACCGCGGCGGTCTCGCCGCCGAGCGTCACCGGCATCGCCAGCCCCGCCGCCGCGTCCGCCGCCGCCATGAAGCCGAGGTGGCCGTCGGCGAAGGTCGCCGGCGAAATCTCGACCCGGGATTTCGAGCGGACGCAGACGCCGATCGCGCCGGCGGCGTCCAGCGAGACGCTGACCAGGCGAACATCGGCCGGCGGGTCGGTGAAGCCGGCGATGCGCCAGCCACGGACGTCGCGCCCGCGGACCACGAACACCGCCGAGCGGGTCGTCTCGCTGGCCGCCGCCTCCGCCAGGCTGTCGATCAGCGCGGTCAGGGTCGTCGCCTGGTCGAGCCGACGGAAGGCGTCGAGCAGCCGCTCCATCGCCGCGAGCGAACCCTGGTCGGCCGCCGCGCGGAGCGACGCCGCTTCTTCGTCCACGGCTTTTCTCGACTCGCGGTCAGCCGCAAGCGCCGCGTTGGCCTGGGCGGCCTCCTCGCGGGCGCGGGCCACCAGACCGGCCGCCTCGCGGGCGACATGCTCCCGGGTCAGCGTGATCGCGCTCTGGACGGCCGCGACCGACTCATCCTTGGCCGCCGCCAGTGCCTGAACCTTCTGGGCGTCAGCTTCGGCCTGGGCCTCGGCCGCCGCGGTCCGGACCGCTTCGACCCGGCCTTCGGCCTCGGTAAGCGCCTGATCCGCCTCGGCTTGCCGTGAATCCTGCTCGTGCGTCACCTGGACCAGGACGTCGTCCAGGAAGCGCCCGAGGGCCTGTTGAATGTCGAGACCGAGCTCCTTTGCCAGAGCGTCGGCGTTCTTTCGGACCTGGTCATCGAGAGCCATGCTAAGTAACTATCGGAACGTCTGACGAAAAGCGTCAATCGCCGGCTGCCTGCCCCTGCATGGCGTGGCGCGGCGGCGCGCGGGTGGTAAACTGTCTGTGCGTTGCGACCAACTCACGTGGGGGCGTTCTGGCTTCGACGGAGGTAGGGGTTCGCAGGACGCGTGCCGAGCGCCTCCGACTCGTAAATCCGGTGGAAAACAAACTAACTGCGGATTCGCAGCTCGCTCTCGCGGCTTAGACCGTGAGCGCCTTCCGGTTCTCGCCTGTGGAGCCGGGTCTGGCGTCATCAGCAGGATAGGGACTGGCTCCTGTGCGACGGAGGAGCTGGAACCGAAATTAATCCGTCGCTGGCACGACGCGGGTTCTCAGCCCTTCTCCAACGCGTCGAGCGAGATCGCCAAGAAGGGACACGCACGTAGAGGTCTGCGGAGCAATACTTTCGGACGCGGGTTCAACTCCCGCCGCCTCCACCACTCGCGCGACTCGTCGCGCGATGTGGTGTCGCCGACGTAGTTAGCCCCAGCGCTCCGGTCCTTCGGACCTCGCGCTTGGGGTCAACTCCCACCACTTCAGCGATTTAGACCCACCGCTTCGCGGGGCCGCCATCGCTTCGCTCGGCGTCGGCCACCGTTGATCGGTTCGACTCCCCCACAGCCAGAGCCCCTCCGTTCCCGCCGCCTCCACTATTTCTCCACGGCCAACCGGCCCGTGTCGGTCCCCGTCGCCAACAAGCGAATCGCCGCGTCTAGCGCCGCCGGGCTCAGGTGCATGTAGCGCTGGGTCGTGCCCAGGTCCTGGTGTCCGGCCAGTTACTGGATGGCCCTTGCCGGCGCGCCGCGCATCGCCAGGTGCGAACAGAACGTGTGTCGCAGGATGTGCACCCCTGGCTTCACATTGGCGCGTTTGGCGACCCGCCGCATCATTACCTGGACGACCTTCTGCGTCAGCGGTTGACCGTTCTTCTCACAGAGAACCCGAGGGCCTCGTAGATGACGAGTTTCCCGCAAGGCCTCCGTTAGGCGTTTGGTCAGCGGGACATATCGGAGCCGCCCGCTTTTCGGGGCCGTGACGTGCCCTTGCCATTCCGAACGGGCCACGCAC
>JBDSLU010000424.1:0-3285 GCA_039916225.1 Vicinamibacteraceae bacterium
GGACGCGGGCTCGCCGTCGTCGCCGGTTGCCTCCTGCTCGCCGGGCTGATGGGGCGAACGGGTGTCCTCAGCCGTTCGCACGTCACGGCCAGGATCGGCGTCGTCGTCTCGCGCGGGCTGATCGCCGTGCGGTCCGGCGTCGGCGCGCACCCGTTGATCGGCGGACTCTTCGTCGGCAGCCTGAACGGCCTGCTGCCGTGCACGCTGGTCTACGCGGCACTCGCCGCGGCGACCGCACTGGGCGAGCCGGTGCGCGCCGCGGCGTTCATGCTGCTGTTCGGGCTGGGGACGATTCCGTCGCTGGCGCTGGTGTCGGCGGGCTCCGCCCGACTGTCGCCGCACCTTCGCGGCCGGCTCACGATGGTGACGCCACTCGCCCTGGGCGTCCTGGCAGTCCTCCTGATTGCGCGCGGCCTGTCCGTGGGCGCCGCCGCGCATGGCATGTTTCACCAGCACCACCCATAAGGCGTTCCAGGGGCTCACAGGCGTCCACGGCGGTTCTGATAGCATCTCGATTCCCCCAGCACGGTGGTGCCTCCATCGAGCGGCTGGCTGCGATGACATCAGCAACCATGACGAGCCGCGCCGGTCGAGCGGGCCGCGCCCCTGGCGGACCGCGCCAGCGTCGCCGTCTCATCGAGCCCCGGAACCGGCGGCCGCCGACATGCCCGTGAGGCTGTCGAATCGGACGGTGCCGTCGTACGCCATGGCCCTGCTCGTGGTCGGGGTGTCACTGCTGGTTCGACTCGGCCTGCAGCCGTGGCTCGGCCTGAGCGTGCCGTATCTGCAATTCTTCCCGGCGATCATGGTGTCCGCCTGGTTCGGCGGGTTCGGGCCAGGCGCGGCGGCGACCGTCGCCTCGGCGGCCGCTGGTGCCTTCTTCTTCGTCCCGCCGCAGGACAGCCTGCGCCTGGAGCGCAGCGAGGACGTGGTCTCGTTCTTCCTGTTCGTCGCCACCGGCTTCGGCATCGCCTGGTTCAATCACCGGACACGAGCGGCCGAGGCGGAGGCGCGAGCGTCGGTGGCGGCGCAGCGCACGACCGCGGCCGCGGACGCGGCGCGGGCCCAGGAGCTCGCGACCATTCTGGACACGGCCGTCGACGGCATCATCGTCATCGACGCGCAGGGCCGGATCGAGAGCGTCAACCGAGGTGCGGAGCGCCTGTTCGGCTACACCGCGGCCGGCGTGATCGGACGCAACGTCAGCGTGCTGATGCCGCCCCCGGACCACGAAAGCCATGATAAATACCTCGCCGACTTCCTGAAGACGGGAGCCGCCAGCATCATCGGTATCGGTCGGCAGGTGAAGGGCCAGCGCCAGGACGGCACCACGTTCCCGCTCCACCTGTCGGTGGGCGAGATGACCATCGGCGGCGAGCGGAAGTTCACCGGCATGCTGCACGACCTCAGCATCCGGGTCGAAGCCGAGGAGCGCCGCCGGAGCAGCGACGCCCGCTGGCGCGCGGTCGTCGAGTCGGCCGTCGACGCCATGATCGTGATCGACGCGCGCGGCTGTATCGAAGCCTTCAATCCGGCCGCCGAACGACTGTTCGGATGGGCCGAGGGCGAGGCGGTGGGGCAGAACGTCAACGTCCTGATGCCGTCGCCCTACCGGGACGAACACGACGGCTACCTGGCGCGCTACGCCGACACGAGCCGGAAGAACATCATCGGCGTCGGACGCGAGGTCAGGGGCCTCCGTCGCGACGGCACGACCTTCCCGTTGCACCTGTCGGTCGGCGAGATGATGATCCAGGGTGAGCGCAAGTTCACCGGGATCCTGCACGATCTCACCCAGCGGGCCGACGTCGAGCGGCAACTGCGGGAACAGACGGCGCTCGCCCGGCTCGGTGAGATGTCGGCCGTGGTGGCCCACGAAGTCAAGAATCCGCTCGCCGGCATTCGCGGCGCCATCCAGGTGATCGGTGGACGGCTGCCGATCGGCAAGGACCGGGAGATCGTCAAGGAAATCCTCGGGCGGATCGATGCGCTCAGCGAGCTGATGTCCAGTCTGCTGGTGTTTGCGCGGCCGCCGCAGCCGCGACTCGCGCTGGTCGATCTCCGCCAGCTGGTGGCGACGACGGCGGCGCTGCTGGCGCAGGATCCCACGCTGCGTCAGGTCGAGGTACTGATCGAGGGCCAGGCGTCGCCGACGATGGCGGATGGCAGCTTGCTCCAGATCGTGTTCCACAACCTGCTGGTGAACGGCGCCCATGCCATGCAGGGCCAGGGCACTATCCGCGTGTTCATCTCCGAGCCGGCATCGATGTGTCGAGTGGCGGTGGTCGACTCAGGTCCCGGCATGTCCGCCGACGTGCGCGACAGGATCTTCGAGCCCTTTTTCACGACCAAGTCGCGCGGGTCGGGGCTTGGCCTGCCGACGTCGAAACGGCTGGTGGAAGCCCACCAGGGGAGCCTTCGGGTGGAGTGCCCGACGGAAGGCGGCACCACGGTCGTCGTGGAATTGCCGATCAGCCGACGCCCAGCGTCATCGGCCGATCCCTCCTGACTTCAGGAACGGGTGGGGCGATGCGCTGGAGAAGAGGCGGACCCAGGCTGATCAACGTGCGGATCCCGTCCCCATCGACGATTTGGAGGTTGGCGGTGCGCGATTCCCACAACAGCTCCACATGGAGGGAACGCGGGTGGTTGATGAAATGGGTGACATGGGCAGCGCCCGATAGCATCGCGCTGAACGACTCGCATCCGGCCTCCCCGTCCGAGGAGAGTCCGGCGAGGGCGAAGACGTCGCCATGGGTCTGCATGCCGTGCTCGCCATCGAGCACAACCAGGCGGACGGAGGTTCCGGCGTGCACTCGACTCAGGTCGTCGAGGACGCGGCGCCACCGATCTCGAGGGATCTCGCGTGTAATCACCATGAGGCGCTCCTCAGAGCCGCGAATCAGGCCGTTCGGGCTGTCGCGATGCGTGTCGTCACCGAGTCGGTACGGCGATAGCGGCCGTCGAACGTCTGCGTGAGATAGGCCGACTCCACGTAGGAGTCCAGCACGCGCCGGGCGATGCCCTCGTCGATTCCCCACAGGCGCTCGGCCTGGGCCACGGTCAGACTGAGGTTCGGCAGCCCGTCATACTCGGCGCCAACGACGTCGCGCCAGTAGCCTGCTTCGATGCGGGTGTTCACGTCTTCCTCCGCAGGACACCAAGCAAATGCAGCGCCACGCATGACCGGCTGACAGCGGCCGGCGCCTGCGGCGCACCGCGCCTCGCCGGGGGGCGAAAAACCCCTACCGGCCGAAATAATCCCCGGACCCATCCGGCGGCCGA
>JBDSLU010000425.1:0-17770 GCA_039916225.1 Vicinamibacteraceae bacterium
CCGACGTCGGCGCGGTCATCACGCCGACGATCGCCGGGTTGCCGCCGGAGGCGGCGAGGCGGGTCCGTTTCGAGATGCCCGCGGCGGTGCCGGGCGTCGAGGTGTCACGCACCGGCCTGCGTCAGGCGGTGTTGTCGCTGATCACCAACGCCCTCGACGCAAGTGCGCCGGGCGCGGGCGTCGTCGTCTCGGCCGGATGCACCGCTGAGGGATCCGTCGTGCGGATCAGCGTGCGGGATCGCGGGCCGGGAATGGCGCCTGCCGTCCTCGCCCGCGCCGGCGAGCCGTTCTTCACCACCAAGGACGCTGGGCGCGGACTCGGCCTGGGCTTGTTCCTGGCCCGCATCTTCGCGGAGCGTCATGGTGGGTCGTTATCGATCGACACCGACGGTGGCACGATCGTGTCGATCGAGCTGCCTGCTGCCCGCCCCTAACAGCGCCAGGGAGTAGACGATGCGGATACCAGCCCTTTGACGGCAATCCTGGCCTTCGTGGTGATCGGCTACACGGATTCTCACGGGCCGTTGTCATTCCAGACGTCGGGACCATCTACTTCGGCGCCTACCGCATCGAAGGAGCGTGGGGCGCGCTCGAGGCGGACAAAGGCGTGCTCCTCACGAGCGACGGACGCTTGCGTCGTCTGCCGGGACCCGTGCGGGGCGACGGCGCGTCGATCTCCGGAGACGGGTGGACGCTCGACGTTGCGGCGGGCTGGGTCATTCGCGGCGGAGGACGGCGGGGAGACTACGAAGTCGTCCAGCAGCAGCCGTGATGAACATCCCCGACGTGCTCCAGACAGAACCGCGCACGCTGCTCGTCGTCGATGACGATGAGTGCTTCCGCACGCGGCTGGTCCAGGCCTTCCGCGATCGCGGTTTCGCTGCGGCCGGCGCCGCCAGCTACGACGAGGCCGTCACCGCGGCGCGCGCCGACAGCCCCGAACTGGCGGTCGTCGACCTCAAGCTCGCTGATCGCACCGGCCTCGAGGTGGTGCGGGCGTTGAAGGCGATCGACACAACCACCAACATCGTCGTGCTGACCGGCTACGGGAGCATCGCTACGGCAGTCGAGAGCGTACGGCTCGGGGCGACGCACTACCTTAGCAAGCCCGCCGACGCCGATCAGATCCTCGGCGCGTTCGAGGGCGAGACGCCGACCGCGTCGCCCGCGGCGGTCGTGCCGACACTGGCCCGCGTCGAGTGGGAACACATCCAGCGGGTGCTTACCGACTGCGACGGCAACGTGTCGCACGCGGCGCGCCTGCTCGGCCTGCACCGGCGGTCGTTGCAGCGCAAGCTGTCGAAGAACCCCGGCCCCGAGGCGTGACGCCGTTCCGGCGTTGACAGCGGTCGCCAAGATTCGGCACGCTGCTGGCGTGCACATGAAGATCGCGACGCTCTGTGGTCTGCTGGCGTTGTCGACGCTCACGCTGTCGGGCCAGGCGGGTCGGAATCCGATCGGCTACTGCGTGGGCCTCAAGGGCCTCGAACTCGCCAAGGCCGCCGGCTTCGACTACGTCGAACTCGGGACGACCGAGATCACCGCCTTGTCGGACGCCGATTTCGAGGCGGCCGTCGCGCAGGTGAAGGCGGCGGGCATCGCGACCCCGAACGCCAACCTCTTCCTGCCGGGCACGCTCAAACTGACCGGGCCCGAGGCCGTCGCTCCCGAGGTGCAGATGGCCTACGTGAAGAAGGCGTTCACGCGCCTCGAACGACTCGGCGTGAAGATTCTGTGTTTCGGCAGCGGCGGCGCCCGGCGCGTGCCGGATGGCTTCCCCAAGGAGCAGGCGTTCGCGCAACTCGTCGCCTTCGGCAAGCGCATCGCGCCCGAGGCCCGGGCGCACGGCATCACCGTGGTGATCGAGCCGCTGCGCCGCCAGGAGACGAACATCATCAACACGACGGCGGAAGGTTTCGCGCTGGTCAAGGCCGTCGCGGATCCCAACTTCGAGCTGCTGGTCGACTTCTACCACCTGGCCAGCGAGCAGGAAGATCCGAAGATCATGGTCGAAGCCAAGGACCACATCCGCCACCTGCACATGGCCAACCCGCAGGGCCGCGTCTTCCCGCTGACGTGGGAGGAATTCGACTACGCACCGTTCTTCGCCACGCTACGCACCATCGGCTACACCGGGCGCATGAGCATCGAAGCCGCGAGCCCGGACGTGCCGGCGCAGGCTCCGACCTCCATCGCACTCCTGCGGCGCGCCTTCGCCGGCGATCCCCGAACACCGGCGACCGCACGCTGACGCGCAGTTCGTCACGGGAACGGCGAGGTCATGGCGCCGCTGCAGAGTCGGGGCCACGCCTGACCTGGGTCCGACGGTCCCCTTCTTGCTTTGTCACGGAATGGCGCCTCGCATCCTCCACGAAACGGAGGCGTGAGCAGTTCAAGACTGTGCCATTGAGACCAAGGAGACACCTACTATGAACCGCACGATGACTTCGCTCTGTTGTAGCGGCCTGCTCAGCCTGGCGGCGATCGCCGGTGCCCAGTCGATGGACAAGAAGGACATGACCAAGGACGTCAAGGTCACCGGCTGTGTTGCCGCCGGCACCGAGGCCGATCACTTCATGCTCAACCACGCCACGATGGCTGGCGACATGAAGAAGGAATCCGCCACGCCGATGTCCTACGGGCTGATGGGCGGGGCCCTCAAGCCACACGTCGGCCACAAGGTCGAGGTGACCGGCAACTGGAGCCATGAGATGAAGTCGGCGACGTCGAGCGACAAGCCCGCTCCAGCCGGCGACATGACCAAGAGCATGCTCAAGGTCAAGTCGGTCAAGATGATCTCGCCGACCTGCGAGTAGCGCGACCGCGTTCACGAGATTGGGCGCCGCCGCTCCCGCGGCAGCGCCGCGTCGATCCGGCCAGGCCGCGCGCGTGTGCGGCCCGCCGGTCGACGTCGTCCGGTTCGTTCCGCGCGCGAAACGCTACGTGTTCGCGTTCCGGGCCGACGGCCGCATCGGCGACAGCGCCCCAGCGTCGTCGATCACTGACATCGCCAGCAGCGGATTACCGAGCAGCCGTTGTCGATCGGCGGCCGAGAACTCCACGCTGGCATGAACCGCATCGCCCGAGGCGAAGGGTCGGTGCGGGCCCACCGCGACGTCGTGATCCTTGGGGGTGCGCGGCAGCGCCTTGAAACCGGCGTTGGTCGCGACCGCCGCCAGATCGATCGGCAGGCTGTGCCGCAGGGCGTTCTCGAACATCCAGCTGAGCGTGATCCAGTTCAGCCCGAGGTTGCCGTTGCCGCCGCCGACGTCCGAATGCACGCCGCGGAACCAGACTTCGCGCAGCTTGCCGAAGGCGTGTGCGCGACGATGTCCCACAGGCCGACGAAGCGCACGTTGGCGTTCGGCACCTTCTTGCACACCTGATTGGCGAAGTCGACGGCCAGGGCGGCACCGCGGCTGAAGCCGATGATGTCGACGCCGGTGTCGCCGACCGCCAGGTTGCGATCCAGCCGCTCGCGCGCCTCCTTCAGACGCGCGTGCCCAGCCAGACCGAAGGCCTTGGCGAACACGTCACCGAGCGGCGTGTGGGCGCGGACGCCGATGCCCTCGACGTACAAGCTGCCGCGAGCGGTCTTCGGATCGGCGTGCTCGAGAGGGTCCTGCGGGTGAGGATCCTGGTAGGCGTTGAAGAAATGCAGGACGTTGCGCGGCACCCCCCAGCCGTACACCGCGGGTCAGCGCTTGGGCGGCCGGGCCGGGTTGATCATGATGTGCGCGGTGCCCTTGCCCGGGTACATCAGCCACGGACCGCCCGGCACCGGCGTGACCGACAGCCCGGTCGACTCGGGCGTCGCGAATGGCGTGTAGACCACCCACCGGGTGTACGCCTCCGCGATCGTGCCGGTGGCGGCGTCGAACGCGGTGCCGGAGACGACGCACAGCGACCGCGGCTCCTTCGACATCTTCAGGGTGCCGGCGGCGATCTCCTTGGCCCGGAGATCCTCGCGGTCCGCGTTCTTGACGTTCTCGGCGGCCAGGGCCCGCCCGCGGGTCATGAACGGCTCGAGATCCTTGTGGTAACAGGCCACGCTGATGCCGTTCTCCTTGGGGTTATCGGCCAGGCAGACCTGATCGTTAGTGCCTTCCCGCAGCGTGACCAGCGCGCCCTTGTCGTCGTAGCCGAGCACCTGCGCTCCGGCGCGGCGATCGGCCGGCGCGGCCAGGATGGCGGCGGCGATCTGCTCCGCCGGGAGCACCGGAGCGGCGGGCGCGGTGGCGGCCGTCGGAGACGCGGGCGCCGCTGCAGCGGGCGGCGCCTGGTCGACGGTCACGGCAAGTAGCAGGGCGATCACGGACACCATGGCAAGAATCCTCCTGAAACGGTCGGCCGAGTCTACCTCCACGCGACGGGACGTGTCCTGCCGGTCGATACCGGTCGTTCGCCAGCACGGCAGGCCGGCTACAATCCTGACGCGCCCTCCACGGACCGGCGGACGGACGCGAGACGACATGTCGGAACTTGGACCTGGCCCGGGGGGAAGCGCCCCGTCCACATCGACCCCGGGGGCCGCGGGCGCAGCGTTTCTCCAGGGCGGTGGCGAGATGGGCGCGCTGATCAGGTCCAAGGACTGGACCGCGACCCCGCTCGGTCCTCCCGAGACGTGGCCGCAAAGCCTCAAGACGACCCTCGGCATCGTCCTCAACTCCTGCTACCCGATGTTCGTGTTCTGGGGGCCGGAGCTGCTCAAGATCTACAACGACGGCTACCGGCCGATCCTCGGCCGCAAGCATCCGTGGGCGCTCGGCCAGCCGGCCCGCGACGTCTGGCCGGAAATCTGGCGGGACATCGAGCCGCTCGTCGTGCGCGCGCTGGCCGGCGATCCGACCTACTCCGACGATCTGGTTCTGTTCATGGAACGGAGCGGTTTCCGGGAAGAGGTCTACTTCACCTTCTCCTACAGTCCGGTCCCCGACGAGTCGGGCGGTGTTGGCGGCATGTTCTGCGCCTGCACCGAGACGACGGCCCGGGTCATCGCCGAGCGGCGGCTGCGCACCCTGCGCGACCTGGCCGCCTCCCCCGCCGATGCCCGGACGGTCGACGGCGCCTGCCTCCGTTCGACCGACGTCCTGGCCGCCAGCGCCGCGGACGTCCCCTTCGCGCTCGTCTACCTTCGTGGTGACGACGGCGGCTTCCGGCTCGTCGCGGCGACGGGCCTCGACGCCGGCAGCGCCGCCGCGCCGGCGAACGGGTCGGCGATCGCCGCCGTCTGGCCGATCGCCCACGTCGCCGACACCGGGAACGGCGAGCTGGTCACCTCGCTCGCCGACCGCTGCGGTCCGATCGCGGCCGGCCCGTGGCCGGAGCCGCCGCCCGCCGCGATGGTGCTGCCGCTCGTCGACCGCGGCTTCGATCGCGGCGTGGGCGCCATCGTCCTCGGCATCAGCGGTCGGCGTCCCTACGACGCCGAGTATCGCCGCTGGTTCGAGCTGGTCGCCGCCCAGGTCGGCGGATCGATCACCAATGCCCGCGTGGCGGCCGACGAACGGCAGCGGGCCGAGGCCCTGGCCGATCTCGATCGCGCCAAGACCACCTTCTTCTCGAACGTCAGCCACGAGTTCCGCACGCCGCTGGCCCTGATGCTGGGCCCGCTGGAGCAGGCCCTCGCCGCTGCCGGCCTGCCCGACGACGTCCGCCAGTCGCTCGAGCTCGCCCGGCGCAACAGCCAGCGCCTGCTCAAGCTGGTCAACACGCTGCTCGATTTCTCGCGCATCGAGGCCGGCCGCCTGCAGGCCCACTACGAGCCCGTCGACCTCGGCACGGTGACGGCCGACATCGCCAGCGTCTTCCGATCGATGATCGAGAGCGGCGGCCTGACCTTCCTCGTCGACTGCCCGCCGCTCGAGGAGCCGATTGGCATCGACCGCGAGATGTGGGAGAAGGTCGTCCTCAACCTGCTGTCGAATGCCTTCAAGTTCACCCTCGACGGGACCATCGCCATCAGCCTGCGCCGCGAAGGCGGGCGCGCGGTCTTGACGGTGCGTGACACGGGCACGGGCATCGCGGCCGCGGAACTCTCGCACCTCTTCGAGCGCTTCCATCGGGTCCGCGGCGCCGGAGGCCGCAGCTTCGAGGGCAGCGGCATCGGCCTGGCACTGGTCCGCGAGCTGGTGCGGCTGCACCACGGCGACATCCACGTCGAAAGCGAGGCCGGCGTCGGCTCGACATTCCGCGTCACGATTCCCGCCGACGCCGGCACGCGCACGACAGCCGCGACGATCGACGCCGCGTCGACGAGCGTCGCCACCGGTCCCGCGTCACACAGCGCGGCGATGATCGCCGAGACGTCGCGGTGGCTGGCCCCTGCGCCAGCGACGGACGCCGCTTCGACCACCGCGGAGCGGCCCCGGATCGTCGTGGCCGACGACAACGCCGACATGCGCGACTACGTGGCCGACCTGCTGGCGCCGACCAGCCGGATCGAAGCGGTCTCCGATGGCCTGGCGGCACTCGACGCGATCCGCCGCGAGCCGCCCGACCTGCTGCTCGCCGACGTGATGATGCCGCGGCTCGACGGCCTCGAGCTGTTGCGCACCATCCGCGCCGATCCCGCACTGCGACGGATCCCGGTGATCTTCGTGTCGGCGCGGGCCGGTGAAGAGGCGCGTGTCGCCGGCCTCGAAGCCGGCGCTGACGACTACCTGGTCAAGCCGTTCGGTGCCCGCGAGCTCATCGCCCGCGTCGGCGCGGTGCTCGAGTTGACACGGCTGCGCCGCATCAGCGAGGAGCAGCTGGCCGAGGCCAACCGCGACCTGCGCCATCGCGTCGCCGAACTCGAAACGCTGCTGTCGCTGATCCCGGTCGGCATCGGCATCGCCCTCGATCGCGAGTGCCGGACCGTCCAGGTCAACCCGGCCTTCGCCACGACGCTGGGGCTGGCGGTGGGCGAGAACGCGTCGATGACCGGGCCCGTGGGTGATCGCCCGACCGGCTTCCGCATCCTCGACATGAACGGCCGCGAGCTGGCCGGCGACGAGCTGCCGCTGCAGGTGGCGGCCCGCCTCGGCCGCCGGATCAGCGATCTCGAGCTCGACATCGTCCACGACGACGGGCGCATTCTCCGCATGCTGGAGTACGCGGCGCCGCTGCTCGACGAGCACGGTGTGCCGCGCGGCGCCGTGGGCGCCTTCGTCGACATCAGCGATCGCCGGCGGAGGGAGATCCGCGATTCGTTCCTGGTCGCCCTCGACACCGCCCTGCGCGCCTCGGACGATCCGGCCGCGATCATGGCCGCGGCGTGCGAGCTGCTCGGCACGCGGCTCGACGCCGATCGCTGTGCCTACGCCGATGTGGAGCCGGACGAAGAACGCTTCACCATCCCCTACGAGCACACCCGCGGCGAGGTCGTCGTCTCGCTGGCCGGTGCGTGGACGCTGTCGGCGTTCGGTGATCGGGCCGTGCGCGAGCTGCGCGCCGGCGAGACCCTGGTGGTGCGCGAGGTCGTCGCGGAGCTGGGCCCGGCGACCGCCTTCACCATCGTCGGCATCGCCGCCACGGTGGTCGCGGCGACGCGGCGCGACGGACGGCTGGTGGCGATGATCGCGGCGCACAGCGCGGTGCCGCGCGCCTGGCGTCCCGAGGAGATCGAGCTCGTCGAGCTCACCGCCAACCGCTGCTGGGAATCGATCGCGCGGGCCCGTGCCGCCCGTGTCATCGAGGCCAGCGAGCGACGGTACCGCGTCGTCGCCGACGCGATGCCGCAGCTGGTATGGACCGCCGATGTGGACGGAGTGGTCGACTACTACAGCGCCCGCGTCCGCGCCTACCGCGGCATCGACGTCGGCACCTGGCAGCCGATGGTCCATCCCGAGGACCTGCTGCCGACGGTCGCGTCCTGGGAGTGCGCCTTGCGCGACCAGACGCCCTTCGCCTTCGAGCACCGTCTGCAGATGGCCACCGGCGAATATCGCTGGCACCTGAGCCGGGCGGAGCCGGTGCGGCCCGCCGCCCTCGACGTGGCCGCCGGCGCCGATGATCGCGTCCGCTGGATCGGCACGGCCACCGACGTCCACGAACTGCGCGAGACGCAGGAGCGCCTGCGCGTGCAGGAAGAACAGCTGCGCGACGTCGATCGGCGCAAGGACGAGTTCATCGCCATTCTCGCCCACGAGCTGCGCAACCCGCTCGCGCCACTGCGCACCGGCCTCGACGTGTTGCGGCTCTCACACGATGCGGCCGCCGCCGTCGCGCGGGTGCGGCCGATGATGGAACGTCAGGTGACGCAGATGGTGCGTCTCATCGACGACCTGCTCGACGTGTCGCGGATCACCTCGGGCAAGATTCAGCTCCAGCCCGAGCCGACGCTGGTGGCACAACTCGTCCGCGACGCGATGGAGGGCCACCGCGGCGCGATGGAGGCAGGCCGGCTGACGGCGCAGGTCACGCTGCCGGCCGAGCCGGTCTACGTCTACGCCGACCATGCCCGCTTCGTCCAGATCCTGTCGAACCTGGTGCACAACGCCATCAAGTTCACCGATCCCGGCGGCACGCTCACCATCGCCGGCGTCGTCGTCGGCGCCGACCGGCAGTCGCGCCAGCTCCGTCTGTCCGTCATCGACAATGGCGCTGGCATCTCCGCCGGGGCCTTGCCGCACATCTTCGAGCTGTTCGCGCAGGGACATCAGCCGGCCGGCCTCGGCCGCGTCGGACTCGGCATCGGTCTGGCCCTCGCCCGCCGGCTCGCCGAGCTGCACGGCGGACGCCTCGAAGCCGCCAGCGAAGGCGCGGGGCGCGGCGCCACGTTCACGCTGACGGTGCCGGCGATGCCGATCGATCTCGGCGACGCGCCAGCCGAGGCCGTCGCCGAGGTGACCCTCGCCCTCACCGGCTGCCGCCTGGTCGTCATCGACGACAACCAGGATGCGACCGACCTGCTCGCGCTCATCCTGGGTGCCAGCGGCGCCGACGTCCGCACCGCCTACGATGGCGAAAACGGCCTGCGCACGATCGAGTCGTTCCGGCCGGATGCCGTGCTGCTCGACATCGGCATGCCGGGGATGGACGGCTACGTGGTGTGCCGGCGCATCCGGGACACCGACCCGGATCGACGGATCCGGCTCATCGCGCTCACCGGCTTCGGCCAGGCGCACGATCGGGCGCGCGCGATCGCCGCCGGCTTCGACGCCCACCTGACCAAGCCCGCCGATATGGCCGCGTTGCACAGCGCGCTGGCCGGCCTCTGCCCCGGGACCTGCTGACGGGCAGTGTCCTTCTGGCCGCGAACGCCAGCGTCTTGCGCTACCGCGCCGCTCCGATGGCGCGCTCGGCGGTCCCGCGACAGTTGTCACAGCGGCCGCACTGCGTCCACTCGACCGTCTCGCCGAGCGACTCGAGCAGCGGCCTCCAGCGGCACAGCGCGGTCTGGGCATAGACCACCATCGCGTCGAGCTTGCCGCGATCGGCCGCGGCGCGCAGCTCGTAGGCGCGCATGAGCGCGGCGGCCCGATCCGGCGGTAGTGCGATGCGCCGGCGAAAGCCGGCGCGCTGTCGTTCGGTGACGACGCGCTGTTCCTTCAGCATCGTGAGCAGCACGCGCAGCTTCGACGAGGCGACGGCTGGAAGGGACTCGCGCAGCGACAGCAGCGTCGCCGGGGGATCGCCTGGTCCCGGCAGTACGTCGAGCAGCGCTTCGAGGTCGGCGGCGGTCGGATACCGGCCGGCCATGAAGAACGCCTGCAGCCGACGATCGGCGCGCTGGAACAGCAGGACGCAGGCGGCCGGCTCACCGTCCCGCCCGGCGCGGCCGGCCTCCTGGTAGTAGGCGTCGAGCGAGGCCGGCAGATCATAGTGGACGACGTAGCGGATGTCGGCCTTGTCGATGCCCATGCCGAAGGCGTTGGTGGCGACCATGATCGGAATGTCGCCGCGCATGAAGGCATCCTGGTTGGCGTGCCGCTCCCGCGCCGCCAGCCGGCCGTGATAGTGCGTGGCCGCCAGGCCTTCCCCCCGGAGCAGATCGGCGATCTCGTGGACATGCTTGACGGTGGCGGCGTAGACGATGCCCGACCCGGATTGCCGGCGCAGGACGTCGACGAGGGCCCGTTGCTTGTCGACGTCGCCGCTCACGTGCCGGACCGCCAGCTCGAGGTTCTCGCGCCACGCGCCGGTGGTGATCAGCGCGATGTCGGGCAGCGCCAGCTGGCGGACGATGTCGACGGTCACGGCCGGCGGGGCGGTTGCGGTCAGGGCGAGCACGGTCGGCGAGCCCAGGGACCGGATGACGTCAGCCAGATTGAGATAGTCCGGCCGGAAGTCGTGGCCCCATTGGCTCAGGCAATGCGCTTCGTCGATGACGAAGAGATCGACGTTGGCGGCGCTGAGACGCGCCCGCAGCTCCGGGCGGGCCAGCTGCTCCGGCGTCGTGAAGAAGAACTCGGTGCCCTCGTCGCCGATCTGCGCGTGCGCCTCCCGGGCCACGCCGGCAGGTACGGCGCTGTTGACCTGCGCCGAGGCGACGCCGAGGGCAATCAGCTTGTCGTGCTGGTCGCGCATCAGGGCGATGAGCGGCGAGACGACGACGGTCATGCCAGGCAGGAGCAGCGCCGGCAGCTGGTAGCAGAGCGACTTGCCGGCACCGGTCGGCATCACCGCCAGCGTGTGCCGGCCGGCCAGCACCGAGTCGATGACCGCCCGTTGGCCGGGCCGCAGCTGTTCGAGCCCGAATACCGACCGCAGCAGCGGCGTCAGGCGTCGCGCGTGGCTGCGCGTCACCGGGATGCCCTGATTGGGTGGCGATCGACCATGCGCAGTGCAATCACGCCCCGCTGATTGCAAAGGGCAGGCCGTGGCGCGGCCGATCCTGTCCTCGGGCCTGTCCTCGGGCCTGTCCTCGGGCTGCGATATCGTGTCGGGCCATGGCCGATCCGCGGGCCCTGCTGGTCCACTTTCTCGCCGCCCTCGCCTATCGCACCCAGAAGGCCCTGCGCGAGGCGCCGCCGTCGTTCGGGACCTTCAGCGCCGGGCGCGATGTGCGCACGCCGGCCGAGCTGGTGCGCCACATGACCAGTGTCCTCGGCTACGCCCGGACGCATTTCATCGGCGGCCGTTATACGGCCGAGGCATTGCCCGATCTCGCCGCTGAAGTGGAGCGCTTCCACGCGATGGTGGCGACGCTGGCCGGGCATCTCCGGGGCGGCGACCCGCTCGAAGGCATCACGCCCGAGCAGCTGCTGCAGGGCCCGTTCTCGGACGCGATGACCCACGCGGGCCAGCTCGCGCTGCTGCGCCGCCTGGCCGGCGCGCCGGTGCCGCCGGAGAACTTCATCGTCGCCGACGTGTCGCCCGCTCGCCTCGGGCCGGACCAGGCGCAGCCGAAGAGTCCCGACCGCGTCTGGTCCGAAGCACCGCCCGGCTGGACACCGGAGGGCTAGCGCGGCTGGCGCGGGTTGCACTGGTCGGGCCCGGAGTCGCCCGCCGCCCAGTTGCAGGTATCGCCGTCCTTCTTCCAGCGACCCGACGCCGGCCGGCACTGATCGGCGCCGTTGTCGTTCGCGTCCCAGCGACAGGTGTCGCCGTCCTTCTTGAAGCGGCCCTTGGTCGCCGGTGTGCACTGGTTGGCGCCGGTGTCGTTGGCGTCCCACTCGCAGTTGGCACCCTGCTTCTTGTAGCGCCCCTTCGTTTGTGCGTCGCCAGCCGCGACGGCGACCGCGAGCAACAGCGCCGGGACCACGATGCGACTCACCATGTGACGTGTCATGCCTGCCTCCTGAATGGGGTCCGTCCGGTGGACCGAGGGCATTCTACAGGCGGTGACATGGGCGGGCGAGGAACGGCCCGGACGCAGAAACGGCCTGCCACGATGGCAGGCCGGAGTCGAACCATGGTGCAAGAGTGGCGGACACCACCCTGAGCCGGGTTACGGCAGACCGTTCCTCCCGGGCGAGCCGGGCGCATCCTACGATCCGCCCGGCTGTCTGTTTAGCAAGCCGCGTGCCCGACTCGTCTCGCGCCAGATCGCCAGCAAATGCCGCCATGTGCAATGGCGGGGACCGGCGATTCCTCCGATCCGTTGGATTGCCGAGGTCGACAGATCCGGATTACCGGCGCGCCAGTCGGGCCTCGCGCAGCAATTCGGCGGCGCGCTCGGCCAGCGTGACGAAGCCGGCGCGATCCTCGTAGGGGTCCTCGCCGGTGAAGGCGCGGGCGCGCTCGATCAGCCGATCGGCGTCGGCGGTGCCGGCGTGCGCCGACCGTGTCAGCAGCAAGCCGAGCTCGGCGACCGCCGACGCGAAGCCGAGGTTCGGACCGTGCGATCCGGCGTCGGCCTTGACGACCGTCTGGATGCGCTCACTTCGGCCGCCAGCGGGTCGCTTGTAGCGCAGCGCCACGGTCATCAGCTCGCCGTCGCGGCGCGCGTCCGCGACCGCCACCCGGCGCTGGTACTTCAGCGGGTCGACCGACCGGCCCGGCACGGGACGCCCGGCCGGAACGATCTCGTAGAGCGCGGTCACGGTGTGGCCGGCGCCCATCTCGCCGGCGTCTTTGGCATCGTCGTTGAAGTCCTCGTCGTCCAGGCGGCGGTTCTCGTAGCCGATCAGCCGATAGGCGGCGACCTGCCGCGGATTGAACTCGACCTGGATCTTGACGTCCTTGGCCACCGTGACCAGGGTCGCGTCCATCTCGCGGACCAGCACCTTGCGGGCCTCGTCGATCGAGTCGAGATACGCGTAGTGGCCGTTGCCCTTGTCGGCCAGCGCCTCCATCGTCGAGTCCTGGAGATTGCCGCCGCCGACGCCGAGCACGGTCAGGAACACGCCGCTCTGCCGCTCTTTCTCGATCAGGCGGACGAGCTGATCCTCGCTGGTCACGCCCACGTTGAAGTCGCCGTCGGTGGCCAGGATCACGCGATTGACGCCGCCGGCCACGAACTGCTCGCGGGCGAGGCGATAGGCCAGGCGAATGCCCTCCCCGCCGTTGGTGCTGCCACCCGAAGCCAGGCGATCGATCGCCGCATGGATCGCAGCCTTGTCCTTGCCCGACGTCGACGGAAGGGCGAGGCCGCTGCTGCCGGCGTAGACGACCATGGCGATGCGGTCGGCGGCGCCGAGGCGATCGGTCAGCAGGTGCAGGCTGCGCCGCACGAGCGGCAGCTTGTCGTCGCTGCTCATCGAGCCCGACACGTCGACCAGGAAGACCAGGTTGCGGCCGCGCACGCCATCACGCGGAGGGACGTCCGCCGCGCGGACGCCGACCAGCGCCAGCAGGTGATCCTCGTTCCACGGACAAGGACCGACCTCGGTCGAGATCGCGACCGGCGTGTCGCCGGCCGGCGGCGCGTAGTCGAAGCGGAAGTAGTTGACGAACTCCTCGATGCGGACGGCGCCTTCGGGCGGCAGCTGCCCTTCCTGCAGCATCCGCCGGACGTTGGTGTACGACGCGGTATCGACGTCGGTCGAGAACGTCGACCGGGGATGCGCGCCGACGCGGTGGAACCCGGTTTCCGGCAGGTGGCGATAGCCTTCGCGATCGAAGCCGCCGGCCGTCGTGTCCAGCAGCCTGCCGCGCCGCAGGTTCATCGGCTGCGATGCCGTCACGGCGTAGGCCCTCGACGACGACGAGGCCTGGATCTGCACCGCCTCGCTGCTCACCGTGACGGTGTCGGAGAGATTGCCGATCCGAAGGACCACGGCGAGTGTCGTGGGTCGGTCCGAGACGACCGTCACGGGTACCTCCTCGACGACGAAGCCGCTCAACTCCACCCGCACGGCATAGGTGCCCGGCGGCAGCACCAGCACACGGAAGATGCCGTGCTCGTTGGTGACGACGGTGACGTCCGGCGGCCGCGGCCCCTTCACCGTCACCGTCGCTCCGGGCAACGCCGCGCCCGAAGGGTCCGTCACCGTTCCCGACAACGCCGCGCGGTCCTGCGCGGCAAACGGCCTGGCCACCCACAGGCCGACGCACACCAGTAGAACCACGGCGGCCTTGGCCGTCGTCAATCGAGCACCCATTCGCAGCCTCCCTCGTGAGCCTGCGCATCGACGTGATGCGATGCGAACAGGACAGCAAGCGCCGTGCCCGACGGGCAGGATCGCGATCGCGGGACAATCAGGCAGGCGGCGGCCGGCCGGCGTGGGCGACCTTCGCGGCCTTGGATGGCAAGGTCGGTGCCGCTGGATCGCGGCCGCGCTATGATCTCGGTACATGCCAGCCGCGCTGCTCTCGGGAGGTTCCGGCGGTGCCGCGACGGCGCCTCTGCCCGGGCCGCCGTTGAAGTGGGCCGGCGGCAAGCGCTGGCAGGTGCCGTTCCTCGAGCCCCTATGGCGGCCGCACGCGCATCGCCGGCTGGTCGAACCGTTCTGCGGGGGGCTCGCCGTGGCGCTCGGCCTGCGGCCGGACCGGGCGCTCCTGAACGACGTCAACCCGCACGTCATCGCGTTCTATCGCTGGCTGCAGCGCGGCCTGACGATCGATCTGCCGCTCGAGAACGACGAAACGCTGTATTACGCGCACCGTGTCCGCTACAACGCCCTTCTGCAGGCGGGTGAGGGCGATGGCGCCGAAGCGGCCGGCCTCTTCTATTTCCTGAACCGCACCGGCTACAACGGCTTGTGCCGCTTCAACCGGTCCGGCGCCTTCAACGTGCCGTTCGGCACCTACGCCCGCATCCGCTACACGCGCGACTTCGCGGCCTATCGCGAGGTGCTGGCGCCGTGGCAGTTCACGCACGGCGACATCGAGTCGATCCCGCTCGACGACGCCGACTTCGTCTACGCCGACCCGCCGTATGACGTACCGTTCACGCAATACGCGCGGGGCGGCTTCTCGTGGGACGACCAGGTCCGGGCGGCGACCCGGCTGGCCGCGCATCGCGGGCCGGTGGTGCTGGTCAATCAGGCCACGCCGCGGGTGATCGATCTGTATGGCGGCTTGGGGTTCGCGCTGCAGTATCTGGACGCCCCGCGCCGCATCTCCTGCACCGGCGACCGCACCCGCGCCCGCGAAGTCCTGGCCACGCGCAATCTCTGATCGCTGCCGCACGCCGCGCCGGGCGAGACCTCGGACCCGCCCGATCCCGGGCTGAGACCCGGCTCTGAGCCGGGCTCTGAGCCGCGCTCTGATCCCGGCTCGGAGCCCGGCCTACGGCACCACTACGGCAGCGGCGCCGGGATGTCCTTGTCCACGGCCCCCTGGATCGCCGTCATGTCGACCAGCGTCGGGCCGAGCCGCGTGAAGACGTTGCCTTTGTACTGCGCGCTCCAGCGGCGCGCGTACTCGCGCCAGTGGTCCGCCGCGGCCTGGAGGGCCGTTCGCGCCCGTGCGTGCGCCGCCGCGTCCTTGGTCTTCTCGTAGCGCGCGAGCTCGACGGCGCCGCGAATCTTCGCCGCGTAGTGGCGGCCGAGCGCGGCCATCGCGCGGATATCGCCGATGGTCTCCTGCAACTCGGGGTCCTGGTCCGGCGGCAGGCTCTTGAGTTGGTCGAGTCCGGCCTCGGCCAGCGTGTCGATCTCGCTGGCGACTTCGAGCGGCGTCAGGTGCCCGGCCAGGGAGCCGCGTTCCAGGAACGTCTTCACCGACATGACCCGCAGCGTCTCGCCGTCTTCGTCGTCGCGCATCGGCGGAAACTTCGGGGCGATGAACTCGCGAACCCCCACGTAGCCGGCCTGGCTCCAGGACGCTTCCGGGTACCACATGAAGTCGAAGTAGCCCCAGTAGAACCGGTTGACGAAGGGCACGATCTTGGACATCGACGATAGCGCCTGGAAGACCTGCGGCCCGGCCTTCGGAAAACGGGCCTCCAGGATCGACTCGAACCGCTGGTTCGGCATCGACGGCTCAAAGGCCAGCCGGCCCCACAGCAGGAACCAGTACCACTGCTTCTCGATGACCAGGCGGCGTGGCGTCGCGCCCGTCGTGCTGACGAAGTCGCGCCCCCACGTATACCCGTCGGGACCGAGCATGAAGCCGGCAATGCGATCGGGGCGCGGCAGCTGCTGCCAGTAGCGCCGGACGAAGTCCGGGTCGCCCCAGCGCAGGTAGTAGAGGTCGTCGTTGCGGACGGTCAGCCAGGTCTGCTTGCCCGCCGGCATCGAGTCGTACCAGCCGTTCTGGAAGATGAACTTCGGCGCCGTCGAGCTGTGCATGTGCGCCTGCGAGTACTTGAAGCTGAAGGCGAGCGTCGACTCGCCGAGGCCGCGGTCGCTGCCGGGCAACGCCTTGAACGTGTCGACGATGGCGTTCAGGTCGGCTTGATGGGCGCGGTGGATCAACGTGATCTTCCGGCCCGGGCGGTGGAACGGGCTGGCCGGGTTGGCCGCGTCCTCCATGGCGTCCTTCACGCCGAGCCCATAGGTCTCCCACATCCACCGTTCCTTGCCAGCGTCGTCGAGGTCCCCCATGTTCTCGCCGGAGGTGACACCGATGGCAGTGAGCAAGGGATAGGTGGCGAACAGCGCCCGCGTCGAGCGCCGGACATAGTCCCTGGTCGTTGCGTTCCGCGGATCGACGGTGATGCCGTAGCCGCTGCCCTCGGTGCCGTAGACGAAGATGTTCCAGGTGAAGACGCTGACGTCGATGCCGCGATCCCGCGCGTACTGCATCACGCCGCGCCAGAACGCGATCTTCTCGTCGATGGTCATCGTCTTGACCGTCTCGAGCGGCCATGACGGGTCGTACATGTTGCGGCCCTGATTGGTGGCGTCGAAGATCGCGCCGGTCTTGCGCTTGACGTCGGCGAGCGCCACCTTCGGGTATTCGGGCACCTTCACCAGCGACGGGAACGGGCTCAGGCTCCACAGCGACAGCACGTTGTAGCGGTGCCGGGCCATCTCGTCGAGGAACCGCGTCCAGAACGCCATCTCCCACATGTCGGGGATGTTGGCCTGGCCCGACGTCGAGTCGTCGGAGTAGCTGGGCGTGCGCGCGTCGAGCGGGATGTTGAACTTGATGCCGCGTTGGGCGATGAACGGGTTGACCTGGCGCTCGACGACGTTCCCGAGATGGCCGTCGATGCGGGCAGCCTCGGCCAGTTCCAGCGCCGCGTACATCGCGCCGGCGGCGTCGTGGCCGATCGCCCACCACCGCGTCGTGCCGCCGGCGGCGATGCGGCGGATAGCGAACCCCTGCGCCGCCAGGCCGGTCACGACCGGCTGACCGGCGAGCTTGCCCGCCTCGGTCGTGATGACCACGACGTTGGGCGCGGATTCCTTCGCCAGCTGCGGCGGTGCCACGACCGTCACCGGCACGCGCCAGCTCGCGATCGCGCCGCTCAGCTCGCCGGCCCCGAAGGCGGCGGCCTTGTCGGCGGGGTCGACGGCGATGACGGTACGGGGTTGCGCCTGGGCCAGGCTCGCCGTCAGGGCGAGCATGGTCACGAGGCCGGACAAACGAGCGAAGGCGAGCGTCGGCATGCGGGGGTCGGTCTCCGTTCGAACGTCGGATCGTATACTGCGCCGCCGCGCCCTCTCTTCAGGGCCGTGAAAAGCCGGCTCGGACGTTCCTGTCGCCCGCGATCGCCTCGAAGCGACAACATTGACGGCCCGACGGCGGCCTCCGATCACGCCCTGCGTCTGCCATATCGTCAACGATCACGGGGGCTACGTCGCGGCAGCTCCGGTAGACACAGACGGAACGCCGCTTGCAGTTCATCTGGCGTCTGCCCTGGCGACACACGCCGGGCGCACCACCACACATGCAGCGCTCTTCCCCCGCCGACGCCCTGGGCCTCGCCGCCATGATGCGCCTCCCTGGCCGCCGCGGCGGCGCCGCGCGCGCGGCCTCACGCCTGTCGCCAGTGCGGCGGCGCTGGCAC
>JBDSLU010000426.1:0-6634 GCA_039916225.1 Vicinamibacteraceae bacterium
CGACTTGGCGCCGGCGCGCGATCTGTCGCGCCCGGCGCCCCCTCCGCCGTGCTGCCAACCGCCATCTTCACGCTGCTCGCGCTGCTCGCGTTCGCCTCCAACTCGCTCCTGACCCGGCTGGCGCTGGGCGCGCATGCGATCGACGCGGCGTCGTTCACGGCCATCCGCCTGCTCGCCGGCGCCGTGGTGCTGGTCACACTCGTTCGCGCGAGGGACGGCCGCTGGCGCGCCCTGCGCGGCGGCGGCATCGCCGGGCCGGCGATCCTGTTCGCCTATGCGGCGCCGTTCTCGCTCGCCTACGTCCGCATCGGCGCGGCGGTGGGCGCGCTGGTGCTGTTCGGCGCGGTGCAGCTGGCGATGCTCGGCTTCGGCCTGTCGCGCGGCGAACGGCCGGCGCCTCGCACGTGGGCCGGACTGGCGCTGGCGACGGGCGGATTGCTGTGGCTGACGATCCCGGCGGCGAGCCGCCCCGATCCGATCGGCGTGGCGCTGATGATCGTCGCCGGCGCCGCCTGGGCGGCCTACACCATCGCCGGACGCACGACACGCGAGCCGGTTGCCGAGAACGCCCGGAACTTCCTGTGGAGCGGCCCACTCGCGCTGCTGATGATGCTGGCGTCGACGACGACGGTGTCCATCAGCGGCCGCGGTGCGCTGCTGGCAGGGATCTCCGGCGGCCTGACGTCGGGGCTGGGCTACGTGGTCTGGTATCGCGCGCTGCCGCGCCTGTCGGTGACGCAGGCGGCGGTGGCCCAGGTCGCGGTGCCGGTCGTCGCCGCGGCCGGGGCGGTGGTGCTGCTCGGCGAGCCGCTCACGCTGCGGCTGGTCCTGGCGGGCGCCTGCGTGCTGGCGGGTATCGGCCTGGTCGTGTCGCGCCGGTTGACCGCTTCGTCGTCGTAGCGGTCCGTGCGTCGCCCCGAAGATCCGCGCGAGGGCCCGATCGCGTCAGGCCCGATGGCGTCAGGCCCCGATCTCTCAGGCCCCGACCCCTCAGGCGACGTCGGGCGCGGCGAAGTATTGCTGGACGACCAGCGCCACGGCGCCGCGCAGGCGGGGCCGGTCCTGCGGGTCGGTCGGCACGATCCGGGTGCCGGCCTGGAGCAGGGCCCGCCGGGCCACCACGTCGTTGACGATCGGCCCGACGCGGTCCCAGATCGCCGTGACCTCGCCGACCACGGTGATCACCTCCGGCGCCAGCGCCGTGATGATGAACGACAGGCCGGAGCCGAGGAAGTGCGCCATCCGATCGATGGCCGCCAGGGCGCGCGGATCGCCGTTGCGGGCCAGTTCGACGAGCGAACGGAAGCGCCCCAGCTGGTCGACGCCGGCGAGCGACGCGATGGCCGCCTCGCCGTCGGTGCCGCGCGAGTAGTCCATCACCGCGGCGGAGTTCGAGGCATAGCGCTCCCAGCATCCGCGCTTGCCGCACTTGCAGGGCGGGCCCTTCTCGTCGAGCGTCACGTGGCCGAGTTCGCCGGCCATGGCGTTCGAGCCGTGCACCAGCTGCCCGTTGATCAGCAGGCCGACGCCGATGCCTTCCGACACGGTGACGGCGACGAGGTTGCGGACGTGTTCAGGGTGCTTGCCGAACCAGAGCTCGGCGAGGGCGCAGGCGTTGGCGGCGTTCTCGAGGAAGACCGGCAGGCCGATGACCGATTCGAGCATCGCCCGCAGATCCATGGCCGGCCAGCCCAAGTTGGGCGCGAACATGAGGCGGCCATGCGAATCGACGCGGCCGGGCAGGCTGACCCCGACCCCTTCGACCCGGGTCGCCGGGAATTGGGCCCGGAGCGCGACGACCGTCTCGTGCAGCCGGGCCGCGAAGGCCTCCGGCGTCGCCGGCGTGTTCCACTGCTCCTGGGCCTTGAACTCGGCGTCCAAGCCGGCCAGGCCGACGGTCGTGATGTCCGGCCGCAGCTCGACGCCAATGGTGCCGACGCGTTCGGTGTTGACGTGCAGGAAACGCGGCCGGCGGCCGCGTGGCAGGAGCCCCAGCTCGCCCTCGTTGACCCACCCCTCGACGATCAGCTCGTCGATGATGGCGGACACGGTGCTGCGCTGCAGGCCCGATTTGCGCGCCAGATCGGCGCGCGACAGGGGTTCGTGCCGCCTGATCAGGCTGAGCGCGATGCGCCTGTTTATCTGCCGCGCCGTTTCACTGGTCGCGACCTGGAAGCTGGTGAGGTCGATCTTGCGCATGGGCATGAGACAAAAATGGGCCGAAGAGCATCGGCTCTCCGGCCCGTCGTGACCTTAACTCGTCTAGACAAGCGCTGTCCAGCGTGGACAGCGTCGTCCAGCGCCTGCCCAGAGCCGGACCCGAGGTCCGGCCGTGTCGATCCGGTCCTTAGAACTGGAACCGGGCCAGCAGCTGCAGCACGCGCGGGCTCCGGACGCTGGTCACCGACCCGAAGCCGTTGGTGCGAACCAGTTCGCCCGCCGCGTTGTACGGCAGGTTCACTGGAGTGAGGTTGGTCAGGCTCGTGAACTGGATGTTGTTGGCCACCGCGTCGAACTGCGTGTGGTTGAGGACGTTGAACGCGTCCACGCGGAACGCCAGCCGACGGCGCCCACCCAGCCCAAAGCCCTTCTCCAGTGACAGGTCCACGTTGTTGAGCGGCGCGCGATTCAGGTAGTTGCGACCCGACTCGAGACCGATGCTGCCCACCGCCGCCGGCGCGTAGATGCCCTGCGCCACCTGCTGGTACGGGTCGTCGCTGTGACCGCTGCCTGGGTCACCGGTGATCACGATGCGCGAGCCTTCGGTGTCCGAACCCGTGATGTTGCGGTTGCCGACACCATTGACGCTCCAGCCCAGGCCGTACGGCAGACCGCTCTCGAGTCGGTAGCCACCGGAGATCTGCCAGTTGTTGACGAGACCTCCCAGCAGCACGCCGGCGGTCTCCATCTTCGGCACCTGGTAGACCCAGTTCAGGTTGACGATGTGGCGGCGATCGAACCCGGCCGGCCCATAGTTCGCCTGCTTGTCGAAGCCGTCGATGCGCGAGAAATCGCCGTTGCCGTCCTGCGTGTCGAGGGCCTTGCTGAATGTGTAGTTGGCGTTCAGGAACAGGCCGTTGGCAAAGCGGCGGTCGATCTGCGTCTGCAGGCCGTGGTAGTTGGCGTTGGCGTCGAACAGGCGCAGGTTGATGTTGCCGTAACCGAGATACGGCCGCAGGAAGTCCTGCGCGAGCGCCGTCTGCCCGGGATTGGAGCTGGCCGGCAGCGTCGTGTCCTGGTTCTGTGGAGCGAACGTCGCGCCGTAGGGAACCGCGTTGGCATTGACCCGGCGAGGCAGGTGGTTCTGCAGCGAGCCGACGTAGGCGATGTCCCAGATCATGCCGCCCGGCAGCTTCTTCTGGAAACCCATGTTGAAGCTGTACGTCGTCGGGATGTTTCCGGCCAGCTGCATCGCATTGAGGTTCGATGGAGCGAGCAGCGCCGACGCGGGATCGATCTCCTGCAGCCGGCCCCAGGTAATGCGCGGCTCGAAGGTCGTCGGCGGGTTGACGATCTCGTCAAATGCGATGTTGCCCTCGTAGCGGTCGTAGAACACACCGCCGCCGAGCCGGAAGATGAACGACTGGTTGCCGGTGATGTCGTAGGTCATACCGAACCGCGGCGCGAACAGGACACCGTTGTCCTCGATCAGCCGGTCGGGCACACCGTTCTGCCCGCCCTGGCCGATGCCGTTGGTCAGGCTGCCGCTCTGCGGGACGATCCGCCCGATGAGCGCGGCGGGCAGCGTCTGCCCGGTGACGGGGTCCTGGGCGACGCGCGTGCCGTTGACGATCGCCGGCCGATACAAGCGCACGGCGTCGCTCTGGTTGAACAGCTCCGGCGCGAAGTTCGACGTCAGGCCCGCCACGTCGTGCTGCGGCTGCACCCAGTAGAAGCGCAGACCGTAGTCGAGCGTCAGACGATCGTTGACCTTCCAGTTGTCCTGCAGGTACCACTCGACGTTCCAGTAGCGGTACTCGCCGATCGGATAGACCGAGGCCTGCTGGAACGTGTTGAACACGCCGATGGCGGCATTGGCCGCGGAGTAGCCCGTATCGAACGGATTCGCGGTGTCGTTGCTGAAATTGATGTTGCCGTTGTTGGCGCCGAAGCCGCTCTGATCCTTCAGGCTCTTCTGCGCGTAGACGCCGAACTTGGACGTGTGACGCCCCCACACCTTCGTCAGATTCGCAAGGAAGTCGTAAGTCGTATTGAAGTTGTAGAAGGGCGCGTTGTTCGAGCCGATGTTCGGCGATGTGCCGAACCGGCCGCCGAGGTTGATCTGCGGCGGGTAGTCGTCCTGGACGGCGTCTGGATAGAGGACCGGCAGCGCACTGACGCCGAGGCCCGACCGCGTCCACGTACCGTCGGCGTCGTGGATGAAGATCGAGTTGTGCCCCGTGCCGAACGTCGTTTCGAAGAACAGCGTCGGGCTGATGACGCCCGTCGCCGACAGCGACAGGTTGTAGACGGGGCGGATGTCCGAGACGTTGGTCAGGGGCACGTTGGCGCCCAGCACGAACGACCCGTACGGGCCGACGCCCGTGCCCGCATTGTTCGAGTTCTCGAAGTAGCGGCCGTAGACACGCCAGGCCGACGATGCCTGCCAGTCGGCACGGAAGATCTCCTCGCGACGGTCGATCTGCACCGCGACCTGGGACTCGTAGTTGTAACCGGCACCGCTGGCGTTCGGCTTCGGGTAAGCGTTCAGAATGGCCATGCCCGGCGCATACAACCGATTCGCCGGGATGCGGCCGAGCACGCCGCCGTCCTGGAAGCAGCCGCTGGTGTTGGTCGCGGTGCAGGGCAGGCCGGTCTGGTAGTCCTTGATCAGGTTGAACAGGGCGTTGTTGTTGTCGACCGACTGCGAGAAGTCGCCCTGACGCTCGAGGTCGGTGGGCACCTTGACCCGGTTCGGGTTGGCCGGCGGCGTGAAACGGCGCTGGTTCTCGAACGCGAAAAAGAAGAACAGGCGGTTCTTGTCCTTGTTGTAGCCGCCGAGCGGCACCGGGCCGCCGACCGTGAACCCCAGATCCGTCTGGCGATTGATCGCCTTCAGGCCGACGCGGGACGCCGGATCGGTCTGCAGCGCCCGACCGCGCTCGCGGTTGTTGATGAAGCTGTTCGCGTTGAACGATTCCTGGCGGCGATAGCCGTAGGCCGAGCCGCGGTAGTCGCGGCCGCCGCTCTTGGTCACGAGCGAGATCTGCGCGCCCGACGACCGGCCGTACTCGGCCGCGTAAGCGTTGGTCAGGATCTTGAACTCTTCGACCGCGTCCAGGTTGATCGAGCCGAGGACGCCGTTGTTGCCGGTGTCGAGGTTGCTGACACCATCGACCGTGTAGTTGGTCGTGTTGTCCCGGGCGCCGTTGACGTTCATGCCCGTGCCGGCGGACGCGTCGGCGATGCCGGGCGCGAGGCGGGCGAGGAGCAGCGGGTCGCGGCCGTTGACGGCCAGGTTCTCGATGGCCGCCGAGTCGACCGAGAAGTTGCGCGCGGCGTCGCGCGACTGGACTTCGACGACGCGAGTGGTGACGTTGACCGTCTCCGACACCGCGCCGAGCTCGAGGGTGATGACGCCGACCGACAGGCGGTCCGCGGCGTTCAGCACGACGTTGGACTGTTCAACGGTCTTGAACGAGTCCATCGTGACTTTGAGGTTGTAGTTGTCCGGCAGCAGGTTCAGGAACACGAAGTCGCCGGCCTCGTTGGCCGTCGTCACCTGCGTGTCGTTGCGCCGCGGGCTGGTCAGCTCGACCGTCGCCCCGGGAACCGCCGCACCTTGGCCGTCCCGCACCGTTCCAGCCACCGAACCACGCGTGGATTGCGCCACGGCGTTCGCCGACCCCATCGCGAGCATCACGGCTGCGCCTGCCACCAGGGCACGCCAGCGTCCGCTCAGGTTATTCAACACGTCCAGTCCTCCCCAACGCCGACCTCTCCGTCCGGCCCATCCGTTGGATGGGTAGAGGACACCCAGTGCCGGCCAGCGGCAGACACACGGGCGCGACTCTTCCGACCGAGAGTTCGCGTCAATTAACGATTGAATCGTTTTATAGCGGGGCTAGGCCAAAACTGTCAACAGATTGTTGCGGCTTCGCGCAATCCAAAAAATCCCCCTTTTGCTCGGAAAATTGGATTCTTTTCGAGACACGAGGCGTGCCAGAAGTCAACCCCTGCGAAGAAAACGCCGCAACAGTTCATTCGAGGCTGAAACAACCGACATTTTGAATTCGCTGACACGTTTTTCGTAATCGACCACGACCGCCGCTACCACTGGATCTCGGACGAGCGCCCGGCCCAGGCCGACGGTGACCAGTTCGCGAAGCCAGGCGACGGCCTGCTCGCGACGCCGGGCGAGGCGGTGACCGCCGGCCTCGGCGTGCTCCTGGTGAGCGCGGATCGCGGCCCACAGTTCGGCGATCCCCGCGTTCTCCGCCGCCGACGTGGTGAGCACCGGCGGCACCCACCGCTCCGGCGTCGGCGGGAACATGTGCAGCGCGCCGGCATAGATGGCGCGGGCGCGGGCGGCCGGCTCGCGATTGGCGCCGTCGGCCTTGGTGATGGCGAGGATGTCGGCCATCTCGACGATCCCGCGCTTCAACCCCTGCAGCTCGTCGCCGGCGCCGGCGAG
>JBDSLU010000427.1:0-4410 GCA_039916225.1 Vicinamibacteraceae bacterium
GAGAACGGCCGCTTCCACGGCAAGACGGTGATCGACGTGATCGCCGGCCGGCTGGCGGAGCACGACCTGGCCGCCCAGGACAGCGTGCACGGCTAGGTCCGGGGGATTAGGCCAGGGATTAGGCCAGGGATTAGGCCGGGGATTAGGCCGGGGATTAGGCCGGGGATTAGGGAGGGGACCAGACCGGGCGTCGCGCGTCGAAGTCCAAGCGCCAGTAGTCCAGCTCGAAGGGCACGGGGTCGGCTTCGGCCTGGTCGGCCAGCGTGGCCACGAACGCCCGCTTCGCGTCGTCGTCGGGCAGCGCGGCCAGGTGCGGCCGGAAGATGACGTGCGTGACGAACTCGACGAAGGCGTCGCGGTCGGGCTGCACGACCGGCGCCGCGGTGACCCGCGTCACGATGTCGACGAACCCCACCGCCTCGAGCCGCGCCCGCGTCGTCGCGGCGTCGGCGAACTCCCACGGATCGGTCCAGCGCTGGAAGAACGGCGCGTAGCGCGCCGACGCCATCAGCGCCTGGGCCCGTTCGTGGTGCCGATGCAGGTTGGCGCCGCCGCCGCATTGGGCCACGAGCCGCCCGCCCGGCGTCAGGGCACGGAACAGGCTGTGGAACAGCCGCGGATGATCGAGCACCCAGTGGAACGTGGCGGTGCTGAAGATCGCATCGGCCCGGGCGGCGACCGGTAGCGCCGACGCGTCCGCGTGGACGAAGGCGGCGCGAGCCTGGACGCCGGCCGGCAGCTCGCGCTGCGCCGTCGCCAGCATGTTGCGCGAGTAGTCGATGCCGATGGCACGGCCGCGGGGCAGCCGATCGAGGAGCAGGCTGGTGAGCCTCCCGGTGCCGCAACCGACGTCGAGGACGGTCTCGTCGCCGCGCAGCGGCAGGCGATCGAGGACGGCCTGCCCCCAGCCGAACTGCGGCGCCGAGACACGGTGGTAGGTGGGCGCGTTCCACTCGCGCGTCTCGGGTGCGGTCATCGACGGGGCCTCGAGGCGCGTCAGTCGAACCGGAACAGCGGCCGCGCGACCGGCAAGAACGGCCACGGAATCGAGGCGAGGACGAGGATCAGCGCGGCCAGCGTCCAGGCGAAGGCGCGACGGTGATGCTGACGCGGGTCGGGGGCACTCTTGGAGCGGGCCCGGCCGATGTGGATGCAGGCGATGGCGACCAGCATCATCGTGACGTGCTCGAGACCGAAGAAACGCAGCAGGCGGTTATGGATGTTGACGCCGACGTCGGAGAGGAACGCCTGCACGAACGGGCTGGCCCCGAGGTAGAGCCACAGGCCGATCACGAGCTGCACATCGGCGACGGCGACGAGAGCGACGTGCAGGCGCTCGTTACCGGCGCTCCAGGCCCACAGGCCGCGCCGGCCCTGCCAGCCGCGCATGACGACGAGCACGAGCAGGGCGAGCACCGCCCAGCGGATCCACGAATGCAGCAGCAAGGCGATTGGATAGGTAGCGCCCACGAAGTCCTCAGTGCACGCCGGGACGGCGCCCGGTCGGGTGTTGAGCGAGGAGCGCCTGCATCTCGAGGAACTCGGTGAGCGCACGGGCGCGCTCGGCGGTCCCTTGGCACTCGAGCAGGGCTTGGCGCTCGGCCGGTTCGAAGTGGAGATATTGGCACAGCGCGTGGACGAGATCCTCGTCCGAGAGCGAGCCGGGGATCTGCACCTCGGTGGCCTTGAGCGCCGACAGCAGCAGCGTCTCGATGCGGGTGCGCAGCTCCTTGATCTGGCGACGGGCCGGGACGTCGGTGATCTCGGTCAGCGGCTCGATCCGGGCGCGCCGGTACTCGCCGTCGGTCAGTTCCTCGACGATGCGGAACTTCGACAGGCCGTGCAGCACGATGTTGAAGCGGCCGTCGGGCAGCCGATCCGAGTGCGAGATGACGCCGGCGCAGCCGATCGGGTAGATCGACGGCCGACCGTCGTAGTCGCCTTCGAAGCCGGGGCGCAGCAGGGCCATGCCGATGATGCGGTCGCCAGCCAGCGCGTCGCGGGTCAGGGCGCGGTAGCGCTCCTCGAAGATGTGCAGGGGCAGGAACACGCCCGGGAACAGCACCACGTTCGGGAGCGGGAAGAGCGGGATGGTCGGCGGCAGCATGCGGGCGCGGGGCGCAGCGAGAAGGGCGAACAGCGGGGCCGGAGCCCCGCTAGTGGACCGTCCGCGTTTTCTTGTCCATGTAGTCCATCAGCACGTACTCGCCGAGCGTGTACGGCGTCGTGAAGTACGCCTTGCCGTGGCAGATCTCGGCGACGCGGCGGACGAAGCTGACCAGGTCGTGGTCGCGGGCCAGCATGAACGTGTTGATCATGATGCCGCCCTTGCGGCAGGCGGCCACCTCGGCGAACGTCTCCTGCACGATGTGCGGATCGAGGCCGAAGGCGTTGCGGTAGATGCGGCCGTCGGGCAGCGTCATGGCCGACGGCTTGCCGTCGGTGATCATGATGATCTGCCGCATGTCCTTGCGCTGCCGCTCGAGGATCCGCCGCGCCACGCGCAGGCCGTCGCGGGTGTTGGTGTAGTACGGGCCGACCCGGACCCGGGCCAGCTGGCTGAGCGGAATTTCTTCGGCGGCGTCGTGGAACAGCACGCAGTGCAGGGCGTCGCCCGGATACTGGTGCTTGATCAGATGGGCCAGCGCCAGGGCCACGCGCTTGGCCGGCGTGAACCGATCCTCACCGTAGAGGATCATGCTGTGGCTGCAGTCGAGCATCAGCACCGTCGCGCACGAGCTCTGGTATTCGCCCTGGCTGACCATCAGGTCGTCGTAATCGACGTCGAAGCCGCCGTCGGCGTTGCGGCTCAGGCCGTTGCGCTGCACCGCGCGGAGCAGCGTGGCGCTCGAGTCGAGGTTCATCGTGTCGCCGAACTCGTAGGGCTTGGGCGCCGCCTCGGCATCGATACCGGTCGAGAGATCACGGGTATCGTGGCGGCCGGCGCTGCTCTTGCCGAGGGAGCCGAGCAGGTCGCGCAGGGCGCGATAGCCGAGGAAGTCGATGGTCTTGTCGGTGGCCTCGAAGGTCGCCGGCGGGCCTTCCGGCCCCTCGCCGCCCTGGCCCTCGCGCCGTTCCCGCTCGGCGTCGAAGTCGGGGCCGCCGGTGATGTAGCCCTGCTGCTGCATCTTCTTGACGATGTCCTCGATCAGCTGCTCGATCTTCGACGACGCGTCGGCGTCGGCCGGATCGCCGAGCAGCTTCTCGATGGTGTCCGGCGACAGCAGGCCACCCGACAGCAGCGCCTCGAGGATCGCGTCATGCAGATCCTGACGCGTCATCTTCTGATCGGGATCGGGCGCGCGCGGATCGTCGTCGAAGCCGCTCGAGAGGAGCATGTCCGAGAGCTTCGAGACGAGCTCCTCCAGGTCAATCCCTTCGAGCTCGTCGCCGGTGTAGCGCGTGTACCTATACTTCATCGCGAACTCTCGCCGACGAACTTCCAATTACCAACTTCCAACGACCAAGGCACGTCCAACCACCAACTCCCAAAGCCGAACGCGCTCCGTTTGGGCGTTGGGCATTGGGAGTGCCTTGGAGGTTGGAAGTTGGTAGTTGGGCGTTATCAGTGATCAGCGTCAGTTGTAGTATTTCTTCTTCCCCGGCACGTTCATCTCGTCGTCGTCGAACGTCTCCTGCTGCCGCGTCCGCTCCCGTTCGCGGCCCTGCTGCCGCCGGCCGCCGCCGTTCTCGCCGGCGGTGTAGCGCCAGTCGTCGCTGCGGCTGATCTTCTTCTGGGCGCAGAGGGCCTCGAGCGCGAAGTCGACCGCCGAGGCCAGCTCCGGCTGGCCGGGCGTGGTCGAGCCGTTGACCTGTCGTGCCGCCTCGTGCAGCCCTTCGACCTCCAGGGTGCGTTCGACCAGATCCTTGGCGCCCGTCGCGTCCGACAGCTGCAGCGAGCCGCCGCCGTCGAACCAGCGCACCGCGCCGCGCGCATCCGCGTCGCGGAAGTAGCCGGTGGCGACGTTCAGCACCGCCGAGCGGATCAGATCGCGGGCGACGGCATCGGCGCCCTTCAGCTCGCCCTCGTACTCCAGCTCGAACTTGCCGGTGATCGCCGGGATGGCCGCATAGACGTCGGCGACGCGCGGCACGACCAGCGCCTCGCCGTTGGCGAACGCCCGCCGCTCGGCGTTCGAGATGACGTTTTCGAGCACGCTGATCGGCAGGCGCTGGCTGACGCCGGAGCGCTTGTCGATCTTGCTGTTGCTGCGCGCCTGGAAGGCGACTTCCTCGACCACTTCGCGGACGTAGGCCGGCATCTGCAGCGGCAGCCCGCCGCGCTCCTGCCACGCTTCCTGCTCGGTGATGTCCATCGCCGCCGCCCGGCTGGCCGGGTAGTGGGTGCGGATCTCCGAACCGATGCGGTCCTTGAGCGGCGTGATGATCTTGCCGCGGGCGGTGTAGTCC
>JBDSLU010000428.1:0-2585 GCA_039916225.1 Vicinamibacteraceae bacterium
GTTGCGGGCGTCGTAATACGGCGTCGGCGTGCCGGCCTTCTCCTCACCGGCGCCGAAGAAGTAGGAGTAGACGCACAGATAGACGTCGAGGAAGCCGTCGCGATCGTAGTCGGCCATCGACAGGCCGGTGAGCAGGCCCTGGAGCGGCTTGTCGAAGGTGAAGGCACCGGCGACCGGCGCGAACGTGCCGGTGCCGTCGTTGACGAACAGCAGCGGCTGCGTGCCGGTGGCGAGGACCAGATCCTGGTCGCCGTCGTTGTCGATGTCGGCGAACAGCGACTGCGCGGTGTCGTCGAGGACGCCGACGCCGGCGCGGTCGGTGATGTCCTCGAAGGTGCCGTCGCCGCGGGCGCGGAACAGCCGGTTGGGCAGGCCGGCCGGCTGCGCCACATAGAGATCGTCGAGGCCGTCGCCGTCGGCGTCGCCGGCCGACACGCCGTGGTGGCCGTTCGAGTCGCGGGTCAGCACGGCGTCGAGCGAGCGCGTCCAGGCGTCGAGCGGCGTGCTCAGCTGACGCCTGAATGCCTCGGTGCCGCCGAGCGCGGCCACGGTGATCTCGGTGAACACGGGCGCCACGGCGTGGCTCATCGCCATGTCGACGACCTTCCACTCGACGATCCGCCAGCCGTCGGCATCCTTGCGCCACCGCTGCCGCCACACGCCGTTCGTCTGGACGCGGCCGTCCAGCCGCTGTCCGACGAGATCGAAGCGGACGTCGGCGTTCGTCAGACCGCCGGCATCCGGGCCATCGATGGCGACGACCTCGAACTCGGTGACGAGCAGCGTGCCGTGATAGCCGACGAGCTCCGCGAACGTGCTGCGCAACCCACGCCGGTCGGCCGGGTGCGCCGCGCTCAGGTGCCGGGTCACCGTCAGGGCGCTCCGCTGGGCGACGGTTCGGAAAAGGTCTTCGCCCCGCGCGTCGGCCGCCAGCAATGAGTCGGGGTCCCACGGACGGCCTTGTCGGACGGTGTCACCGAACCCCCGCAGTCGCGCCTCGATCGCCGCGGCGGTCGGCTCGTTGACGAACGCGTCGTGGCCGGGTTCGAGCTTCGGCGCGAACGGCTCGAAGAATTCCGGTGGCTTCAGCGCCGGTCGATACACCGCGCCCGACGGCGCCTGGGCCGCGACCCCGATGGAGATCGAGAGCAGCCCCGCGACGACGGCGAGCCGGAGACTCGCGCGCGTCATCGTGATCCGGTCCCCGTCAGCTCGAGTACGTGCAGGCGGTCCACCGGGAGATCCTGCCACGACCAGCGGGCGCCGCCCGGCATCCGCACCTCGACCGCGACCGGAGCGGCCGCCTCGCCGAGGCCGAACAACGGCCGCAGATCCGATTGCGACAGGTAGCTGCCTCCGGACCGCACCTCGCGCGTCTGCGTCTTCCCGCCACTCGTGACGGTCACGGTCGCGCCGATCGCCAGGCGGTTGCCACCGGGCGCGGTGACGCGGAACGCGATCCAGTGATGGCCGGTCCGCTGGCCGTTCTCGAGCAGCGCCGGCGGGGCGTCCATGTTGCTGAGGACGACGTCGGGATCGCCGTCGTCGTCGAGATCCCCGACCGCCAGGCCGCGGCTGACGCGCGGCGTCTGCAGGCCATGGCCCGAGCCGGCCGACACGTCGCGGAAGGTGCCGCCCTGGTTGAGCAGGAGTTGGCTGGCCTGCGCGTAGGTCTCGGCGAGGGCCGGGAAGCGATCGACGTCCGCGAAGATGTGGCCGTTGGCCACGGCGAGATCGAGGCGACCGTCGAGGTCGGCATCGAGGAAGGCGGTGCCCCAGCCCATGCGGCTGAACGTGCTGGTGGCGATGCCGGCGGCGCCGCTGGCATCCTCGAAGCTGCCGCCGTCGACGCCGCGGTAGATCGTGTTGCGATCGTGGGCGAACGCCGTCAGCGCGAAATCGATCCGGCCATCGCCGTCGTAGTCGCCCGCGTCGGCGCCCATCCCGGCCTGGGCTCGCGCCTCGCCGTTCACCGCGACGCCGGCGATCAGGCCGACGCTCTCGAAGCGCGGCGCACCGTTGGCCGGCGTGACGTTGCGGTAGAGAAAGTTCGGGTTCGAGTCGTTGGCCACGAACAGATCGACGCGGCCGTCGCCGTCGTAGTCGGTGGCGACGACGCCGAAGCCGTAGGCCGGCGCGGCGTCGGTGAGGCCAGCGGCCGCGGTGGCGTCTCGGAAGCGTCCGCCGCCGAGGTTCTCGAAGAACAGGTCCGCTTCGCCCGGCAGGCCGCGCGGGCCGACCATGATCGACGGCCCATTGCGCCACGTCAGCGTGCGCCGGGCGGCAACCACCTCGTCCCACGTCGTCTTCACGTAGCCGGCCACGTAGAGGTCGAGATCGCCATCGGCGTCGGCGTCGAGGAACGCACACCCGGTGCTCCAGCCCCCGGCGGCGACGCCCGCCGTCGCCGCGACGTCCGCGAAGGTGCCGTCGCCTCTGTTCCGGAACAGCGCGTTGGCGCCCCAATTGGTGACGTAGAGATCGATGCGGCCGTCGCCGTCGGCGTCGCCGGCGCAGACGCCCTGGCCCCAGGCCGCGAGGTCGACGCCGGCCTGTGCCGACACATCCTCGAATCGCCAGCCACC
>JBDSLU010000429.1:0-10835 GCA_039916225.1 Vicinamibacteraceae bacterium
GATCGTCGAGGATCTGGTTCGTCGCCGACTCGTAGAAGATGCCGCGGCTGCGGTATTCGAGGAGGTAGTACTTCAACGCCTTCAACTCGATGCAGCGAGTGTCGGGCGTGTAGCTGATCCGTATCTCGCCGAAGTCCGGGAGGCCGGTCTTCGGGCACATCGAGGTGAACTCCGGGCAGCGGATCTCGATTTCGTAGTCGCGCTCGGGTCGCGGGTTCGGAAACGTCTCGAGGTCGGCCATGCGCCGAAGTGTACATCTCTCGTTGGCATCGCGTCCCCTCAGGACGCGATGCGGCGGCCTTTCGGACGTGCGGCTGCTATTCACGACGCTGGGCGCGTCGCGGCGCCGCACGCCCGGCCGCGGCCGGGGCGGTGGCGTGCCCATTCCGCTCACCGCCCGATCTCGATTCAGCCCGAAAAATCGGCATGTTTCGGTGGTTGCGCGATTGACACCCTTGCGAGCGCGCGCTAGGATACGGCGATTTTTCACGAGAGCGTCGGTTCGTACGCGCCATGCCGCGTCACGCCCAGCGCGTCTCACGCCGAGGTGAGTCGACGGCCCCGCTTGGCGGGAGCGACCGTCAGAAGGAGGGGACGCAGTGGCTGAAGCCAAAAAAATGGGCAAGTCGGAGCTGTTCGCACATTTCGCCGAACGGTTCGAGTGGAAGCGTACGCAGGCTCGTGAGTTCTTCGAATACCTCACCGAGCTCGCCGAGAAGGAGCTCAAGCGCTCGGGTGAGTTCACCCTGCCGGGCATGGTGAAGCTCTACGTGCGCAAGACGAAGGCGCGCATGGGGCGGAACCCGGCGACGGGCGAGCCCATCAAGATTCCGGCCAAGACGGTCGTGAAGGCACGCATCCCCAAGCAGATGAAGGACGCCGTCCTCCCGCGCCGGTAAGCGACGCGCGCTCGGCCATCATCGGGCTCCGTGGTTCACACCGCGGAGCCCGTTGTTGTGTACCGACTCGCGCAATTCCCAACGTCCAATGACCAACTTCCAACTTCCAACTTCCAACTTCCAACTTCCAACTTCCAACGCCCAATGGCCGCTCGCTTCGCTCGGGCCGAACCCAGCCTGGTTGGGCGTTGGGAATTGGGAGTGCCTTGGCAGTTGGCAGTTGGCAGTTGGAAGTTGGAAGTTGGCACCGTTGGAAGTTGGCGGTTGGAAGTTGGTAGTTGACCCTGTCGTCACGCGGAGGCCTTCTGCAGCAGGCCCTGGGCGGGAATCGCGGGGAACGACAGCGTGAACACCGAGCCTTTGCCGACCTCGCTCACGACGGCGATGGTGCCGCCGAGTTGCTCGACGATGCGTCGCGAGATCGCCAGGCCGAGACCCAGGCCGCGCCGCTTGGTCGTCACGTAGTCGTCGAAGACGTGCGGCAGGCGCTCCGACGCGATGCCGCAGCCGGTGTCGCCGATCTCGATCACCGCGCGTCCCTCCGTCTCGCGCGTCTCCAACCACACGCGCCCGTTCGGGGGCGTCGCCTGCAGCGCGTTCTGCAGCAGGTTCTGCAGCACCCGGCCGAGCGCGAACAGATCGCCTTCGATTGCCAGGGCGCTGGCCGGCGTCGTCACCGCGACGGACAGGCCGGCCTGGGCCGCGATCGGATTGATCCGCTCCGCGGTCTCCTGCAGCAGCCGTGCGACGTCGACCGGGAAGCGCTCGAGCGGGATGGGCCGCGCCAGGTTCCGCAGGTCCTCGAGCAGCCGGCGGATGGCCGGAAACTCGCGATCGATCATCCGACGGAAATCCTGCCGGTACTGCGGATCCTCATAGAGCTGCAGCATCAGCCGGCAGTTGTTGCCGATGTTCTGGATCGGGTGGGCCAGGTCATGGACGAGGCCGGCGGCGATGCGCCCGAACGTCGCCTGCCGTTCCTGGCGCACGGCCTCGGCCTGCAGCGTCACGAGGCGATCGGCCATGCTGTTGAAGGCGCGTCCCAGTTCCGCGAACTCGTCGCGGCCGGCGATCGTGACCCGCTCGTGCAGCCGTCCGTCGGACAGCGCGCGCGTGGCGTGCATCAGTGCGTCGATGGGCCGGACGAAGCTGCGGCCCCAGACGACGGCGATGAACAGGGTCAGCGCCAGGCCGGTCAGCACCGTCATGACGAGGAAGCGCTCGAGCCGTGTCGACAGCGCGAAGGCCTCGACGGCCCGCTGCTCGACGATGATGCGCCAGCCGCGCTCGCCGACCGGGCGCGCCACGCCCAGCATCTCGACGCCGTCCTGGCGCGTGTAGCGCTCGACGCCGGCCAGCGTCGCACCCGGCCTGGGATGGATCAGCGGATGCCAGAGCAGGTCGTCGCCGCGGGCCACGCTGGAGCGCATGGCGGGATCGCCGTGGCCGATGAGGCGGCCCTTTTCGTCGACCAGCACGGCGTGCCCGCGCCCGCCGACCCGGACCCGATCGACGACGCGCCATAGCTCCTCGAGGCTCAGACGCCCGACGAGGTAGGCCACCGGCGGCCCGGCGTGGTCGAGGAAGAGCGAGATCTCGGTCGACGGCAGCAGCGCCGAGTCAATCTGGATCGGCGCGACGCGCGGCCGCCGGGGCAGGGGCCGCTCGGCGCCGAGGACCAGCGTCGGCTTGAGCAACCGGCTCGACGCCATCGGCGTGCCGTCGGCGTCGAACAGCGTCAGCTCGCTGTAGGCCGGGAACGCGGTGACGTTGTTGCGGACGATGCGTTCCTGCTGATCCGGCGAGAGGTGGGCGTACTGCAGGTCGGACGCGACCGAGGTCAAGAGATCGATGTTGTGGTCGAGATACTGGGCGATCTCGGCGGCGGCGTGCTCGGCGGCGGTCTCGGCCTCGCCGGCCACCGAGACGTTGGTCGCCGAGCGCAGCAGTTGCAGCGACACCACACCGTAGGCGAGCAGCGGGGCGATGGCTGCCGTGGCGACGAGGGCGGCGAGGCGCGCGCGAATCGTCTTCACGGCGCCCCGCCGTTGGCGCTGCCGCGGCCGACGATCTGCCACCGATCGACCGAGCGCAGGATGTCCAGGTCGTCGCCGGGGGGCAGGGTGAAGCGGCGGCTCACCGCTCGGCTGCGCTGCTCCCAGTAGAGGAACACCGCCGGCGGATCGTCGTGCATCGTGCGCTGCAGCGCGTGGACGGCAGCCCGGGTTTCGTCGTCGGTGCGCGCCGTGCGAAGGCGATCGAGCGCGGGGTTGGCGCTCGCGTAGCCGGACCGGAGGAACGGGCCCGGCGGGTTCGAGTGCCACATCATGTAGGTGAAGCCGAGGCCGGTGCTGGCGATCAGCTCGTTGACGAAAGCGTCGAACCGGCCCGCGGCGACTCGCGTCGAGAATTCCGGCAGCGGCAGAGCCTCGAGTCGCATGTCGACGTCGACGCTCTGGAGCTGGCGCTGCAGCAGGAGAGCCAGCCGCTCGAAGCGCGGTTCGGCCAGCACCAGGCACGTGAAGGTCAGACGCGCCGGCGCCGGGCCGCCGCGACGCCGTAGTCCAGCGGCGTCGAGGATCGCCGCTGCCGCGGCCGTATCGAAGTCGAAGACCGGCGCCGAGGCATCGCGGGCCCAATGGTTCGGCGGGATGTGGTCGGTGGCGGCGACGCCCCGGCCGCCGATGGCATCGTCGATCACGGCGCGCCGATCGACGGCGAGATTCAGCGCCCGCCGGACGTCACGCCGTCCGAGCACCGGGTGCCCGGCGTTGAAGGCCAGCGCCGTCACGTAGGGCCGGAGGAAGGACGCGACGTGCGCGTTGGGCGATTCCCGGACGAACTCGAAGGCATCGGGCGCGACCTCGTGGAGCAGGTCGACCTCGCCGCGCATCATCGCGCTCCAGGCCTCGCGCTGCGAGGGGTACTCGGCGATGGTGATCGTCTCGACGGTGGCGCGGCCGCGGTAGTAGCCCTTGAACCGTCCGAGCACCGCCTTGCCCCTGGTCCGCGAGTCGGGGCGGAACGGACCGGCGCCGGCGGCGTGCCCGAGGCTGACGATGGGCGAGAAGTTGAAGCTCTCGAGCAGCAGGGCGTTCGGCTTCCGCAGCCGGACGATGAGTTCGAGCGGGCCGGGGGCCTCGACGGCGAGCACGTCGCGGAGGCCGGGCAGCGTCTCGCTCTCGGTGGCCGCCGGCGCCGGCGCGATGGCCGCCTTCGCCGCCGCGGCCGTGACCGGCTCGCCGTCCTGGAAGATCAGGCCCGGGCGCAGGAAGAAGCGCCAGGTGAGACCGTCCGGCGAGACCTCCCAGCGCTCGGCGAGCCGCGCCTCCGGCCGACCGTCGCGTCCGAGGCCGACCAGGCCTTCGTCGCTCAGCAAGCCCGCGATGACGTCGATGCTGCGGTTGCCGGCCTCACTGGATCGCGGGTCGGCGACGGCGACCGTGACGGTGGACGCCTGATCGCCGCCGGCGCCCGGCGTCGAACCGGCCTCCGGCCGGCACGCCGCCAGAGCGAGGCAGACCAGCGCTGTACAGACGATCGGCCGGAGCACGCCGCCATCCTATGGCAACGCACCACCAGCCGAACAGGGGTGGGACGAACGCTACTTCTTCTCCGCGACTTCCATCGGACAGTCGATCATCCACGCGCAGTACTTGCCGTGCGGCTTGTTCTTGGTGGCGGTCTGGACGACTTTGATGGTCATGATCGGTATCTCCTATGAGGGGGCAACATCAAGAGAGCGCCGCGGCGTCAGCCGCCAGCGACACGAGCGCCGATTCGAGGCTGGGTCGGTGACAGGCCGGCATGTCCAGGTCACCGAGTTCGGTGTGCGAGGCGACGCTGCAGCCGCCGGCGCACACGGGGATGAAGGAACAGTCGCCGCAGTTGCGCCAGGCGCCGATGCGGTCGAAACGGTCGGCCGCCTTCGCCTGCAGGGGCGTCCGGGCCGCGGCGATGTGGCCGGTGGCGAAGCTGGCCTCGCCGGTGAAGCCGGGGCAGGCGTAGAGCGCGCCGTCTGGCCCGATGGTCTCGGCGTGCTGGCGATGGATCTCGCACGGCCCCATGTGGACGCCGTCGATGGTCGGGAAGCCGCGCTTCTTCGTCTCTTCGCGGAGAAAGCCCATCGTCTCGTCGACGAAGTGGCAGGTATCGCAGGCGCTGGTGCCCTTCGACGTCCCGCCGGCGCCAGCGACCGTCATGCACGTGCCGCCGAGCGGGGCGCCGTTGGCGGCGACCGCGGTGAGCGGGATGATCCCGTTGATGCCCGATGGCTTGGCGGCCTGGAGAGCCGCGCCCGGCGTCGACGGAGCGGCGCCGCCCATCACCGGCTTGAAACTGACCTTGGCGATCTTCGGGGCGAACTCCTCCTCGGCGAGGAAGTCGAGCAGCGCTGGGTAGCTGTCGGCGTTGTCGGCGTCGAAGTTGCCGCCGATCGAGATCGCGACTTTGTGAGCGACGGCGCGGACGTTGGCGACGATCTTGTCGAAGGTGCCCTGGCCGCCGCGCAGCGGCCGCTTGAGATCGTGCGCCGCCTTGTCGCCGTCGAGGGTGACCTTGACGCCGGTGAGGCCGTACGGCACCAGGCGATCGACGACCTCGGGCGTGAGCAGCAGGCCGTTGGTGATGATGCTGAGCGTCAGCCGGATGCCGCGGGCGGTGGCCGCCGTGTGGACGTGCTCGGCGAGGTGGTAGACCACCGGCAGGTTGAGGAGCGGCTCGCCGCCGAAGAAGGTCAGGGAGACGCGTTCCGGGCGGATCTCGTCCATCTGCCGGGCGGCGTGCTCGACCACGGCATGGGCGGTCTCGAGCGACATCTTGTGCGCGTGCCGGTTGTGGTCGTCGTGATCGCCCTGGAAGCAGTAGCCGCAGGCGAAGTTGCACTGCAGCGTGGTCAGGACGGTGAGGCGCAGTTGTGACGTATCGTGCCTGATTGCGTCGAAGTAGGCATCGAGGGCACGCCGATCGGCCTGGTGGCTCTCGACGACGAAGCCCAGTTCGGTGAGGGTGGCGAGCGCTTCGCGCTCTTCGGCGTCGAAGGGCGACGCGGCGACGCCAGCCCTCGTGCGCCCCTCGACGGAGTCGAGCAGCGACACCACCTCCGGAGGTACGATGATCTGCGCGTCGGTCAGCGTGTTCATCAGGAACACGTCGGACTGATCGCGGAGCGGAACGCGGACGTTGAAGATTGATGGCTGCATGGGCGGATGTTCGCGGAATTGCAACCGGCATTCCGGACCATCGCCGCAGCGTGGCATTCGTGTGAATACCGCACAGTGGAGGCCCTCGGCCGGTGCTTGAATGAACGGCCAGGGATTTACGAACTTGAGTGAATGTCGCACTATTTGTGATCAACACCAGCTGTTCTGTTGCAAAAGCTGCGATATGCGTGAAGACCTGCAGGGATCCCATTTCATGCGCCTGTTGTTCGTGTTTCTCGTTCTCGCACTGGCCACGGCCCGCGTCGCCGCCGCACCGGCGTCCGAGGTGGCACAGAGCGTGCTGGCCGCGGACCGCCCGACGGCGCTCGCGCCGGGCACCACCTACGACCCGAAGATCCCGACGCTGAAGGCGGTGCTCGGCTACGACAGCGGCGAACGCATCACGCCGCCCGAGGATCTGACGGTCTACTTGAAGGCGTTGCACGCCGCGGCTCCCGAGCGCACCGTGTTGCTCGAATACGCGCGGACGTGGGAGCGGCGCCCGCTGTCGGCGCTGATCGTGGCGTCGCCGGAGCGGATCGCAGGGTTGACGGCCGTCAAGCGCGACCTGCAGCGCCTCGCCGATCCGCGCGGCCTGTCGCAGGCCGACGCGGACGCCATCATCGGTCGCGCACCGGTCGTCACATGGCTGATGCACGCCGTCCACGGCGACGAAGTCTCGTCGTCGGATGCGGCGCTGATGGAGGCCTATCACCTGCTGGCGGCGCGCGGCGACGCCACTGTCGACGCCATCCTGCGTGACTCGATGGTGATCATCGATCCGCTGCAGAACCCCGACGGCCGGGCCCGCTTCGTCTCGACCAACCTGCAGGGCGAGGCGGCGACGCCGGACTTCGAGCCCTACGCCATCGAACGCGACCAGCCGTGGCCGGGGGGACGCTTCAACCACTACCTGTTCGACATGAACCGCGACTGGTTCGCCCAGACCCAGCCCGAGACGCGCGGCCGGTCGGCGCTCTACCGCGAGTACTGGCCGCACGTGGTGGTCGACCTGCACGAGATGGGGGGCGACTCGAGCTACTACTTCGCGCCGCCCGCCGATCCGCTCAACCCGCACATCACCAAGAACCAGCAGAAGTGGTTCGACGCGTTCGGGCGCGCCAACGGCGCGATGTTCGACGCGCGCGGCTTCGCCTATTTCATCCGCGAGGTCTACGACTCGTTCTATCCGGGCTACGGCGAGTCGTGGCCGATCTTCCAGGGCGCCGTCGGGATGACCTACGAGCAGGCGTCGGCGCGCGGCCTGCGCTATCGCCGTGACGACGGCGCCACGCTGTCGTACCACGACGGCGTGCTGCACCACTTCACCGCGGCGATCACCACCGCCGCGACCGCGGCCAGGAATCGCGCCGCGATTCTGCGCGACTTCTACGACTACCGCCGCACGGCGGTCAGCGAGGGCGAGGCCGGGCCGGTGCGCGAGTACCTGCTGGTGCCGGGCGCGGATCCGTCGCGCGCCGAGCGGCTGGCGCGGCTGCTGGCGTCGCAGGGCATCGAGGTGTCGCGGGCCGTCGAGACGTTCCGCGCCGGGACGCGATCGCTGCCGGCGGGGACGTGGCTCGTCGCGGCGGCGCAGCCGTCTGGACGGCTGGTGCGCAACCTCCTCGACAAGGAGATCCTGCAGCCCGAGGCGTTCATCAAGGAACAGGATCGCCGGCGCGTGAAGAAGCTCGGCGACCAGATCTACGACGTCACCGCGTGGAGCCTGCCGCTCGCCTTCGACGTCGAGGTCGTCACCGCGGATCGCCCGACGCAGGCCACGGCCACGCCGATGGCGGAGTACCTGGCCGCGGCGGAGACGACAGCGCAGGCGGCGACGGCCGCTCCGGCTGGCCCGCCGCCGAAGGTCGGCTTCCTGCTGCCGTGGGGTTCGGCGACGGCGGGCCTGGTTGCCGACGCGCTGCGCCAGGGAATCCGGCTGCGCTCGGCGGATTTGTCGTTCACGCTCGGTGGCCGTGCCTACGCCGCCGGCACCGTGCTGGCGCGCACCGCCGAGAACGCCGACACCATGCCCGGCGCCCTGGCGGCGCTGGCGCGCACGCACGGCGTCGAACTGGTCCGCGCCGACAGCGCCTTCGTCGAAGGCGGCATGTCGCTCGGCAGCGGATCGATGGTGGCGCTGAAGGCGCCGCGCGTGGTGATGGCCTGGGACGCCGGCACGCAGCCGATGTCGGCCGGGTGGACGCGCTACACGCTGGAGCGCCGCTTCGGCCAGCCGGTGACCGCCGTCCGCGTCGGCTCGCTCGGCCGCGTCGACCTGACCCGCGTCGACGTGCTGGTGCTGCCGTCTGGCACCTACACCGCCATTTCCGGCGACGGACTACGCCGCCTCAAGGACTGGGTGAGCGCCGGCGGCACGCTGATCACGATCGCTGAGGCGTCGCGCTGGGCGGCGCGCGACAACGTCGGCTTGCTGTCGACGTCGACCGAGCTGAAGGGCGGCAAGCCGGAAGGCGCCGACGCCGCTGCCGCCGACAAGGCAGGCGACAAGGACAAGAAGGACACCGCCTCGGCACCGAGCTCGCCGATCGATTTCGAGAAGGCCATCCAGCCGGATCGCGAGCGGCCGGACGGCACCCCGGGCGCGCTGTTCCGCGTCATGCTCGATCCCGACCACTGGCTTTCGTCGGGCCTCGATGGCGAGATCCAGGCGATGGTCGAAGGCGCGCGGATCTTCACGCCGCTCAAGCTGGACAAGGGCCGCAACGTCGGCATCTATGGCAAGGGCGACGCGCTGGTCGCGAGCGGCCTGGTGTGGAGCGACGCGCGGACGCAGTACGCCAGCAAGTCGTACCTGATGGATCAGCCACTCGGCGAGGGTCACATCATCGCCTTCGCCGAGGATCCGAACTACCGCGCCTTCACCGAGGCCACGTCGCTGCTGTTCATGAACGCGGTGCTGCTCGGGCCAGCGCACTGAGATCGCGATGCGCGACGTCGACGCCCGCTTGCCAGAAGCGGAGCACTACGCGGGCTTCTCGATCCGCGTCGCGGCGAACGTGCTCGACCTGCTCATGCTTGCCGCGACCAGCCAGGCGCTCCTGTTCGTCGCCGACCACGAGCCGACCGGCGGGCGTCCGAGCGCGTGGCAGTGCATCGGCCGCTACGTCGTGGCGCTCGTCGCCCTGGCCTGCGCCGGCATCGGCTACTTCTACATCGCTGTCGATCCGCGCAAGCAAGGCTGGCACGACAAGCTGGTGCGGACCCTGGTCGTGCGGTGCGGGTCGGCCGGGTGACGCGCCCGGGCCGCGTCGTCCCGGGCGACGATGTGCGACCGATCTAGCCGCGCAGGATCGAGACGCCGCCGTCGACCAGCAGGGCGTGGCCGGTGACGAACGACGAGGCATCGGAGGCCAGGTACAGCGCGGACTCCGCTTGCTCCTCCGGTGTCGCCAGTCGCTTCAGCGCGTAGAGGCTGGCGAGCTGGGCGCGCGCCTCTTCGGTCGGCGCGAACTCCCGGGCCATCGGCGTGTCCGTGCCGCCCGGGAGCAGCGCGTTGACGCGGATGCCGTGCCCGCCGAACTCCACCGCCAGCGCCTGCGTCAGGCCGATCAGGCCGGCCTTGCTGGCGGCGTAGGCGGCCATGCCGGCGAACGCCGCGGTGTAACCGACGAACGAGCCGACGAAGATCAGCGAGCCGCCGCCGCGGGTCAGCATCGCCGGGATCTGCGCCTGCGCAGCGAAGAAAGTGGCGGATAAGTTGGTCTCAAGCGTCGTGCGCTACTCCGTCGCATCGACGTCGAGCGTCGGCTTGAGCGGTCCCATCGTTGCGGCGTTGTCGACGGCGATGTCGAGACCGCCGAAGTGCTCCGTCGCCGCACGAACCAGCGCCTCGTGATGCGAGGCGTCCGTTATGTCGCCGGCTACCGCGAGTGCCTCACCGCCCGCGTCCGCGATCTCACGCACGGCCGCGCCGAGCTCCGTCTGTCGCCGCGCCGAGAGCACCACCCGCGCGCCCTCCCGCGCGAAGAGCATCGCCGTTGCCCGTCCGATGCCCGAACTCGCGCCGGTCACGATCGCCACCTTGCCGTGCAGTCTGCCCATCTGTGCCCTCCCGCCGGCACGAAGCCGGTCGAGATGAGGGTGGCGCAGCAGACGGGGACAGGGCGTCCCGCTTCTTGTGCTCGAATCGTGCGTCTACCGCGTCGTGCGCACATGTCCGTCCTGGCCCACGAACAGCTCGAGGGCGATGCAGGTCGGGCACGGGGCGGGCACACCAGCGGCCGCGAGGTCGGGCAGGGCCGGCTCGATCCAGATGCGCAGCGATCGGTCCGTCTTCAGGCGGTAGGCATCCTCGATCATGGTTCCGAACGCGTTTCTGAGACTGACCCGCGTCGTCGATTGGTCGTGGACCACGAGCTGGGATCCGGCGGGAAGTGTCGACGTCAACGCCTCGAGGTCGCCAAGGACCCGATTCGACAGGTCGGCGAGCGCGACCCAGCGATCCGAGCGCGTCACATGGATGACCGCCGCGACGATCAGCATTGCCGCGGATACGCCAACGGCGACCCCTCGTCGACGATCGGATGATCTGACCCACCGCACTCGACACACTTCGGCGGTGACGATGCACGCGCCCACGGAGGGCAGACACGCGTAGAGGCTCGAGCGGACGGGCAGAAAAATCGTGATGGCGAAGCCGGCCACGAACCAGCTGACCCCATGAGCGATCCGCTGCCGGTCCAGGCCATCGGCGTGTCGCGACGTTGCCGAG
>JBDSLU010000430.1:0-8125 GCA_039916225.1 Vicinamibacteraceae bacterium
GGTAGACCTGGGTCAGGTTGAGCTGCGCGCCGCGCAGGGTCGGCTCCAGCCGCAGCGCCTCCTCCAGACAGCGCGCGCTCTCATCGAGACGCTGCTGGCGAAGACGGATGGCGCCGAGGACGGAGTAGGCGCCGGCCCGGACCTCGGGGTCGGTGAGGGCGAGCTCGGCCTGCCGCGCAGCGTCGTCGAGGCGTCCTTGCTGCACCAGGGCGGCGGCTTGCTGGAGGGCCTGACGCGCATCCGCGCCGGCAGGCCGGCCTTGCGCGAGCACGACCAGGCACACGACGACCGCCACGGCTCCCGAACGCCGAGCGCGTCGCCTCAGAACCTGAGCGGAACGCCCAACTGCCAATCACCAACTCCCAAGCGGCGGCCCCGACTCCCGACGCCCAACTTCCAACAGATCTCGGCCGCCGGTCAAGCTGGCTCGTTGGACGTTGGAGATTGGACGTTGGAGATTGGACGTTGGGTTGTTGGCACTCCTTCGCTTAAAAGTCGTACCTCAACGCTACCTGAATAGACCGAGGTGAGTTTGCCTGCGTGAACACCTGCCCGAAGGCCGGAGAACTCCAGTTCGTGTTCGGCTCCCCGAACAGCGTGCGGTTGAAGATATTGCCGAACATCGACTCGAAGCGCATCTTGTGGCCGTTTGCCAGCGGGAACACCTTGAAGATGTTGATGTCCTCGCTGTAGATCGGGAAGCTCCGCACGGTCGTGTCCCGCTTCGGCGCGTTGCCGAAGTTGAGCGGCCCGGGATCGCTCCACGCACCGCGATCCAGGTAGCGATCCGCATTCGGGTCGAAGTTGCCGGGGGCGATGACGCCGTCGGTCCCGCTGACCCGATTGGGCCGCTTCTGACCGTTGAACAGCAGCCCGCCGAGGTTGTTGTCGATGGTGATGTTGAGCGGCCGGCCGCTCTCGTAGCGCAGGATGCCGGAGATGTTCCAGCCGCTCAGCGCCATCTTGGCGATCCGATTGGTCCATCGGTTCGCACCAGGCACCTCCCAGGTGAAACCGGTCAGGGCGACGTGCGGCGTATCGTCGGCGCTGAGCTGCCAGGCGAGCGGGTCGGCGGGGTTCTGGACACCGGCGTTGATCCCCTCCATTCCCTGCGCGCTCTCGGCACCGTTGTTGTTCAGGTGCGAGTAGGTGTAGCCGAATCGCGCCTGCAGCCCCTTCGAGAAGCGACGCTCGACCACGAGCTCGATGGCGTGGTACTGGCTCTTGCCGGTCGGGACGCCGCGCCAGTCGATGTTCCGATACTGCGGGAACTGCCGCAGCGACTGGGCCACCGTCCCGTTGAAGCCCGGGTACGGCGACGTGATGCCGGCGTTGCGCGCCACGTCCGAGTTGATGTTCGACTGCAGGACGTTGGTGCCCAGGGCGAGCACGCTGGGGTCGTTCATGTTGGCGCCGACGCCGAGTGTCTGCGCGTGGTGGTTCAGGCGGGTGCCGCGATTCCCGATGTACGACACGTCCAGCATCATGTTCTCGGTCAGCTGGCGCTGATAGGTGGCCGACCAGTTCTGGAACCGTGGCAGCGTAAGCCCGTCCTCGGGCACGGCAATCACGTTGTTGTTGTTGGCAAAGGTCGGGTTGATGAACGGCGGCTGGGTGACGCGGCTCTGCGGGAACCCGTTGTCCAGATAGAAGGCCGGCTGCACGCCGTTGCTGTCGTTCGGCGCCAGCAGGTTGGCCTGGAAGCCGACCGTCGGCTGGCCGACGAACTGGTCGAAGGCGACGCCGGAATAGTAGATGCCGTAGCCGCCGCGGACCGTCTGCTTCTCGCCCAGCCGGTAGGCGAAGCCGGCGCGGGGGCCCCACGCGTCGATCGGCGGGTTCTCGAAGGTGCGTCGGCCCGAGCGCCCGTCGCCGTCGCCGGCGAAGATGAGCGCTCCGGGGATCCCGCCGGCCCCGGGATTCGGTGTGTTGGGATCGAACGTCGAGTACTGGTCCATCGTCTCGGTGCGCGCCGACTGGTAGTCGAGGCGCATGCCGAGGGTCAGGGTCAGCTTGTCGCTCACCTTGAATTCGTCGTTGATCCAGCCCGCCGTGTAGAACTCACGGAACGTCGGCTGGACGGGAATCGTCTGGCTGGCGTCCTGGACCTGCCCGAGCAGGAACGAGGCGAACGGGTCGCCGGTCGCCGACAGGTTGTTGCCCTGGGCGTCGTAGCCCGCGGTGCCCAGCCGGTTGAAATTGAACTGCCCGCCGGTGGCCTGGCCCCAGCCCTTGAACGGGAAGTCGTGGTACCGGAACTCGATGCCGGTCTTGACGCTGTGCCGGCCCTTGACCCACGTCAGGTCGTTCGAGAACTGCCAGCGGTTGTTGACCAGGAACCCGAAGTTGGTCCAGTTCTGCCCGACGGCCGAGTACGGCGTGTTGCCGCCGAACGTCATCACGGGTGGTCCGGCAGTGGTGTCCACCAGGCCGCCCTGATTGTTGCCCCACAGCGCCTGCGGCCAGTTCGCTCCGGCCGACAGCGAGTTGCCGCCCATGAACCAGCGGTCGTAGGCGACGGTCGAGTGGTTCAGCAGGTTGTCGCGGATCACCCAGTCGAACTGCTGGTGGGCGTGATGGGTCGAGATGCGCTGGTAGAAGCCCTCGCCGATGTACGAGGTGTTCTTGGCGGGCTCGGATTCACCGCTGAACTCGGTCGCGCAGCCGCCCACGCCGCCACAGTTGCGGATCGAGGGGCGGCGGTTCCAGTAGAACGTGTGGCTCATCCGGAAGTTCGGCGTGAACACGTGATCGAGCCGGCCGAGGATGTTGCGGGCGTTCAGCTCCCAGGTCTGATCGCCGGCCGGATTGCCGGCGACGTTGTTGGCCAGGCCGGCCCGATCGGGCTGCACCATGAGCGCGGCCAGTCTCGAGGCCACCTGACTGCGAAGCGGGTCGCCGGCCGGAATCTGGTTGTTCAGGTACGGATCGCGGACCGGCACGCCGTTGACCAGCCGCGTCGTCGACGGGTTGAAGATCTGGCCGCCCATGATCGCCCGGCCGAGCGCGTCGACGCCGACCTGGTTGCCGGTCAGCAGCGCGCTGAAGTCGCCGTTGCGAAAGGCCGGAATCGGCGTGGTGTTGCCGAAGCCGGGCAGGACGCCAGAGCGGATCCGCGTGTAGTCGATGTTGGTGAAGAAGAACGTCTTGTTGCGTCCGTTGTACAGCTTGCCGAGGAGGACGGGACCGCCCAGCACGCCGCCGAAGTTGTCGTTGCGCAGCGGCGTCTTGTCGATGGCGAAGAAGCCCTTGGCGTTGAGCGCGTCGTGCGCGAAGTACTCGTAGAGGCTGCCGTGGAAGGCGTTGGTGCCCGACTTCGACGAGTATTCGATGAAGCCCCCGCTGGTGTGGCCGTACTGCGCCGAGAAGCTGGTGGTGATGACCTTCACTTCCTGGACGCTCTCGACCGGCGGCGTGCTCTCCTGGCTGCCCTGGTGGCCGACCGCGTAGCCGAAGGCGGCGCCGTCGAAGACGTTCTCGGTGGCCCGGGCCTGGCCGCCGTTGATGCGCGAGTTGAACTGGCTGCCGCGGAACATCGGCTCGCCGTTCGGCCGCATCGGCAGGTAGCCGGGCTGGATCTGGAGCACGGCCTCGGCCAGCCGCACGTCGCTGGCGGTGACGATCGGCAGCTCGCGGTAATACTTCTCGTTGACGGTGTGGCTGACGTCGGGCCGGGTGTCGGCCAGGCCGCCTTCGTTCGAGACGACCTGCACGGTCTCGGACAGCGCGCCGACCTGTAGCGCGACGTCGTGGCGAATGGCGTCGCCGCCCTGCAGCAGGATGCCGGAGGTGACCGCGCGCTTGAAGCCTTCGATGTCGACGGTCACGGAGTAGCGACCGAGGATCAGCGGTGGCGCGGTGTAGGCACCGGAGGCGTTGGTGACCTGGGCGATCGAGACACCGGTGTCGTCGTTCTTGATGGTGACGGTGGCGCCGGGGACGGCTGCCCCTTGTTCGTCGGTCACCACGCCGCTGATCGTGGCGCGGTCCGAACGTTGGGCGGCAGCGGGAGCCGCTGGGGCCAGCACGGCCACGGCGACGAGCCCAGCCACGAGTCCTTGCACGAAGCAGTAAGAGTTCGGCATGGTCGTCCCCTCCGGACGAGCTGACCGACGCGGGAACCGTCGAACGGGCGCAGAACGGCCCCCTAAGCTCTGCAGAAAGCCCGCAGAAGAGCTGGGTTAGTTCGCTCCGTGAACGTTCACGGCCAGTTTGCGGCTGCAGCCTAGCCCTAGTTGTTCTGTGTGTCAAGCGCTATCCGAACGAGGGAGCCGGAGCTATGCGAATACAGAGGGGATAGCCCCTCGCCGCCAGCTGGACGGGCTAAGATGTCGCCAAAATGGCCCGCGAACCGAAGTTGCGGCCGGCCGCGCCGATCGGCATCAAGGACATTGCCCGAGAACTCGGGATCTCGATCGGGACGGTCGACCGCGCCCTCAACGGCAAGCCGGACATCAGCGCCGCCACCCGCGCGCGCGTCCTCGACCTCGCCAAGCAACTCGGCTACACGCCGAACCTGGCGGCGCGCTATCTCCAGTCGCGCAAGCCGGTACGCATCTCGGTCCACCTGCCGCACCGCATCGCGCTGTTCTGGGATGCGCTCCGCGACGGTATCCGCGAGGCCGCGGCGCCGTTCGCGCCCGCCCTGGACGTCGACTACCGGACCTACCCGTGCCTCGGCGACGGCGACATCCCGCTGCTGGAACAGGCGCTCGCCGACGGCACCGACGGGCTGATCATCGCGCCCGGCAACCCCAGCGCGCTCGCCCCGCACCTGCGTGAAGCGGCGCGGCGCAACATCCCGGTGGTCTGCGTCGTCACCGACGCCCCCGATAGTCCGCGGCTGCTGTCGGTGTCGGCCGATCCGTTCACGGTCGGCGCCGTCGCCGGCGAGCTGCTCGGGCGGTTCACAGCCGGCACCGGACAGGTCGGCTTCTTCACCGGCTGGCTGGCGACGCAGGATCACGCCGACAAGCTGCGCGGCTTCGTCTCGAGCCTGTCGGCATCGAACCCCGGCCTCTCGCTCGGCCCGATCATCGAGGCGCACGACGACGAACGGGAAGCGCATCGCCGCGCCCGTGACGTGCTCCGCGCCCACCCGCAGCTCAAGGGCCTGTACGTCAGCACGGTGAACTCGATGCCGGTGCTGCGGGCCGCTGAACAGGAAGGCCGGCTCGAGGGCCTCACCGTCGTCACGACGGATCTCTTTCCCGAACTGGTCGACTGGATCCGGACCGGCCGGGTCGCCGCCACGGTCTACCAGCGGCCGCTGACCCAGGGCCGCGTCGCCTTGCAGGCGCTCTACCAGTTCCTGCAGCGACGCCACCGCATGCCGGACAGTCAGCGCGTCGTCCCCTACGTGGTGATGCGGAGCAATCTCGACCTCGTGCTCGAGCGGCTGTCGGTCGACCACCGCAGCGGCGACGGCGATCGGATGGTGGCGCGACGGCCCGAGAAGCGGCCGCCGGCGGCCAAACCGCGCCCGACGACACGCCGCCGTACCAACCCCTGATACCGGCGTGACGCAGCTGACGAAGGCCTGACCGCCGGCGCCGCCGAAAGCGGCGACTGTTGCGGCATGGCCGACACCATCCCCGCGCTCACCTTCCTCCGCAAGGGTCGTCTCGAATGGCGCGATGTCCCGGCGCCGCAACTGCACGGCCCGCGTGAGGCCCTGGTGCGGCCCATCGTCGCCTCCCGCTGCGACGGCGACTGCCTGTTCCTGTTCCACGACTTTTCGCGCGTCCTGCGGCTGGGCGCGGCCCTGCACGTCATCGATCCCGAGGTGCGCGAGCTGGGCGACCGCCCCTTCGCCGGGCCCTTCGCCTACGGGCACGAATGCATCGCCGAGGTCGTCGACGTCGGCGACGCCGTCCGCGGCGTGACCGTCGGCCAGCGCGTAGTCGTCCCGTGGGCGATCTCGTGTGGCGCTTGCGAGACGTGCCGGCGCGGGCTCACGTCGCAGTGCGATCGCAAGGCATCGACACTGGCCGCCTACGGCTTCGGCGGACGCACCGGCGGGTGGGGCGGCATGGTCAGCGATCTGCTGCGGGTGCCGTTCGCGGACGGCATGCTCGTGCCCGTCCCCGACGGCGTGTCGCCGGTGGCCCTGGCTGGCGCCAGCGACAACCTGCCGGACGCCTGGCGCACGGTGGCGCCGCACCTGCGGGCCGAGCCCGGCGCCCCGGTCCTGGTCGTCGGCGGGGCGGCGCGCAGCATCGGGCTCTACGCCGCCGGCCTGGCGGTGGCGCTGGGATCCTCGCAGGTCGACTACGTCGACGGAGACCCGGCCAACCTCGCGATCGCGGAACGCCTGGGCGCCAACCCGATCGCGCTCCGGCCGCGGGCGCGGTGGCTGCGGGGCGGCGTCCCGCCGTTGGCGACGCGCTATCCGATCACCGTCGACGCCAGCAATCGCGAGGCGGGGCTGGAGTTCGCCATCCGCGCGCTGGCGCCCGGCGGCGTATGCACGGCGGTCGGCTTCTACTTCCGCTGTGGCACGCCGCTGCCGCTGTGGCACATGTATCTGAAAGGCGCGCGCCTGCACGTCGGCGTCTCCCACCCCGGGGCCGACCTGCCCGCCGTCCTCGACTGCATCGCCAGCGGCCGCTTCGATCCGAGCCCGGTGACGGCCCGGGTCAGCCGCTGGGAAGACTCGCCAGAGGCGTTCCTCGATCGAGAACCGGCGAAGGTGGTGGTGGCGCGCGAATCGGCCATCGATCCGCTGCGCTGTTCGGCCGTGGAGGTGGGCGCGTTATAGAGACCTGAGGACGACATGGCGAGGACGATCGAAGACCTGATTCACGCCGAAGCGAGGCTGGGCCGCGCCTTCATCGGCTACCTGTTCGCGGTGCTGTCGGGCGTCGCCTGGCCGATGTTCGTGGCCAGTCAGGGCGCCGATCTGTCGTCGGCGTGGATCGCCGCCTCACTCGGCCTGCTGATGGTGCAGGCCGGCCTCTACATCTGGTTCGCGATCGCGGCCGGTAGCGCCGCCAAGGCGTTGGGCGATACCGCCTGGCACTACATTCTCTGGATTCTGGCCGCGCCGTTCCTGGCGCTCGTGCCGCTCCCGCTGATCTCGACGGTCATCGCCGTGTCGCCGCTCAGCATCAAGTTCCTGCTCGGCGGGCAACTCCAGACCGCAATCCGCGACCAGACGTCTATGGCCATGCACGTGAGTGCCTGAATCGGGCGGGATGGAGCTGCCGTGCCGGCGTCTGGAGCTGGCGCCCCATCCCCTCGACGCAGCGACGTCGCAAGTTCGTCAAATCAGACTGATTTCATTGACAAGATTCGAACGGTAGCGATTGGCACCGCGGTTGCTCTTAGTGAGTCCGTGACCGTCCGATGGTCGGATGGAAAACCAAACCACTGATTCGAGAGAAGGAAGAGAGACACACCATGGCGGAAAAGATGACGCGCGGACAGATTCAGGACCTCGTTGGCAAGTTCGCGGCCGAGAACCCGAAGTACCGCTCGGCCCTGCTGAGCAACCCGAAGGGCACGATCGAGAAGCAGCTGAACACCTCGCTGGGCTCGACGACGGTCAAGGCCGTTGCCGACACGGCGGACACCGTGCACGTCGTGATTCCGTACGCGGCGGCCGAGGGCGAGCTGTCGGACAGCGACCTCGAGCGCGTTGCCGGTGGCAAGCAGGACATCACGGCGAACTGCCTGGTGCTCGGCGGCACGGCCGTCTCGAACACCGTGATGCAGCTGAACCTCTGATTCAGCCCATCGCACCGCGGCAGCCGACGACCTCGGCTGCCGCCCCCGAAGGCGCTCGTTTCCGGCAAATGTCCGGGCGGGCGCCTTCGCTGTTTTTGGGCGTCCCTGAATGGCGCGGAACCAGTTTGGAGCCCTCGCCGCGGCAGTTGGAGCTGCAGCCCCAACTGGCCGGCGCACGAATCGCCGGCAGCGCAGGAACGGCCGGTATTCATTGGCGATTTCGCGACACAGGCACTTGGCACCGCGGTTGCTCTTAGAGAGACCGTGACCAACCGATGACCGGTTGGAAACCTAAACCACTCGATACCCAGAGAAGAGCACACACCATGGAAAAGATGACCCGCGGCCAGATCCAGGACCTCGTCGGCAAGTTCGCCTCGGAGAACCCGAAGTACCG
>JBDSLU010000431.1:0-10070 GCA_039916225.1 Vicinamibacteraceae bacterium
CAGATCGCGGACCGCCTGGTCGACATCCCGCAGGGGGGCGTCGGCCTGAGCGGCCACTGCGGCGGTCCGCGCCGCCAGTGCCTTCCATGTCTCGAGACGATTCTCGCGCGCCTTGGCGACGTCGGCGGCGGCGCCGGCGTCCCGCGTTCGCCGCCGGTCGCCAAAGACCGCGGCCACGTGCGCGACGCGGGTCGTCAGCTCGGCGTCGAGCGCCAGCGGCGACGTCAGCGTTTTCCACTCGCTCTCGAGCGCCGGCCACGCACGTTCCGATTCGTCGAGCGCGGCTTCGGGCGCGACGAGCGCCTCGATGCGTCCAATCAGCGCGACCACGTCGTCGTGGACCGCCGCGGCCCGCGCGCGCGCCATGACGCGGCTCTTCGCGCGCTCGCCGTTCTCGGCGAAGCGACGGGTCCAGCTGCCGTCGTCGCCACCCGCGAGGGACTGGAGCGCGGTCCACTCCGTCAGCAGGTCGGCGAGATGGGTGTCGAGATCCTCGGCGTCCTCGGCAGCTCGCGCGATGAGCGTCTCGCGGGCGTCGATGCCGGCGGCCCGGGCGGTGCGCTCGGCGGCGGCGAGCGTCTCGGCCTGCTCGAGCGCGTCGAGACGGGCGCGCTGGACAGCGAGCCGCCCGGCGAAGCGCGACGCGTCGGCGTCGCTCCCGGCCTCGCCGGTAAGCGTGGCGAACTCGCCTTCCAGACGATCGAGCTCGGCCCGCGTGCGGGTCGGATCCGAGGCGTGCTCGAGGGCGTCGACCCCTTCGGTCAGCAGCGCCCGGCGCCGGGCCCCGGCTTCGGCCTTGGTCCGGGCATCGGCGGCGCGCTGCTCGCGGACGCGGATGAACGCGCGGGCGCGGCGGGCGACGACCGGGTTGCGGGCGCGCTCGGCGATGACGTCCATCGCCGGGGACTCGCCGAGGCGGTCGACGGCGGCGACGCCGGTGTCGTTGAACTCGGTGGTGATCGCGACGGCTTCGAGCTCGGCGGGATCGGTGAGCCGCTCGAGCGCGCGGGCGCGAACCGCGTCGTGCGTCGAATGCTTGGCGACGGCGCTGAAGGCGCGGGCCTCGCTCAGACGCTCGAGCGCGCCCATGGCGATCTCGGCATCGGGCGCCGAACGCGCCACCTGGACCAGCGCGCGCTCTTCGCGCAGGGCGCGGGCGGCCAGCGCGGCGCGCGGCATGTCGGTGCCGTCGAGCGCCAGCGTCAGCAGCCGGGCCAGCGCGTCGGCACGCACCTGGGTGTCGACGTCACCGCGCGCGATTGTGCCGAGCGCGTCGGCGTCGGTGAGCCGCGCGATCGCCGCGCGCCGGACGCGAGGCGATTCATCCGTCCGGGCGAGGATCGCGATCACGCCAAGCTCGGACTCGGGCAGCGTGTCCAGCGACGCGAGACGCACGGCAGGGTCAGCGTGTTTCCACGCGGGCTGCGGGCGAAGGCGATCGAGCAGGGCCATATGACGGACTACCTCGCGAAGAGCGTCGACCGCGTGGGCGCGCGGCAACAAGGGATGCGGCGAAACCAGCGGACGATCACTCTGAGTGTACCCGAGATCTCACGCGGCTTCGCCAGGGATCTCGTGCCCGCGATGCCAGGAATCAGATCGCAAAATGTGGATGAAAATCCGGAAACGTGGATTGAGCAGATCACCTCCTTTGTCTACAATGTCCACGCCCCGCATGGCTTCCCCGCCCCAAGCACCCACATCCCGGCAACGTTTCGATCGCCGCATCATCGAGGGCCCCCTGACGGCCGCCGTCTGGCACCTGGCCTGGCCGGCGATGCTGCAGAACGCCATCGGTGGCGCCCAGGGGATCGTCGACCACGCCATGGTCGGCCAGGTCGTCGGCTTCACCGGCAACGCCGCCATCGGCGTCAGCTGGCAGATCTTCCTGATCGTGATCGTGTTCATCAGCTCGCTGTACACCGGCATGGGCGTGCTGGTGTCGCGACACGCCGGCGCCGGCGACGCCGAGACGGTGAACCGCGTCGTCTACCAGGCGTTCCTCACCTCGATCTTCCTGTCGCTCGGCGTGCTCGCGCCCATCGGCTACGTGGCGGCCCCGTGGCTGCTCGATTTGGCCAAGGCGGCGCCCGAGGTCCAGGCCGTGGCGCTCCCCTACCTCCGGCTGATGTTCGCCGGCAGCCTCGGCATGCTGCTGTTCTTCATGCTCGGCGGCGCGCTGCGCGCTGCGGGCGATTCGCGCACGCCGCTCTACCTGGGGGTCGGCCTCACGCTGACGCACGTCGCGCTCAACGTCGCGCTGATCACCGGGGCCGGCCCCTTTCCGCCACTCGGCGTACTGGGGGCCGCGGTCGGTGCCGTCACGAGCAGCATCGGCGCCGGCCTCGTCGGGCTGGGCCTGCTCTTCGCCAAGCGCACGCCGATCTGGTTCTCGCGAGGGATGCCGCTCGCCCCCGACTGGACGATCATCCGCTCGCTCTTCCGCTTCGGCCTGCCGACCGGGCTGCAGGGCGTCGCGATGAACGTCGGCGGACTGCTGCTGCTGCGGTTCATCGGCGGCCTCGAGCACAGTGCAGAAGCACAGGCGGCCTATGCCGTCGGCTACAACCAGCTGTTCTCGCTGATCACCTGGACCTCGGTCGGCCTGATGGGCGCCGCGGCCACCGTCGCCGGCCAGAACCTGGGCGCCGGCAAGCCGGAGCGCGCCGTCGAAGGCGTGTGGGCGACCGCGCGGATCGGCCTGCTCCTCGCTGGCACGATGGGCCTGGTGTTCCTGCTGATACCGCGGATGCTGCTGGCGCTGTTCGGCATGAAGGACGGCCTCGTCCTCGACATGGGCACGCAGTTGCTGCGGGTCCTTGCCGTGTCTGGCCTGTTCGTCACGCTCGCGCTCGTCCACACCGGCGGGCTGCAAGGCACCGGCGACACGCGCAGCCCGTTCTACATCTCGCTGATCTCCCAGGTGGTCGTCCCGCTCGGGCTGTGTTTCGCGTTGCAGATGAGCGGTGCACTCGGCCCGCTCGGCATCTGGACCGCCATCCTCCTCGGCCACTCGACCCGGGCGGTGCTCTCGATTGCCCGGTTCCGCCAGGGCAAGTGGCGGTCGATCAAGGTCGGCGTCGCCGCCGCCGGCGCCCGCTGAAGGATTCCGTTTCGTGAGCAAAGTTCCGCCATCCGACCCGTCGCTCTTCGACTTCGAGGAGGACGCCGACCCGGCTCCACCTCCGCCGCCGGGTCCGCCCCCGGGCGGTGGCGGCAGTGGCAGCGGATCCGCCGGCGGTGAAGACGCCGTGCCGCTGCACGACGCGGCACGCTCCCGCTACTTGAACTACGCGCTGTCGGTGATCACGGCCCGCGCGCTACCTGACGTCCGCGACGGCCTCAAGCCGGTGCAGCGCCGCATCCTGTTCTCGATGTGGCAGCAGGGGCTGCGCGCCGACGCCAAGCACCGCAAGTCGGCGACCGTCGTCGGCAACGTGCTCGGCAACTTCCACCCGCACGGCGACGCCTCGGTCTACGATGCGCTGGTCCGCATGGCGCAGCCGTTCTCGCTGCGCTACCCGTTGGTCGACGGCTCGGGCAACTTCGGATCGCTCGACGGGGACAATGCCGCCGCCTACCGCTACACGGAATGTCGGCTCGCGCGGCTCGCCGATCAGCTGCTCATCGAGCTCGAGCAGGACACCGTGGCCATGCGGCCGAACTTCGACGGCACCAAGGTCGAACCGGTCGTGCTGCCGGCCCGCATCCCGAACCTGCTGATCAACGGGTCCACCGGCATCGCCGTCGGCATGGCCACCAACATCCCGCCGCACAACCTCGGCGAGGTGTGCACGGCGCTGGTCAAGCTGCTCGACAACGAAGAACTGACGACGGCCCAGCTCTGTCGCTGGATCAAGGGACCGGACTTCCCCACCGGTGGCGTCATTCTGAACACGCCCGACGAGCTGAAGGAGATCTACCGCACCGGCAGCGGCCCGGTGAAACTGCGCGCCACATGGGAAGCCGGGCCGGTCGGGCGAACCTCGAAGCTCCTTTACGTCACCAGCATTCCCTACGCGATCGACAAGAGCGATCTGGTCGCGCGCATCGGCGACATCGTCCTCGGCCGCAAGCTACCGCCGCTCGTCGACGTGCGCGATGTGTCGACCGACGACGTCCGCATCGAGCTCGAGCTCAAGAAGGACGCCGACGAGAAGATGGTCATGGCGTACCTGTTCAAGCACACGCCGCTGCAGACCAACTTCAACGTCAACCTCACCTGCCTGATCCCGACCGAGCAGGCGGAAGTGGGCCGGCCGGAGCGCCTCGACCTGAAGGCGATGCTCTGGCACTTCCTGCATTTCCGGCTCGACGTGGTGACGCGCCGGCTCCAGCACGAACTGGCCGCGCTGTCACGCCGTCAGCACCTGCTCGAGGGCTTCGCCAAGATCTTCGACGCCCTCGACGAGATCCTGCGCATCGTCCGCAAGTCCGAGGGCAAGGCCGACGCGGCTCGCCAGATCATGGCCCGCTTCGGCCTCGATGCCGAGCAGACCGACGCCATCCTGGAGCTGAAGATCTACCGCCTGGCACGCCTCGAGATCCAGGTGATCCAGCAGGAACTGGACGCGGCCCGCAAGCGGGCCCGCGAGCTGCGCAGCGCCCTCGACGACGAAGCGGCCCGCTGGGCCATGGTGCGCCGCGAGATCGAGGGCGTGCGCAGCGCCGACCCGTCGATCGGCAAGGACCTCCGCCGCACCACCTTCGCCACCGCCGAGGCCGAAGTCGAATACTCCCCCGAGGACTTCATCGTCGACGAGGACGGGATCGTCCTCCTCTCGCGCGACGGCTGGATCAAGCGGCAGAAGGACGTGAAGGACCTGTCGACCACGCGCCTGCGCGAAGGCGACGCGGTGATGGCGGCGATCGCCGGCAGCACCCGGGCGACGGCCATCTTCTTCACCAACTATGGCGCCGCCTACACCTGCCGGTTCATCGACATTCCGGCTTCGACCGGCTACGGCGAGCCGATCCAGCGGCTGTTCAAGTTCAAGGACGGCGAGCGCGTCGTCGCCGCCTTCAGCGCCGATCCACGGCTGGCCGGCAAGATCACCGCGGCCTCGCCGGAAGAGCCGCCGCCCGACCATCTCATCGCCGTGACCAGCGACGGCTACAGCCTGCGCTTCAGCTTCGAGCCGTTCCTCGAGCCGAGCACGCGCGCCGGACGCCGCTACGCCAGGACGGCCGACGGCGCCGAGATCGTCGGCGTGGAAAGGACCTCCGGCCGCGAGACGCTGATCGCCGCGACCCGGCAAGCTCGTGCGATGCTGTGCCGGGCCGACGAGGTCAACTTCCTCTCCGGGCCCGGTCGCGGCGTCATCCTGATCAAGATCGATCCCGCCGAGGACCGCGTCCTCGGTTTCATCGCCTCGGTCGGCGAGCGGGATCTGCTCCTGGTCGAGACCAGCCGCGGCGCCGAGCAGACGATCAGCACCGCCAAGTACGAAGTCACCGGCCGGGGCGGCCGAGGACGGGAGCTGCTCCAGCGCGGCCAGTTCGCCCGGGTGATTACCTCCCTTCCCGACATCCCGAATCTGCCCGAATAGGCCGGGATTCAAGCGGCGTCGCGGCGGAGAAATGCGTTCGATATGCAAATTGGATGATGGCTGACGAACCTTTCACCGCTGTAAGTTGCCAACTGTACCGTGCGGCGTGCATAATGCGCGCACGGGAGCGATCGCGCTCAATCCACTCGACACTCTAGAAGAAGAAGCGGCGCCGCCGGCGTCGCGCGTAGCGAAAGGACAGGAATGGGCTCAGCGGCGTCTCGTGAAGCAGTCAGTTCTATCCGCAACTGGGCGGTCACCGAGGGTCGCAAGACCACGTCACAGGGGCGGGCCACCGAGCTCTTCGGCAGCCTCGTCTTCAGCGACGACGTGCAGCGAGCGCGTCTTCCCAAGCAGGTGTACAAATCCCTGCGCCGCACCGTCACCAAGGGCGAATCGCTCGATCCCTCCGCTGCGGACGCGGTCGCCTCGGCGGTCAAGGATTGGGCGCTCGAGCACGGCGCCACGCACTACACCCACTGGTTCCAGCCGCTCACCGGGATCACGGCTGAAAAGCACGACTCGTTCCTGTCGCCGACGCCCGAGGGCGGCGCCATCGCCGAGTTCAGCGGCAAGGAGCTGGTCCAGGGCGAACCCGACGCCTCGAGCTTCCCGTCCGGCGGCATGCGGTCGACGTTCGAAGCCCGCGGCTACACGGCGTGGGATGCGACCAGCCCGCCGTGGCTCCTCTCGAACCCGAACGGCATGACGCTGGTCATCCCGACCGCGTTCGTCAGCTGGACGGGTGAGGCGCTCGACAAGAAAACGCCGCTGCTGCGCTCGATGGAAGCGCTGTCGACGCAGGCGGTCCGCATCCTGAAACTGTTCGGCTCGCGCGCCGAGCGGGTCACCGCGACCTGCGGCCCCGAGCAGGAATACTTCCTGATCGACGCCAACTTCTACTACGCGCGTCCCGACCTGATCAACGCCGGCCGCACCCTGTTCGGCGCCAAGCCGCCCAAGGGCCAGGAGCTCGAGGATCAGTATTTCGGCGCCATTCCCGAACGCGTCCTGGCCTGCATGATGGAGGGCGAGGCGGAGCTGTTCAAGGTCGGCGTCCCGGTCAAGACGCGCCACAACGAAGTCGCGCCGAGCCAGTACGAGATCGCGCCGATCTTCGAGAACGCCAACGTCGCAACGGATCACCAGATGATGGTGATGGAAACGCTGCGCCGCATCGCGCCGAAGTACGGCCTCGCCTGCCTGCTGCACGAGAAGCCGTTCGCCGGCGTCAACGGCTCGGGCAAGCACCTCAACTGGTCGATGGGCGACGACCTCGGCAACAACCTGCTGCAGCCGGGTGACAACCCGCACGACAACGTGCAGTTCCTGGTCTTCTGCGCCGCTGTGCTGCGCGCGGTGCACCGGTCGCAGGGCCTGCTGCGCGCGGCGATCGCCAGCGCCGGCAACGATCACCGCCTGGGCGCCAACGAGGCCCCGCCGGCGATCATCTCGGTGTTCCTCGGCGACATGCTGACGGACATCTTCGAGCAGATCGAAAAGGGCGCCGCCAAGAGCACGAAGTCGGGCGGCATCCTGGAGACCGGCGTCGCCTCGCTGCCGAAGCTGCCGCGCGACGCGGGCGACCGCAACCGCACCAGCCCGTTCGCGTTCACCGGCAACAAGTTCGAGTTCCGCGCGGTGTCGTCTGGCCAGAGCATCGCCATGCCGAACATCTGCCTGAACGTGGCGGTGGCCGACTCGCTCTCCTACGTCGCCGGCGAATTGGAGAAGGCCACGGCCGGCGGCCAGTCGCTCGAGAGCGCGGTCGGCAAGCTGCTGACCAAGATGATCAAGGAATCGAAGCCGATCATCTTCAACGGCAACGGCTACTCGGCGGAGTGGGAAAAGGAAGCGGCCAAGCGCAAGCTCCTCAACCTCAAGAACACCGTCGACGCCCTGCCGGAGCTGGTCAAGCCCGACGCGATCAAGATGTTCGAGACGCACAAGGTCCTGAACGAACGCGAGGTGCACGCGCGCTTCGAGATCATGCTCGAGCAGTACGTCAAGACGGTCAACGTCGAGGCGCAGCTGATGGTGCTGATGGCCAACCGCTACATCCTGCCGGCGGGCCTCAGCTACCTGACGGCCGTGGCGCAGGCGGTGGCGGCGGGCAAGGCGGCGGGTGTCGTCTCCAGCGAGGCGAAGAAGCTGCTGACCGAGCTGACCCGGACGATCGACGGCTTCCGCAAGGCCACCGACAAACTCGAGTCGGTGCTCGAGCACGGCGGCGGCTCGGCCGAGAAGCACGCGAAGTACATGCGCGACACGGTGATTCCGTCGATGAACGCCTTGCGCGAGCTGGGCGACGCGATCGAGACGACGGTGCCGTCCAGCACGTGGCCGCTGCCGACCTACCGCGAGATGCTGTTCATCAAGTAGACGGCTGGTCGAACGCGGGTTTGCGGCAAGAGCCGGCTCACGCCGGCTCTTGCTGTGTACGGCGTTCGGCGCGGCCGGCGTCAACTCCCAACTGCCAACTCCCAACTGCCAGCTTGGAAGTTGGAGCTTGGCAGTTGGGAGTTGGCCATCCGGTCGCGGCCACTTGCTACACTAGGCCGCGATTCATGGCCAGCAGCTATACCGCGAAAGACATCACCGTCCTCGAAGGGCTCGAGCCGGTCCGCAAGCGCCCCGGCATGTACATCGGCGGCGTCGGCACCGCCGGCCTGCACCACCTGGCCTGGGAGATTCTCGACAACGCGATCGACGAAGCCATGAACGGCTTCGCGTCGTCGATCGTCGTCACGCTGCACAAGGACGGATCGTCGCTGACGGTCGCCGACGACGGCCGCGGCATCCCGGTCGACAGGCACGAGAAGACCGGCAAGAGCGCGCTCGAGGTCATCTTCACGGTGCTCCACGCCGGCGGCAAATTCGAAGGGCAGAACTACAAGACGGCGGGCGGCCTGCACGGCGTCGGCGCCAGCGTCGTCAACGCCCTGTCCAAGGAACTGGTCGCCACCGTCCGCCGCGACGGCCACACCTACGAGCAGCGCTTCAAGCAGGGCAAGCCGCAGGGCGGGCTGGTCAAGACCGGGCCGGCGCGCGGCACCGGCACCACGGTGTGGTTCCACCCCGATCCGGCCATCTTCCCGCGCATCGAGTTCGACGCGCCGCTGCTGCGCGAGCGCCTCGAGACGGCGAGCTACCTGCACCGCGGCGTCAAGCTGACGTTCGTCGAGGAAGCGACCGGCGCCCGCGACACGTTCGTCCACGAAGACGGCATCGTCGCCTATTTGAACCGCCTGGTCGTCGAGCGCAACGAGCGCGCCGTCCACGAGGCGCCGTTCACGCTGGCCCGCGACGGACGCGACGCCGACGTCCGCGTCGAGCTCGCGCTGCAATGGACCGAAGCGACCGACGAGCACGTCCGCAGCTATGTCAACGGCATCCCCACCGGCTCCGGCGGCACGCACGAGAACGGCCTGCGCGCCGGACTCGGCAAGGCGATCCGCAACTACATCGAGACGCACACCCTGTCGCCGAAGGGCGTCACGCTCACCGCCGAGGACATCCGCGAAGGCCTGGTCGCCGTGCTCAGCGTGTTCGTCCAGGAGCCGCAGTTCCAGGGCCAGACCAAGGACCGCCTGAACAACCCCGAGCTGCTCGCCGCGGTCGACGCGCAGGTGCGGCCGGCCCTCGAGCACTGGTTGAACAGCAAGCAGTCGGTCGCCGAGCAGATCGTCGCCCGCGTCGTGCTTGCCGCCCGGGCTCGCGAAGCCAGCCGCGCCGCGCACCAGGAAGTCGTCCGCAAGAGCGCGACCTCGGCCCGGCTGACGCTGCCCGGCAAGCTGTCCGACTGCTCGATGAGCACGCCCGGCGCCACCGAGATTTTCATCGTCGAAGGCGACTCGGCCGGCGGGTCGGCCAAGCAGGGGCGCGACCGCACCCGTCAGGCGATCCTGCCGCTGCGCGGCAAGGTGCTGAACGCCGAGAACGCGTCGATGGCCAAGGTCCTCGAGAACAAGGAACTGGCCGACCTCGTCACGGCTCTCGGCTGCGGCATCGGCAAGGCCTTCGACATCACCCGGCTGCGCTACGGCAAGGTCATCATCCTGGCCGACGCCGACTCGGACGGGCACCACATCGCGACGCTGCTCCTCACCTTCATCTACCGGCACATGCCGCGGCTCATCGAGCACAAGCACATCTACCTGGCTCAGCCGCCGCTCTACCGCATCGATGTCGGCAAGGAGACCTTCTGGGCCCTCGACGAGCCGCAGAAGCAGGCCATCCTCAACAGCAAGACGGGGCGCGCCAAGCCGGAGATCACGCGGTTCAAGGGCCTGGGCGAGATGATGCCGAAGGTGCTGTGGGAGACGACGCTCAACCCCAAGACGCGCCGGCTCCTCCGGGTCGACGTCACGGACGCCCTGGTCACCGACCGGATCATCAACGAGCTCATGGGCAAGGACGCGTCCGCCCGCTTCCGGTTCATCATGGAGCACGCTGAGGACGCCTCGGAACTGGACGTCTGAGCCGACCCGGCCGATATTGTTCGCGGACCCCGGTTTTTTT
>JBDSLU010000432.1:0-5985 GCA_039916225.1 Vicinamibacteraceae bacterium
GATGCCCATCGAGCGGGCGGTCGCCCTGGCCCGACACGTCGCGCTGCGCGCCGCCGGCTATTGATAGTTGGACGGGTCGAGCAGGCGGCGGACCGCGGCGACGCGATCCACGGGCAGGCCGGTCAGCCTGGCGTGGGCGAGCACCAGGCTCTCGTCCGGGGCGTAGTAGACGCAGTACATCTTGTCGTCGGTGACGAAGCTGTGGATCCACTTGATGTCCGGCCCGAGGTCGGCCAGGGCCGCCAGCGACTTGAGCGACGCGTCGCGGAGCTGCGTCTCCGACCATTCAGCGATACCCGGGATGTGACGCTCGATGACGAACTTCGGCATGTCATCCCTAGGATAGCCAGCGCGGGACCACCAGCGCCAGCAGGACGAGCGCGGCGCCCGGCGGCCGCGTGACCTCGTTCGAGGCTCGTCCCAGCGGGCGGGTGTGAGAGCATGCGGCGACCGCGCTATGAGACACACGCTTCGCCGCCTGGCCCTGTCGCTTGCCGCCTGTCTTGCCGCTGCCGCCTCGCTGGCCGCGGCTGCCGATCCGCCGAGCTGGGCGTATCCCGTCAACCCGCCCGACTTCAAGGGGCGCACCGACGACGGGACGCCCAAGCGCGTGCCCGACAGTACTGCCGGCTACACGGTGACGCAGCTGCGGGACCTGTTCGCCGCGCCGGTCTGGCATCCCGAGGATCACCCGGCGCTGCCGCCGATCGTGGCGCAGGGGCGCAAGCCCGCGGTGTTCGCCTGCGGTGTCTGCCATCGCGCCGACGGCCCGGGCGGGCCCGAGAACGCCAATATCGCCGGCCTGCCCCTGGCCTACATCGTCCAGCAGATGGCCGACTACAAGAGCGGGGCGCGCAGCACGGCGCTGCCCAACCGGGCGCCGCAGAAGAACATGATCGCGCTGGCCAAGGCGATCACCGACGACGAGGTGCAGGCAGCGGCGCAGTATTTCGCCGGGCTGAAGCCGCGCCCCAACGTCCGCGTCGTCGAGAGCGCGGACGTGCCGGCGACCATCGTCGGCGGCTGGTTCCTCGCCGATGCGAAGACCGGCGCGCGCGAGCCGATCGGGCAGCGCGTCATCGAAATGCCCGAGAACACCGAGCAGTTCGAGAACCGCGACACGCACTCGCGCTTCGTGGCCTACGTGCCGCCCGGGAGCATCGCGCGCGGTGAGGCCCTCGCCGCCGGCATCGCCGGCAAGACCGACCGCTGCGCGATCTGTCACGGGCCCGACCTGAAAGGCCTGGCCGGCATCCCGCCGATCGTCGGCCGGTCGCCGAGCTACGCGATACGTCAGCTGTACGAGTTCCAGACGGGCGCCCGCAACGGCGCCGCGGCGGCGCTGATGAAGCCGGTCGTGGCCAACCTCACCATCGACGACATGGTCGCGCTCGCCGCCTACCTGTCGTCGCAGGCGCCGTAGCCGTCAGCAGCCGTCAGCGCGTCTCCAGCAGGCGTTTCAGCCGGCGGTCCGCCTCGCGGGCGACGCCGGCGTGTCCATCGGCGATGCTCTCGAAGGGCAGGTCCTGAAGCGCCGGGAGTGCCGCGAGGTTACCGGCCGGATCCTCCGAGAACAGCCAGCCGACGGTGGTCAGGCCGTCGCCCTTCCGCATCAGCGAGTCGCCGGTGAAGAGCATCGGTCCGTGCAGGTACATCATGCTGCCCGGCGAGTGCCCCGGCGTCGCGACGGCGGTGAAGTGGATGCCATCGAACGCCAGTGGCTCACCGCCGCGGAGCTCGGTCATGTGGCGCGGCGCCGGCGGCAGCGGCAGCAGAGAACCGACGATCCGGCCGAAGGGCGAGTAGTGGCTGCGGTCGCCGCGGATCATGGCCGCGTCGGCCGCCCCGACGTAGATGGTCGCGGCGGGGAACAATGGGGCGGCGGCGACGTGATCCGGGTGGCCGTGGGTGATCAGGATCGCCTGGACGTCGCCGGGCGAGAGGCCCTGCCTCCGTAGTTCGGCGAGGATCGCCGCACCCGAGGCGTCCATGCCCGCATCGACCAGGACGGCGCCGTGTTGCGACTTCACGATCCAGGCGTAGGCGCCGCCCGTCTCGACGCCGACGATGCCGTCGCCCGCGTCGACGCGCGGCCCGTCAGGCGGCTCGCGGGTGGCGAACAGGAATCCGAACAGCAGGATCGGGACGAGGATCAGACAGCCCAGCCCGATGGCGAGTCGTTTGAGCAGCTTCTTCACGGGGGGCAGCTCTGAACTCCCAAGTCCCAAGTCCCAACTTCCAAACGGCCGGCGATGTTCGCTCGATCGGGGGCTTGGGAATTGGACGTTGGGCGTTGGCAGTTCGCGCTCGCCGTGTTACACGAGGGCCGGCTGCTCGATGGCCCGGATGACCGAGTCGTAGTCGTTGGGCAGATCGATCGGCCGGCGCGCGTGCGTTGGGGCGACGCCCTCGAGCGTGCCCTCGTGGTACTGCCGCTTGAAGTCGGTGAACTTCAGGCCGTTGGCGGTCGAGATCACGACGACGCGGTCGGTGCGACGGACGTCGCCCCGGGCCACCAGCTTGGTGAGCGCGGCGAGCGCGACGCCCGTGTGCGGGCAGTTGAACATGCCGGTGAGGTCGGCGGCGGCGGCCGCGTCGGCGAGCTCGGCTTCGGTCGCCTGCTCGACGATGCCGTCATAGCGCTGCAGCGTCCGAATCGCCTTCTTCACCGACACCGGGTTGCCGATCTGGATGGCCGAAGCCAGCGTCGGCTGGGCCGTGACCGGCTCGAACGTCCAGTTGTTCTGGTAGGCCAGATAGAGCGGGTTGGCGCGGGCCGCCTGGGCGACGACGATGCGCGGCGCCTTCGTGATCAGCCCCAGCTCCCGCATCATGTCGAAGCCGGCGCCCAGGGCGCTGACGTTGCCCAGGTTGCCGCCCGGGATCACGACGACGTCGGGCACCGTCCAATCCCACTGCTGGACGATCTCGATGGCCACCGTCTTCTGGCCCTCGAGCCGGAGACTGTTCATCGAGTTGGCGAGGTAGACGAGGCCGTCGTCGGCGAGGCGCTGGACGATGCGCATGCAGCCGTCGAAGTCGGTGTCGAGCGACAGCACCTTGGCGCCGTTGGCGAGGGGCTGGAGCAGCTGCGCGACCGAGACCTTGCCGCGCGGCAGGATCACGATCGCCGGGATGCCGGCGGCGGCACAGTAGGCGGCGAGGGAGGCCGAGGTGTCTCCGGTCGAGGCGCAGGCGACGGCGCGGATGCTGGCGCCCTCGGCCAGCATCTGCCGCACCACCGAGACCAGGACCGTCATGCCGAGGTCCTTGAACGAGCCGGTGTGCGAGTTGCCGCACTGCTTGATCCAGAGATCCTCGACGCCGATCGAGCGGCCGAAGCGCTCGGCCCAGAGCAGGTTGGTGCCGCCCTCGTCCATCGACACGATGCACTGGTCGGGCAGGCTGGGCAGCACCCACTCCTTCTTCCCCCACACCGCCGAGCCGTACGGCCACGTCGTCCGCTTGTAGCGATCGTCGAAGAGCCGCATCCAGGCCGACGGCGCACGATCCTTCAGCGCGCCCAGGTCGTGGGCGACCTCGAGGAGATCGCCGCAGGTCGGGCAGCGGTAGAGCGGCTTCGTCAGGGAGTACTCGCCGGAGCAACCGGCGATGCAGCGGAACCAGGCGCGGTAAGGCATGAGTCTCGAATCTCGGATGGTCGAACGTCCAAGTTTACACGGTTCACGGGGCTTCACCCGCCTGCGCGATGCCCCGGCCCGGCGGCCCGCGGCCTGGTCGGGCCCGCTCTGTTTACGTTTTCGTGCGCACCTCCACACATCTCGTCCCGACAGTCGCGTACGACAAAAATTGGCCATGTGGCTGACATGAACTGGTGTCGATTTCTGCTCAGAGACCAGCCCCATCCGGTGCTGGTTCGGGGCTTGCAGTAGGACCCGCACGACACGAATCGCCGGCCCGCGGAACGGGCGCGCCGGCGAGCACCCTAGAGAGGCCATGACCCGACTGCCTGCTTCGACCGACCGCGCCCCCGCCACCCCCATCTTCAAGGACGGGCTGGGGACGCGCGTGCGCGTCACCGACGCCGGCGGGGACCCCGTCGAACACCTGCAGCTGTCGCCGGAAATCTGCGCCCAGGAAACCGCCCTCCGGGACCGCGTCGGCCGCCTGATCAACTTCCGCCATGCCCGCTACGTCCGCCTCCGCGGCGTCGACCGGGCCAAGACCGGCACCAAGCCTTTGGTCGTCGCCTACGACCCCGTCGACGGGCACCGCCTGTCGGTGGTCCTCGAGTCGCTCGGCACGATCGGGTTGAACGTCGAAGTCGACGTCGCCCTGCAGATCGTGCGCGACCTGCTGCCGGCGATCGGGATCCTGCACGACTCGCGCAAGGTGACGCACGGCGCCATCGCGCCCGAGCGCCTCGTCTACACGTCGCAGCAGCGACTGGTCATCGTCGATCACGGGATCGGCGCCGCGCTGATGCGGATGAACCTCCCGCGCAAGAAGCTGTGGGAGCAGTTCCGTATCGCCTCGCCGGCGACCAACCGGGCCGTCTTCGACGAGAAGATGGACGTGGTGCAGATCGGCCTGGTGGCGCTCGCGCTGCTCCTCGGCCGGCCGCTCACCGACGAAGAATACCCGGCGCAGACCAAGCGGCTGATCTTCAGCGTCAAGGAGACCTCGTCGCGGATCGGCTCCCGGCCGATCGGTCCCGAGCTGCGGCGCTGGCTCGAGCGCGCGACCGGCGTCGACGAGGCGCAGATGTTCGCCTCGATCAAGGAAGCCCAGGACGCGTTCGAGACGGTGGTGGCGGTCGACCGCTACTCGCCGACAGCCGCCGTCGTGAAGGCGTTCTTCGTGCGCTACGACGAGATGATCGCCAAGGCCGTCCAGGCCGTCGAGGTGGTGGCCGAGCTCAGCGGGTCGTCGCCGTCGTCGGTCGATCTCGACTCGGCGCTGTCCGAAATGCAGATGCAGGTGACGATCCAGCCGCGGCGCCGCGCCGCCGCCGATCCGACGCCTGCTGCGGCCGAAGCGGTCGAGGTCAAGCCGTCCGCCCGCCCCAAGACCAAAACCGAGACGAAGGTCGACGCCAAGGCCGAGCCCGAGGCCAAGACCGACGCGAAGACCGACGCGAAGACCGAACCGGCCACCAAGAGCGGCGGCCTGACGTTCGGACGTCGCAAGAGCGACCGGCTCGATGCCCTGCAGGCGCTGCAGGAGGAGATGAGCGCTGCCAGCGGCGACATCTCGACGATGGAGCAGGCCGCGCCGGCGGTCCACCAGGATGCGGCGACGCATGTCATCGCCCGTCCCGACCACAGTGACCGCCTCGCTCGCGAGGCGGCGGAACGCGCACGGCAGGAAGCCGAGCTGCGCGAACAGGCCGAGCGCGAAGGACGCGCGCTCGCGGAGCAGGTGGCGCGGGGTGCCGCCGAACAGGTGGCGCGGGAGGCAGCGGAGCGCGCTGTCGCCGAGCGCCACGCGCGCGCCGCCTCCGAGCGCGAAGCCGTCGAGCGGGGCGCCAGGCAGGAAGCCGAGCGGCAGGCGCACGAAGCGTCGCTGCGCGCCACGCGCGAAGTCGCCGAGCGGGAGGTCGCGGAGCGGGCCGCCCGTGACGCGTCGGCGCGCGAGGAGTCGGAGCGCGAGGCACGTAAGCGCCTCGAGCGCGAGTCGCAGGAAGCGGCCGAGCTCCGGGTGCGCGAACGGGTCGAGCGCGAAGCGGCCGAGAAGGCGGCGCAGGCGCGCCGCGACGAGGAAGCACTCGAGCGCGATGCGCGGTCCGCCGCCGACACGCGTGAAGCGGTCAAACAGGCCCGGCAGGAAGTCGCGGCCGAAGCGGCCGAGCAGGCACGGCAGGACGCCGTCGCCCGCGAAGCGGCCGAGCAGGCGCGGCAGGAAGCCGCCGCCCGCGAAGCGGCCGAGCGACAGGCCCGCGAACAGGCCGAGCGCGAATCGCGCGAGCACGCCGAGCGCGCCAAGCGGGAAGCCTCCGACCGCGCCGCCGAGGAGCGCGCGGCG
>JBDSLU010000433.1:0-9945 GCA_039916225.1 Vicinamibacteraceae bacterium
CCAGCTCCCGGCTCCCAACTCCCAACTCCCAACTCCCAACTCCCAACTTCCAACTTCCAACTTCCAACGCCCAAGGCACTCCCAACCCTCGACTCCCAACTGCCCCGTGGGCTCGACGATGGCGTGCCCGGCCAGGTGGGGGGGGGGTTGGAGGTTCAGTGGGACTTGGAAGTTGGAGATTGGGTGTTGGGAGTTCCCGGCTTCGCCGGGTAATCACCCGGCAGACCGAGAGCGTAGTCCTTCTGATCCTTGGGATTGCACCCGCCCCGGAGCCGTGGAATACGGCTTGGCGGACCCCTGGCCATGGGTCATGATGCCAACCGGGATCCGCGACGAATGACACCTGCGCGCTACATCATGGTCGGCGGTTTTCTGGGCGCCGGAAAGACCACCGCGATCCTGCGGATGGCCGAGGCGCTGGACCGCCGCGGCCACCGGATCGGCTTGATCACGAACGATCAGAGCGTCGGGCTGGTCGATACCACCATGCTGTCGGCGCACGGCTTCCCGGTCGAGGAGATCACCGGCGGCTGTTTCTGCTGCCGCTTCAACTCGCTGGTCGAGGCCGCTGAGCGGCTGACGGCCGGCGCGCGGCCCGACGTCTTCATCGCCGAGCCGGTCGGCAGCTGCACCGACCTGCGCGCCTCGGTGAGCTATCCGCTGCGGCGGATGTACGGCAACGCCTACACGGTCGCTCCCCTGAGCGTCGTCGTCGACCCGGTGCGCGCGCTGCGGGCCCTCGGCCTCGAGGCCGGCCGCTCGTTCACCGCCAAGGTCCTCTACGTCTACCGCAAGCAGCTCGAGGAAGCCGGCATCATCCTGATCAACAAGGTCGACGCCATCGAGGCGTCGCGCGTCGCCGTCCTGCACGAGGCGCTGGCCCGGGACTACCCGAAGGCGCAGATTCTCGAGGTGTCGGCCCGGACCGGCCAGGGCATGGACGCCTGGTTCGACATCCTGACGCGTGAGGAAGGCGCCACCGACGCCGACCTGGACATCGACTACGCCACCTACGGCGAGGGCGAGGCCCTGCTCGGCTGGGTCAACACCACGGTCAAGGTCGCCGGCGCCGACTTCGACGGCAATGCGCTGCTCCGCGACGTCGCGGCCCGCGTGGCCTCGGCCTTGAACGCGGACGGCATCGAAATCGCGCACTTGAAGATGACCCTGACGCCGAGCGGCGGCGACAGCGACCTGGCGGTGTTGAATCAGGTGCGCAACGAGCACGTCGCCGAGCTGTCGCACACGCTCGACGGCGAGCTCTCGCGCGGCGAGCTGATCGTCAACCTCCGCGCCGAGGGCGACCCGGCCCGCCTCGCCGCCGTCGTCGAGGCCGCCACCCTCGACGCGGCCGACGCGCACAGCCTGGTCGTCGACCCGGTCCACGCCGAACATTTCCGGCCGGGTCAGCCGAACCCGACCCACCGCCTCACGCCTGTTTAGAAAGGCGCGTCCCATGTCCGCGCGCGTTCTCTATTGTCATTGCGCCTTCGCCCAGGCGGTGCCGCGGCCGGTCAAGCAGGACGTGCTGCGCGCGCTGACCGATCGCGGTGACGACTTCGACGCGGTCGCCGACCTGTGCGAGATGTCGGCACGCAAGGATCCGGCGCTGAAGGAGTTCGCCGCCGGCGAGCACCTGACGCTGGTCGCCTGCTATCCGCGCGCGCTGCGCTGGATGTTCAGCGCCGCCGGGGCGCCGCTCGACGAATCGAAGGTGCGCGTGTTGAACATGCGCGCGGCGACCGCCGAGCAGATCATCGCCGGCCTGGACGGCGCCGACGTCTCGACACCCGATGCGGAGCCCGCAGCCTCGGCGCCCGCGGCGATTCCGGAGGCGCGATCGTGAGCGCCGCCATCACCGCGCGGTCGCCGCTGCTGGTCGTCCTCTACGAGGGTGCCGGCGCGATGCCGCTCGACGCCGACGCGCGCTTCGAGATCACCCGCACGCTGCTCGAGAAGGGCTACCGCGTCATCACCACGCGGGCCGGCCGCAGCGGCACCACGCCCGGCGAGCGACAGGTGCTCGTGCTCGGCCGCTTCACCGGCGCGCCGCCGGCGGAAGCCGTCGCCGGCACCGGTGCCGCCGTCCATTTCCGCACCCTCGATGGCGTCGAGCCGGCTGCGGTCCTCGGTCTCGTCGAGGGCGTCGGCGGCGACGCCGAGACGCAGAAGCCGGGCGGCTGGAAGCCGTGGTTCCCGGTCATCGACTACAGCCGCTGCACCAACTGCATGCAGTGCCTGTCGTTCTGCCTGTTCGACGTCTACGGGGTCTCCAAGGACAAGCAGATCGAGGTCCAGAAGCAGACCAACTGCAAGACCGACTGTCCGGCCTGCTCGCGCGTCTGTCCCGAAGTCGCGATCCTGTTCCCGAAGTACAAGGCTGGACCGATCAACGGCGACGAGGTCAACACCGCCGACCTCGAGCGCGAGAAGATGAAGGTCGACATCTCGGCGCTGCTCGGCGGCGACATCTACGCCGCGCTGCGCCAGCGCAGCCAGCACGCCAACAGCCGCTTCGCCCGCGAGCGCGACGACCAGCGGGCGCTGGACGAGCGCAAGCGCTGCCTGACCAAGCTGCAGCAGGCGCTCGACATCCCGGCCGAGGTGATGAACGCGCTGCCGACCGCTGACGCCATTCGCGCCAAAGCGGCGGGGGCTGAAGGCAGTGCCGCGACGGCGGGCGCGATCCGGGAGAAGGCCGAGCCGTCCGCGGCGCAGGCCGGGGCCCCGCTGCCGACGCCAACGCCGACGCCGGCCGCCGTGGGACCGGAAAGCGGGAGCCAGGCGTGAGGGAGACAGCCGCGCTCCTCGGCCTGGGCCGCCGCATGGTGACGGGCACCGACGCCCGCCTCCTGTGGAAGTTCGGCTGGAACTTCGGCTACAAGGGCATGCGCTCGGTGCAGCGCTTCAAGAAGCGACTGGCCAAGGGCCAGTACTTCCCGCCGTTCCTCTACATCTCGATCATCAACAGCTGCAACCTGCGCTGCCAGGGGTGCTGGGTCAAGGTCGACGGCCCGCGCGAATACATCCCGGCCGACAAGCTCGATCGCCTGATCACCGACGCCAAGAAGCAGGGCAACAGCTTCTTCGGCATCCTCGGCGGCGAGCCGTTCATGCACCCCGAGCTGCTCACCGTGCTCGAGCGGCACCCGGACTGCTATTTCCAGATCTTCACCAACGGCCAGCTGATCACCGACGCGATCGCAGCGAAGTTGCGCGCGATCGGCAACGCCACGCCGCTGGTCAGCATCGAAGGCACCGAGGTGGTGAGCGACGAGCGCCGCGGCCAGGCCAAGGTGCTGACGCGAACGCTGGCCGGCCTCGACGCCTGCATCCGCCACAAGCTGATCACCGGCGTCGCCACCAGCGTCTGCCAGACCAACATCGACGACCTGCTGCAGGAATCGTGGCTGCGATCGCTGATCGATCGCGGTGTCACCTACGCCTGGTACCACACCTATCGCCCGGTCGGCGCCAACCAGTCGGCCGAACTGGCGCTGACGCCGGAGCAGGTGCTGCGCGTGCGCGGTTTCGTCGTCGAGATGCGGACCAAGCTGCCGCTCGGCCTGATCGACGCCTACTGGGACGACCAGGGCCAGGCGCTGTGCCCGATGGCCACCGGCATCAGCCACCACATCAACCCGTGGGGCGACATCGAGCCCTGCCCGATCATCCAGTTCTCGAAGGAGAGCGTCTACGACGAGCGCGATCTCTTCGACGTCTTCAACGACTCGGCCTACATCCGCGACTTCCGCGAGCTGGCGGCGCAGACGACGCGCGGCTGCATCGTGCTCGAACGGCCCGACCTGGTGAAGGCGCTGGTCGAGAAGCACGCGGCGCAGGACACCACCCACCGCGAACCGGGAGCGGGTCTGGCCGAACTGGGCGCGATGACGCGCCGGCACAGCCAGCACAACCCCGGTCACGAAATTCCCGAGGCGAACTGGGCCTACCGCTTCGCCAAGAAGCACTGGTTCTTCGGCTTCGGTGCGTATAGCTAGCGCCCCAACAGGAGCGACACCGAGCATGCATTTGCCTGTCATCAGCCTGCCGCGCGCCGTACCGACGCAGTCGACGCGTCCGCCGCAGGCAAACATCCCGCAGACCAGGGCGGAGCGCGATCAGATCACGGCGATCGTCCGCGGCTACGTCGAGCGCTATCGGCCGGTGCCGCCGATGCCGATCCCCGAGCTGCGCGAGCACGCCGATCGCATCGTCGCCGCCGCCGGCCTGGATCCGGCGCACCGCGATTACATCGGCGTCATCGTCAGCAACGAAGCGTGGCGCGACACGCTGGCGACGATCCCCTACGAGCGGCGGCTGCTGCTGATGCCGAAGTGCCTGCGCGTCGAGGCCCGCTGCCCGGCGCCGTTCGACGAGTTCGGGCTGCTCTGCAAGAAGTGCGGCCTGTGCTCGATCCAGGACCTGCAGAGCGAGGCCGAGCGCCTCGGCTACGCCGTGCTGGTCGCCGAAGGATCGGCGATCGTGATGTCGATCATCGAGACCGGCAAGATCGAGGCGATCGTCGGCGTCAGCTGCCTGTCGGTGCTCGAGCGCGCCTTCCCGCAGATGGAGGCCGCGGCGATTCCCGGCATCGCCATCCCGCTGCTGCAGGACGACTGCATCGACACCAACGTCGATACCGACGCGGTGTGGGATGTGATCCACCTCACCAGCGACGACAAGACCTACCGGCTCGATCTCGACGGCATCCGCCACGAGGTCCAGGGCTGGTTCGAGGCGGCGTCGCTCGATCGCCTGATGGGTCCGCCCGACGACGAGACCGGCCGCATCGCCCGCGAGTGGCTGGTCAAGGCCGGCAAGCGCTGGCGCCCGTTTCTCACCGCCTGCGCCTACCTGGCGCTGCGCGACGACCCGGACGCGCCTGTCGATGACGCGGTGCGACGCGCCGCGGTCGCCGTCGAGTGCTTCCACAAGGCGTCGCTGATCCACGACGACATCGAGGACCAGGACCAGACGCGCTACGGCGAGGCGGCGCTGCACGAGGCCTACGGCGTCGCGGTGGCGCTGAACGTCGGCGACTACCTGCTCGGCGAAGGCTACCGGCTGCTGGCCGAGCTCGACGCGCCGGCCGAAGCCAAGGTGGAGATGCTGCGCGCCGCGGCGGCCGGCCATCGGACGCTGACCGAAGGCCAGGGCATGGAGCTGCTGTGGACGCGCGCCCCGAAGGTGCTGACGTCGCTGCAGGTGCTGGACATCTTCCGCCGCAAGACCGCGCCAGCCTTCGAAGTGGCCCTGCGCGTCGGCGGCGCGCTGGCGGGCGCCAGCGAGGACGTCCGCGATGTGTTCGCCAAGTACAGCGAGGCGCTCGGCATCGCCTACCAGATCCGCGACGACATCGACGACCTGACCGGCACCGACGCCCCAGACGACATCGCTGCGCTGCGCCCGTCGCTGCCGCTGGCGGTCGGCGTCGAGCGGGCCAAGGGCCAGCACGAGGACGCGCACGCCGCGCTGCTCGCCGCCTGGAAGCGCGACACCAGCGACTCGCCCGACGCGCTGCGCGCCCGGCTGATCGAGCTGAACGTCGAAGATCGCTGCCGCCGGCTGCTCGACTCCTACAAGGAGGAAGCGATCCGCTCGCTGGCCGTGCTCGACGAGCCGACGCTCAAGGGGCTGCTGCGCCGCATCGTCGGCAAGATCTTCAACGACATCGAGCTGAAGGGCTGGTGCAGTGAGTTTGAGGCTCGAAATGCTGCAGGTCGCGCGCTTGGCGCCGACGCTGCTGCAGTCGTCAACTGATCTCGTCGGCAGCTTCTTCCGCGAGCGCTACGACTCCGGCGGCGGCTTCACCAACCGCGCCGGGCTCCCCGACCTCTACTACACCGTCTTCGGCCTCGAGGGGATGGCGGCGCTGCAAGCGCCGATCGACGCCGCCCGCACCCGTGCCTATCTGACCGGCTTCGGGGACGGCGCCGAACTCGACTTCGTCCACCTGAGTTGCCTGGCGCGGTGCTGGGCCAACCTGCCGGAGGGCGTGCCACCGGCCGACGTCCGGGCACGGATACGCGATCGCGTCGCCACGTTCCGTTCCGGCGACGGGGGCTTCGCCACCGACTCCGGCAGCGACGAGGGGTCCGCTTACGGCGCCTTCGTCGCGCTCGGCGCCTACCAGGATCTGCGCGAGCCGATTCCCGGCAGCGACGCGCTGATGGCGCAGCTCGTCACGCTGGTGGCCACCGACGGCGGCCTCAACAACTTCCCCGGCGCGCCGGTCGGCTTGACCACCGCGACCGCCGCGGGTGCGGCGGCGTTGCGCCAGTTCGGCCGGCCCGTTCCGGCGACCTTCGGGCCGTGGCTGTTGTCGCAGGCGCACCCGCAGGGTGGCTTTCGGGCCCTGCCCGGCTCACCGATCCCGGACCTGCTGTCGACGGCGACGGCCATCCACGCGCTGGTCGGCCTGCACGCCGACATCGCCGCGCACAAGGAGCCGTGCCTCGACTTCATCGACTCGTTGTGGACCAACCGCGGCGGCTTCTACGGGCACTGGGAAGACGACATCCTCGACTGCGAGTACACGTACTATGGACTGCTCGCCCTGGGCCATCTCAGTCTTTGACCCGTGACCAAGGTTGTCGCCATCTCGGATCGCCGCGCCGCCGGAAGCGGCACGCGGCCAGCCTCGGCCGACTGGCACGATGTCGTTCGTGCGACGCTGCTGCGCGAACGAAACGCCGACGGTCACTGGGAAGGCTGCCTGTCGGCCAGCGCGCTCTCGACGGCGACCGCCGTCATCGCCCTGGCCACCGCGACCGCCCGCCGACACGACTCCGGAGTCGTTGCAGACGCCGGCGACCCCGGAATTTACCCCTCCAACGACTCCGGAGTCGTTGGCCTCATCGCTCGCGGGGCGGCGTGGCTGGCCGCGCATGGGAACGCCGATGGCGGCTGGGGCGACACGCCGCAGAGCCGCTCCAATATCTCGACGACGGCCTTGGCGTGGGCGGCGCTGCACGTGGCGCCATCGACGCCGGCGATCGCGATGGCGGAACTGGCCGCGGCCACCTGGCTGACGCACGCCGCCGGCGGCGTCGACGCGGCGTCGCTGCGGCGCGCGCTCGACGTCCGCTACGGCAAGGACCGCACCTTCTCGGTGCCGATCCTCACCGCGCTCACCGTCGCCGGCCGCCTGGGCGCGCACGGCTGGCGCCACGTCGCCCAGCTGCCGTTCGAGCTGGCCGCGGCGCCGCATCAGGCGTTCGCGTGGCTGCGCCTGCCGGTCGTCAGCTACGCGCTGCCGGCCCTCATCGCCATCGGCCAGGCCCGCCACGTCAACCGGCCGACGCGCAATCCGATCACCCGCGCCGTCCGGGCCCTGACCCGCCGCGCGACGCTGGCCAAGCTGCGGACGATCCAGCCCACCACCGGCGGCTTTCTCGAGGCGACGCCGCTCACCAGCTTCGTGGTGATGAGCCTCGCCGCCGCCGGCGAAGCCGGCCACGAGGTAGCACGGCACGGCTTGACGTTCCTGGCGCACTCGGTCCGCGAAGACGGCAGCTGGCCGATCGACACCAATCTCGCCACCTGGGCGACGACGCTGTCTGTCGAGGCGCTGCACGCCGGCGGAACGGTGCCGACGGCGCTCGACGACGACGCGCGGGCCCGGCTGCTCGAGTGGCTCCTCGGCCAGCAGTATCGCGTCGAGCATCCGTATACCCATGCGGCACCGGGCGGCTGGGCTTGGACCGACCTGCCGGGCGGCGTTCCGGATGCCGACGACACTGCCGGCGCGCTGCTGGCGCTTTCCCATTTGGTTGGCCCAGCGGGCAGCGCGCCCGATGACGCCCGCATCCCCGACGCCGCGGCGGCCGGCGTGCGCTGGCTCCTCGACCTGCAGAACCGCGACGGCGGCATGCCGACCTTCTGCCGCGGCTGGACCGGCCTGCCGTTCGATCGCAGCGGCCCGGAACTGACGGCGCACGCCGTTCGCGCCTGGTGCGTCTGGCGGCCGCACCTGCCGGCGCCGCTGGCGGTACGCGTCGACCGCGGACTGATCGACGCCGCGCGTTACCTGTCGCGCGTCCAGCACGGGGACGGCGCCTTCGAGCCGTTGTGGTTCGGCAACGAAGCCGCGCCGCACGAAGCGAACCTGACCTACGGCACCGCCAGAGTCCTTCCCGCCCTGGACGCCCTCGACGACGCGCACGTCGCCGGCGCCGCGGGCATGGCCGCGCGGGCGGCGCGCTGGATCGCCGCCTCGCAGCGTCCGGACGGCGGCTGGAGCGGCTGCGTCGGCTCGACGTCCGGCGCCAGCGGCGATCTGCCGGCGTCGATCGAAGAGACCGCGCAGGCGGTGGCTGCGCTGGCCACGCACGCGGCGCGCGATCGCGCCGCCGACCTCGTGCCGGTGCGGCGTGGCCTGGCCTGGCTGCGCGCCGCGACTGACGACGGCCGGCGCTTCCCCGCCGCGCCGATCGGCCTCTACTTCGCCCGGCTGTGGTACAGCGAGGCGCTCTATCCCCTGATCTTCACCGTCGCCGCGATCCAGGCGGCCGAGCGCGTCCTGGGACGCGACGGGGCGCGATGATGCCGTCATGATTTACCTCGACGCCCACGCCACCACGCCGGTCGATCCGCGCGTGCTGGATGTCATGCTGCCGCTGCTGCGCGACCAGGTCGGCAACGCCTCGAGCCTCGATCACGCCGCCGGCCGCGGCACGCGCGACGCGGTGGAGACGGCGCGGCGCCAGGTCGCCGCCACGATCGGGGCGTCGCACAAGGACATCGTCTTCACGAGTGGCGCCACCGAGGCCGACAACCTGGCCATCAAGGGCGTGGCCGCAAGCCTCAGCGAGCGCGGCGACCACATCGTCACGGTGGCCACCGAGCATCGCGCGGTGCTCGATACCTGCCGGCATCTCGAAGAGCGCGGCTGCCGCATCACCCTGCTGCCGGTCGGCGCCGACGGCCTGATCGATCCGGCCGCGGTCGACGCCGCCATCGGCCCGAAGACGATCCTGGTCAGCGTGATGGCCGCCAACAATGAGATCGGGGTACTGCAGCCGCTCACCGCCATCGGCCGCATCACCCGGGCCCGCGAGGTGCTCTTCCACACCGACGCCGCCCAGGCCTTCGGCCGCATCCCGCTCGAGGTGAATGCGATGGGCATCGACCTGCTGTCGATCTCGGCGCACAAGATCCACGGACCGCAGGGCGTCGGCGCGCTCTACGTGCGAACGCGCCAGCCCACCGTGCGCCTGGCGCCGTTGTTCGACGGCGGCGGGCACGAGCGCGGGCTCCGTCCGGGGACGCTCAACGCCCCCGGCACCGTCGGCCTGGGCGCGGCGGCAGCGCTGGCCACCGCGGAGATGGCGGCCGAAGGGGTCTGGGTTGGCGCGCTACGCGATCGCCTGCTCGAAGGCCTGCGGGCGGCGATCGAAGGCGTCCACGTCAACGGCTCGCTCGTCCACCGGCTGCCGAACAACCTCAACGTCTCGATCGACGGCACCGACGAGACGCTCGCCTCGCGTCTCGAGGGCCTGGCGGTCTCGGCCGGATCGGCGTGCGCGACCGGCAGCATCGAGCCGTCCTATGTCCTGCGCGCGCTCGGCGTTCCCGCCTTGCGGGCTCACGGCACGTTGCGCTTCGGCCTCTCGCGCTTCACGACGGCGGACGAGATCGATCGGGCCATCGCCATCGTCCGCGACGGCGTCGAGCGTCTGCGAGCGCAGCGGTCCGCGTCAGCGGCGCGCTCGTGAGGCGGCCCGCGCCGCGCGTGAGAGCGCGGCGCTACAGATAGCTGAGCCACCAATCGCGGCGGCGGGCTTTCACGCCGGCGAACCAGCGGCAGAGCGGGTACATCGCCAGCAGGCTGATCAGCCAGCACACGTAGACCGCCCACAGCGGCCCGCCGATATCTGGCGGCGGCTGCATCGTGGCGTAGTCGAGCACGTTCAGGAAGAACGGGCTGAGGCTCTTGCCGAG
>JBDSLU010000434.1:0-14648 GCA_039916225.1 Vicinamibacteraceae bacterium
GGTGACGCCCCCTTGCGCTGAAAGCGCGAGGCTCATGAAAAACAAGAGCGGCGTCAACCCGTAAGGGGTGACGCCGCGGGGTGTTGCAGTGTTAGTTCCCGGAGGAGGAGGGTTAGTTCCCGCGCGACGCCAGGCCGGCCTGCGTGCGCATGCCTTCCGTGACGATGCCGACCTTCTCGAGACCAGCGCCCTTGGCGGCGTCGATCACGGCGACGATTTCGCCATAGGGCAGCGTCGGCGCGCCGACCAGGAAGATCGTCTTTTCGCGGCGCGTCTCGAAGATGCCGCGCAGCATCGTGGTCAGGTTGCCGAGCTCGGTCGGCTGCTTGTTCACGGCGATGCGGTGATCGGCCGTCACTTCGACGACGATCTGGTCGGGCGGCGCCGTCGTCTGCTGATTGCTCGACTCGAGGGGCAGGTTGATGTCGGTGCCCTTCTGCGTCATCGGCAGGGCGGCCATGAAGATCACGAGCAGCACGAGCAGCACGTCGATGAGCGGCGTGACGTTCATGTCCGCACTGGCGTGCGGCATCTCGGCCGAGATGACCTTGTCGGCGCCGAGGTGATGATGTGCGTGGGCCATCAGTTGCCTCCCGCGCCGGCTTCACCGGGCTTCTTGCGCGTGTCCGTGATCAGCCCGACGTTCTCGATCTGCGCCTCGTGGAGCTGGTCCATCATCGTCATGACGGCGCCGTACGGAGCGTCGGCGTCAGCCTTCAGATAGACGACCTTTTCCTTCTTCTCTTCGAGGGCGTAGCGAATCTTGTCGACCAGGTCGCGGGCGTCGACCGCCACGTTGTTGACGTAGAACTCTTTGCTCGCGGTCACGTGCACGACGGTCTGCTGCTGGGTGTCCGGCTTGTCGACGACGTGGTCGGCCGTCGGCAGCGTGACGTTCACGCCCTTCTGCAGCAGGGGCGCGATGAGCATCATGATGATGAGGAGCACCAGCATGATGTCGACGAGCGGGGTCACGTTGATCTCCGAGACCGGCCCGCCCTTCTTGCTTACTCCACCCATTGACATATCGGTATCTCCTGCGCGCTCGCGGCCGGCGCAGCCCCAAGGTGGGACCGCGCCTGGTCGAACACGAGCCGGGCTGCTAGGACGTCTTCTTGATGAAGTAGTCCACGAGCTCCGACGAGCTGTTGTCCATCTCGACGTTGAAGTACTCGACGCGGCCGGTCAGGTAGTTGTAGAACCACACGGCCGGGATGGCGACGACCAGACCGAGCGCGGTCTCGACGAGCGCTTCCGAGATACCGGCCGACACCGAGCCGATGCCGCCCGAGCCCGAGGCTGCGATGCCCTGGAAGGCCGAGATGACGCCGACGACCGTGCCGAGCAGTCCGACGAACGGCGCCGTCGAGCCGATGGTGGCCAGGGCGCTGACGCCCTTCTTCAGATCGTTGCCGGTGAGGGCCGTGGCGCGCTGGATGGCGCGGCGAACGGTGTCGAGGAGATCCTCACGATTCAGCTTCTCGCCGCCGGCGGAGTCGTGCTGGAACTGGTATTCCTGCAGACCGGCCAGCACCACCTTGGCGAGGTGGCTGTAGCGGTACTGCTTCGACTGCGACAGCGCGATCGCTTCCTTCAGGCGCCCTTCCTTGAGGTGCTTGGCGACCTGCGGAGCGTACAGCTTCGACTGCTTACGAGCCTGAGAGAAGGTGTAGATGCGCTCGACGGCGACACCGACGGACCAGAACGACATGATGAACAGTACGAAGGCAACGGCCTTCGCCACCATACCCATCTGCGCCCACATGTGAAAAATATCGATTCCCATCTGTCGTAGCCTCCGGTGCAGTCGAAGAAGCAGGCCGCGGCCGGGACGCGCGCCGCCTGCGGGGTCTCTAAAAGGACGTGATAAGCGCGATGCGAGTCGAACGGTGTCGGGTCGGTCGGCTCGCTAAGACTGGAGCGTGAAGTTGACGGTGACGGTCATGATGACCGGCACCGGGACTCCATTCAGGAGCGTCGGGCTGTATTCCCACTGGCGGACGGCGTCGAGCGCCGCCTGGTCGAGGAGCGGGATCGAGCGCAGCACGCGCGCGTCCTGCACCTTGCCATTGGGGCTGATCGTCGCCTCGATGATCACCACACCCTGCACGCGGGCGGACTGGGCAATCTGCGGATAGACCGGATTGACGTTCCGCGTCTTCTGCGGCGCGCGGATGTTGCCGCCGACGCGGACCGGCGCCGGAGGCGGCGGAGGCGGCGGAGCTTCCGGCAGACCACCGACGACGCCGCCGAGCGAGCCACCCGGGACGCCGCCGACGACACCGCCGGGCACGCCGACCGACGGCGGAGCCGCCGGCGCCGCTTCAGGGATGATCTCTTTCGGCGCCTCGACAGGTGCGGCATTCGGGTTGACGTTGGTTGGCGTCATCGTCGGTGCAGCAGCCGCCGGCGGCGGCGGCGGCGGGGGCGGCGGCGGCGGCGGCGGTGCGGCCACGGCAAACGCCATCATCGTCGGCGGTACCGGGAGCACGTCGGCGGCCATCAGCGGGACGATGATCACGCCACCCACGAGGACCACGTGCAGGAAAATGGACACGGGGACCGTGTACCACGCCTGCGATCCTACCTTGATGGATGGCTCGACGACATCGCCGAACATGTCCTTCGGCACAGAGCTAGCCTCCTCGAAAACGCTCAATCCGACCCGAAAACCCGTGTGGAAGCGGGGATTATATCAGCGCCACACGACCCGTCAACGAACGGGGATCCGGGCATCCAGATGCCCACGTGATGCCCGTCATTCCGTTAGACACCACCCTACATCGAACGGGCCCGCGAAAAGTTCCATCCCATTTGTAAAAAGATTCGACGGCCGGGTCGGAGGCTGCCGTCCGCACGAAAACGGTGTCTGCGGCTAGGCGCCAGCGCCGATCCGCATGCCGTAGAACGAGCGCCAGACGAAGAAGGTCGACGTGAGGAAGAACAATGCGGCGAGAGCGTGACTCACACCCGGACCGGCGTCGGCGGTGAGCTTGACGGCGAGCTCGACGGCGAGCAGTCCGAACAGCGTCGTGAACTTGATGACCGGGTTGAGGGCCACCGACGACGTGTCCTTGAAGGGATCGCCGACGGTATCGCCGACGACCGTCGCCGCATGGAGCGGCGTGCCCTTGGCCTTCAGCTCGACCTCGACGATCTTCTTGGCGTTGTCCCACGCCCCGCCGGCGTTGGCCATGAAGATCGCCTGGTAGAGGCCGAACAGGGCGATGGAGATCAGGTAGCCGATGAAGAAGTAGGGCTCGACGAAGGCGAACGCGAGGGTCGAGAAGAAAACGGTCAGGAAGATGTTGAACATCCCCTTCTGGGCGTACTTGGTGCAGATCTCGACGACTTTCTTGCTGTCCTCGACCGAGGCCTTCTCGACGCCGTCGAGCTTGATGTTGGCCTTGATGAACTCGACAGCGCGGTAGGCGCCAGTCGTGACCGCCTGGATCGAGGCGCCGGTGAACCAGAAGACGACGGCGCCGCCGGTGATCAGCCCGAGCAGGAACGGGGCGTGCAGCAGCGACAGCTTGTCGAGGTTCTGCGTCAACCCGGCGGTGAGGCCGACGATGATCGAGAAGATCATCGTCGTCGAGCCGACGACGGCGGTGCCGATGAGCACCGGCTTGGCCGTGGCCTTGAACGTATTGCCGGCGCCGTCGTTCTCCTCGAGCAGGTGCTTGGCCCGCTCGAAGTCGACGGTGACGTTGAAGTCCTTCTTGAGCTCGGCAGTGATGCCGGGGATGCCTTCGATGAGCGACAGCTCGTAGACCGACTGGGCGTTGTCGGTGACCGGGCCGTAGGAGTCGACGGCGATGGTCACCGGCCCCATCCCCAGGAACCCGAAGGCGACCAAGCCGAAGGCGAAGACCGCCGGCGCCTTCATCACGGCCTCGAGACCGTAGCCGCTGACGAAGTAGGCCATCGACATCAGCGCGACGATGCTCATTCCGAGCCAGTAGGCGCTGAAGTTGCCGGCGACGAGCCCCGACAGGATGTTGAGCGACGCCCCGCCCTCCTTCGAGGACGAGACGACCTCTTTCACGTGCGACGACTCGGTCGACGTGAAGATCTTGACCAGCTCCGGGATGACCGCGCCGGCCAACGTGCCGCAAGTGATGACGGTCGCCAGCTTCCACCACAGCGTGGGGTCGCCGGCCAGGGTCGGGATCAGGAGCTTGGACGCCCCGTAGGTCAGGGCGATCGAGACCAGCGACGTCAGCCACACCAGCTGCGTCAGCGGCTGCTCGAAGTTCATCGTCGAGGCGCCGAGGTACCGGCGGCGAGCGATCACCTCGTTCACCAGGTAGGAGCCGCCGCTGGCGATGACCATCACGACACGAATCATGAAGATCCAGACCAACAGCTGGACCTGCACCGTCGAGTCCGGCACCGCCAGCAGGATGAACGTGATGAGCGCGACGCCGGTGACGCCGTAGGTCTCGAACCCGTCGGCGGACGGGCCGACCGAATCGCCGGCGTTGTCGCCGGTGCAGTCGGCGATCACGCCGGGGTTGCGCGCGTCGTCTTCCTTGATGTTGAAGACGATCTTCATCAGATCGGAGCCGATGTCGGCGATCTTGGTGAAGATGCCGCCGGCGATGCGCAGCGCTGCCGCGCCGAGGGACTCGCCGATGGCGAAGCCGATGAAGCAGGCCCCGGCGTAGTCGCCCGGGACGAAGAGCAGGATGCAGAGCATCAGGAACAGCTCGACCGAGATGAGCAGCATGCCGATGCTCATCCCCGCCTTGAGCGGGATGGCGTAGAGCGGGAAGGGCTTGCCGGCGAGGCTGGCGAACGCGGTGCGAGAGTTGGCGAAGGTGTTGATGCGGATGCCGAACCAGGCGACGCCGTAACTGCCGGCGATGCCGACCAGGCTGAAGGACAGGATGATCGCGACCTTGACGGCCGTGAACTTCAGCAGCACGCCGAAGTAGAGAACGATGACGGCGCCGATGAACAGCTCGAGCAGCAGGATGAACTTGCCCTGCGTGATCAGGTAGGTCTTGCAGGTCTCGTAGATCAGCTCGGAGATCTCGCGCATCGAGCGATGCACCGGGAGCCGCTGCAGCTGGAAGAAGATGACGAGCCCGAAGGCGAACCCGGCGAGCGTGACGAACAAGCCGAGACTGAGGAGCGTGTGGCCGTCGAGATTCCCGAGCGACGTGAATCGCACCTGGGAGAGATCGGGGAGCACCAGGTTCGCCTCGCCACCCGGCGCATGCGCCTGCGCGGCGGCATGTGCGACAGGTGGCGTGACCTGGGGATCGGGCAATTGGGCCGCCACCGCGACCGGGACCAAGAGCACGAGGGCCGCCACGGCGGCGGCCCATGCATTCCTGAAAGAGATAGGCGTCATCATAAAAACGCGGCAGCGTAACATAACTCGCCGTCGCGGTGCTCGCTTCCGCAGGGCGGCTGAGTCGGTCCGTTTTGGGCTACGAACGTTGACTAATCCGGGGGCGCAGGCTGCATCGTGACCGAGCCGGGCATGGCCATGCCGCCGGTGAGGAAGACGCGGATTCCCTGCTCGACGGTGAGGGCCGGATAGCGGAGATCGCGCGTCCGGACGATCAGGATGTCGCCCAGATAGAGGTGATTGGTCGGAATGTAGATCGCGGCCAACTGCTCGGGCTCGGATCCGTCGGCTGCCGGCACCGTGAACTCCCGCGTCAGGAAGCCGAGCAGGCTGCCGCGCCCCGGATCGTTCACCAGGACGACGCGCTTGAAGCCTGAATCGTTGTCCGGCGAGAACGCCAGGATCAGCTGCTTGACCGGGGCGTAGATGGTGCGGAACACCGGCACCAGCATCAGGTAGTGCTCGGCCCGGCGCATCAGCCGTCGCCCGATCACGTTTCTCGCGACGATCCCCGCCATCAGCACGAGCAGCAGCGTCGTCAGCAGGCCGAGCCCAGGCACGTGGCGGCCGAGCAGCCGGTCGTAGATCGGCGCCATCACGCCGTCCACCGCGTCGAAGATCCAGTAGATCGTCGCGACGCTGATGACGAGCGGGACCGTGACGAAGAAGCCCGTCGCGAACGAGCGGCGCAGTCCGGCGATCACGGCAGGCGTCCGATCAGTGCACGAACCACCACACCACCGCGGCCAGCGCCAGCCGGTAGTAGGCGAAGACGTCGAGGCGGTGAGCCGCCAGGTAGCGCAGCAGGAAGCGGATGGCCAGGTAGCCGACGACGCCCGAGGTGACGATGCCGACGGCGAAGATGGTGGCCAGTTCGCCCGACATCGGCACATGCCGCATCTCGAGGCCGGCCTTCCCCGCCGCCGCCACCACTGCGGGGATGCCGAGCAGGAAGGTGAACCGGGCCGCGGCCTCACGGCGGACGCCGAGGAGCATGCCGATGGTGATCGTGCTGCCCGAACGCGACAGGCCGGGGATCAGCGCTGCCGCCTGGGCCACGCCGAAGGCGGTCGCGTCGACCGGCGTCAGGTCGTCGACGCCGCGCGTCCGCGGGCCGAGCCGCTCGACCAGGAGCAGGCCGATGGCGCCGACCGACAGCGTGACGATGGTCACCACCGGCAGCCGCGCGTGCGCTTCGATCCAGTCCGAGAACAGCAGGCCGACGATCACGACCGGGATGGTGCCGATCGCGACGAGGCGCATCAGGCGCGCCTCGGGCGCGGCGGTGAACAGCCGCGGCAGGGCCCGGGCCATCGCCAGCAGGTCGTCGCGGAAGTAGATGATGGTGGCGACGAGGGTGCCGAGGTGGGTGGCGACGTCGAAGACGAGGCCGAACGGCTCCTCGCCCCACCCGAAGGCGGCGCGGCCGAGGAGCAGGTGGGCCGAGCTCGAGACCGGCAGGAACTCGGTGATCCCCTGGACGGCGCCCAGGATCGCGGCGATCAGGATCGACATGGCCCCGGCCCGCTAGCGGGCGTTGGCCTTGCGCGTCGTCCGGGTCGCCGTCTTCCTGGCGCCGGTCGACGGGCGCGTCGTACCCGCTGCCGCTGCGGCAATCGCCGCGGCGCCGGCCGGCGTGCCTCCAGACCGCTTGCTCATCAGGATGGCCACGGCCGCTGCGATGAAGATCGTCGAGTAGGTGCCGCTGATGATGCCGACCAGCATCGTGAACGCGAAGCCGTGCAGCACTTCGCCGCCGAACAGGAAGAGCGCCAGCACCGAGAGGAACGTCGTCCCGGCGGTAATCAGCGTGCGGCCGAGCGTCTGGTTGACGCTGTGGTTGACGACCTTCTCCAGATCGTCGCGCCGCATCGTGTGCATGTTCTCGCGCACGCGGTCGAAGATGACGATGGTGTCGTTGACCGAATAGCCGGTGATCGTCAGCAGGGCGGCGATCACGTTCAGCGTAATGTCGTAGCCGAAGAAAACCAGGAACGCGAGCGTGATCAGGATGTCGTGGAAGGTGGCCGCGATGGCACCGAGTGCGAAGGTCAGACGGAACCGCAGCGCGATGTAGGCGGTGATGCCGAGCACCGACAGCAGCGTCGCCCACAGGCCCTTGCGCTGCAGATCCTCGCCGATGGCCGGTCCGACCACCTCGCGGTTGATCTCCGTGTAGGGGCCGAGGTTGCTGGCCTTGACCGCGTCGTTCAGCGCCTTGGCATCCTTCTCGAGGTTGAAGCCTTCCTCGATGCCAGGCGACTGTGGCACCCGGACGAGGACGCTGTTGTCCTCCGGCTTGCCGAACTGCTGGACCGTTTTCTCGCCGGGGACGCTCGCGATCGCCTTGCGGACGGCGTCCTCGCCGACCGGCTTCTCGAACTTGAAGACGACGATGGTGCCGCCCGAGAAGTCGATGCCGAGTGGCAGCCCGCGCTGCACGACCATCCCCACGCCAGCGAGGATGACCAGCGCCGAGAGGATGATGGCGTGCCACCGCCACTTGATGAAGTCGTAGTGCGTGTTGGAGAGAATCTGCATGGCCGGTAGTTCGGGTGGCGCGCGCCGACTAAATGCTCAGCGACTGCGGCTGTTGACGCCGCGACAGGATGAACTCGAACAGCGTCCGTGACACGAAGACGGCGGTGAAGACGTTCGAGAGGAGACCGAAGAACAGGGTCGTGGCGAAGCCGCGGATCGGGCCGGTGCCGAACTGGAACAGGAAGGCCGCGGCGACCAGAGAGGCAATGTGCGTGTCGACGATGGTCCAGAAGACCCGGTCGAACCCGGCCGCGACGGCCTGTCGCGGCGCCTTGCCAGCGGCCATCTCTTCCTTGATGCGCTCGAAGATCAGCACGTTCGAGTCGACGCCCATGCCGATGGTCAGGATGAAGCCAGCCACCCCGGGCAGGGTCATCACCGCCCCGGCCATCGCCATGAAGGCCAGCAGGATGAGCAGGTTGAGCGTGATGGAGAGGATCGCGTTGAAGCCGCTCAGCTTGTAGTAGACGAGCATGAACAGCGCGACCAGCAGCAGGCCCCCGAGTGAGGCCATCACGCCGGCCCGGATGGAGTCGGCGCCAAGGCTCGGGCCCACGGTCCGCTCCTCGAGGTAGGTCAGGCCGGCCGGCAGGGCGCCCGAGCGAAGCATCAGGGCGTAATCGGCGACCTCCTGCTGGGTGAAACTGCCGTAAATCTGGCCGTTGTCGGTGATACGGCCGTTGATCGTCGCCACGGTCTCGACCCGGTGGTCGAGGATGACCGCCATCGGCTTGCCGATGTTGGCCCCGGTCAGGTTGCCGAACTTGATGGCACCGGCCCGGTTCATCGAGAAGCCGATGGCCGGCAGGTTGTTCTCGTCGACCGACGCCCGCGCATTGCTGAGGTCGCGGCCGGTGACCGGCGCCACCTTGCGTACAAGGTAATAGGAGACCGCACCGGGGTTGGTCCGGTCCGCGCCGGTGATGACCTCCATCTCCGGCGAGATGGTCCCGCCGACCGACTGGAGCAGCGACTCGGACGACGACGCCGGCCCCCCCTCGACGATCTTCAGTTCGAGGAGGGCGGTCGTGCCGATCAGGCGCTTGACCTGGTCCGGGTCGTTGACGCCGGGCAGCTGGACCAGAATTTGGTCGCCAGCCGAGCCGTAGGGAGCGACGAGGGGTTCGGATACGCCCAGCGCGTTGACGCGACGGTCCACCGTCTGCAGCGCCTGCGCGACCGCCTGGGTCCGCAGGGTCTGCGCCACCGGGGGGCGCATCTCATAGGTGTAGCCGCCGGCCCCGCCGGTGCGGGCGTACTGGCTGGTCAGCGCCGTTTCGGCGTCGGCCAGGACGCGGAACGGGGCGTCGGCCGCCGGCGGCACGCCGGCGACGACGATCCGCGTCGGTCCGGTCACCGTGACCGTCGGGCCGACGATGTTCTTCTCGCGCATCGACAGGCGGAGGCGCTCGGCGGCGTCCTCGCTCGTGTACTGGAGGGCTTCGTCCGTCTTGACCCGAAGCACCAGCTGCACGCCGCCCTTGAGGTCCAGCCCCAGGCTGATCCGTCCGCGGTGGCCGGGCGTGTCGAATGGCGGGTAGATCATCGCCAGCGCGAAGGCGATCACCCCGATGATCGTGAGGAGCTTCCAGTTGAGATTCTTCATAGCTGGCGCACGCAGCGAATCCCGGGCGCGGCTGCGCTCCGGCTTCGCCGTCCTAGAGCGCGCCCTGTTCGGGCACGACCGGATCCTGTCCCTGATAGCCGGCGACAGAGGCCTTGGTCACCTCGACGTTGACCTTCTCGGCGATCTTCAACTGCACCGAGGCGTCGTTGACCTTGGCGACGGTGCCGAAGAGGCCGCTGGTGGTGACCACCTTGTCCCCGACCTTGAGGCTGTCCTGGAATTCCGACACCTTTTTCTGGCGCTTGCGCATCGGCGCCAGGATGACGAAATAGAAAATGCCGAGGATGAGTGCGAACGGCGCGAGCTGGACCCAGAAGGGACCGCCGGCGTCGGGTTGCGCGCCCATGGCGAGCACCGGCCGCTGGCCGAGGTGATCAAGAGCGGCCGCGGGGGCGGCAAGCACACGTGTGAGGAGTTCGGGCGCGATCATCGAGTGAGCGGGTGGCGGGAGAACGTCCGGTGGAAGTTCTGTCTGAACTCCTCGAACGACCCGAATTCAATAGCCTTCCGCATGGCCCCCATCATGTCAAGGTAAAAGAAGAGGTTGTGCATGGATCCGAGTGTCGCGCCAAGCATCTCACCAGTCGACGCCAGATGGCGCAGATAGGCGCGAGAAAAGTGCCGGCATGTATAACAGCAACACTCGGCGTCGACCGGTGCGTCGTCGTCGGCATAGCGCGCGTTGCGGATGTTGAGCGGCCCGTGCCGCGTCAGGAGCTGGCCGTTCCGGGCATTCCGGGTCGGCAGCACGCAGTCGAACATGTCGATGCCGCGGGCGACCGCCTCGACGAGATCATCCGGCATCCCGGTCCCCATCAAATAGCGCGGCCGATCCTCCGGCAGGTGCGGCGTGGTCCGACCAACCACGTCGTACATGACGTCGACCGGTTCGCCGACGCTGAGCCCGCCGATGGCATAGCCCTCGAAGCCGACGGCGATGGTCGCCTCGGCGCTGGCCCGCCGCAGGTCGTCGTGCACGCCGCCCTGGACGATCCCGAACTGCGCCTGGCCCGGCGTCGTCGGCACGACGTCGGTCTCGCCCGCCGCAATCGCCAGGTGCCGGGCGCGGGCCCGGCCCGCCCACCGTGCGGTCCGCTCGAGCGACCGCGCGGCGACGTCGGGCGTGGCGGGGTAGGCCGTGCACTCGTCGAGCACCATCGCGATATCGGCGCCGAGCCGCGCCTGGATGTCCGCCGCCGACTCCGGCGTCAGCAAATGCTTGCTGCCGTCGAGGTGTGAGCGGAACTCGGCGCCCTCTTCGGACAGGCGGCAGCGATCGCCGAGGCTGAACACCTGGTAGCCGCCGCTGTCGGTGAGCGTCGGTCCGTCCCAGCCCATGAAGCGGTGCAGCCCGCCGCGGCGGGCGACGAGCGCGTCGCCGGGGCGCAGGTAGAGATGGTAGGTATTGCCGAGAACGATGCGCGCGCCCATCTCGGCGAGATCGCGCGGCAGCACGCCCTTGACGGTGGCGCGCGTGCCGACCGGCATGAACACCGGTGTCTCGACCGGCCCGTGCGCCGTGTCGAGCACGCCGCGACGGGCCGCACCGTCGCGGTGCGTGACACGGAAAGCAAAGCCGGCCATCGGCCATGAGGCTACACGCGAATTGACAATTCGACATCGCGGACTGACCATGGTCGCTTCATGAAGCGTCTTCGCATCGGCGTCATCTACGGCGGCCGGTCGGGCGAGCACGAAGTCTCGCTGGCTTCCGCGGCCGCGGTCTTCGCGAATCTCGATCGCCACCGCTACGAGCCGGTGCCGATCCGCATCGAGAAGGACGGCCGCTGGGCCCTCGCCGAGCGCGCGCCGAGCGCCATGTCGGCGGCGGAAGTGATCGAGCACGCGCGCCTCGAGGCCGGCCGGGCGCCACGCGTGGCGCGGGAAGTGCACCTGATGGCGCGGCCCAGCGAGGAGCCGCTCCTCAGCATCGATCGGCCGGCCGATCGCAAGGGCGCGGTCGAGCGCGGCGACGGCAACGGCGCCGTCGTGCAGAGCATGGGCCTCGACGTCGTGTTCCCGGTGCTCCACGGTCCGTACGGCGAGGACGGGACCGTCCAGGGCCTGCTCGAGCTCGCCAACCTGCCCTACGTCGGCTGCGGCGTGCTGGCCTCGGCGGTCGGCATGGACAAGGGCATGATGAAGGTCGTCTTCGCGCAGCACGGGCTGCCCCAGGTCGAGTACGCCGTGGTGCTGCGCTCGGAGTGGGCGCGCAACCGCGCCGGTGTCCGCGATGCCCTGCTGGCGAAGCTGCCGGCTCCGCTCTTCGTCAAACCGGCCAACCTCGGATCGAGCGTCGGCATCTCCAAGGTCCACGACGCCAGCGAGCTCGACGCCGCCCTCGACCTCGCCGCCGGCTTCGATCGCAAGATCGTCGTCGAGGCCGGCGTCGCCAACGCCCGCGAGATCGAATGCGCCGTCCTCGGCAACGACACGCCGGAGGCCTCGATCGCCGGCGAGGTGGTGCCGTCGCGCGAGTTCTACGACTACGAGGCGAAGTACCTCGACGAGGGATCGAAGACGATCATCCCGGCCGACCTGACCCCGAGCCAGCTCGCCGACGTCCAGCGCTGGTCCAAGGCGGCCTTCCTGGCCATCGACGGCACCGGCCTGGCGCGGGTCGACTTCCTGCTCAGCCGAGACGACGGCCGCCTCTACGTGAACGAAGTGAACACGCTGCCGGGATTCACCACCATCAGCATGTACGCCAAGCTCTGGGAAGCGAGCGGCGTCAGCTATCCGGTCCTGATCGATCGCCTCATCGACCTGGCGCTGGAGCGCCACGCCGCCAAGCAGCAATTGCGCACGAGCGTCCTCTAGTGTCCCGATGGGCGTCGCGCGGGTGCTCTCGGTCGTCGCGGTCGGCATCGGGCTCGCCGCGGGTCCGGGGTCGGCGCAGCGACCGCGACCATCGCCGGCGACGCAGCCGCCACCTCCCCCGTCAGCAGCGCCGGCCCCGGCTCCCCTGCTCACCGGCGCCGATGGCCTCACGCGGGCCTACGACGCCATCTTCGACGCCGACTTCGAGCGCGCCCGCACGCTGATCGCGGACGCCTGCCCGCCGGCGCCGCCGGCAGCCTGCCTCGTCCTCGAAGCCACCCGGCAGTTCTGGCGCATCCAGCTCGATCCCGAGGATCGCAGCCGCGACCCCGCCTTCGACGTCGCGGCGACCGCCGCCATCACCGCCGCCCAGGCCTGGACCGTCCGCGAGCCGCAGCAGGCGGAAGCCTGGTTCTACCTCGGCGGAGCCTACGGCGCGCGGGTGCAATGGCGCGTGCTGCGGCAGGAGCGCCTCGGCGCGGCCCGCGACGGGCGCGAGGTGAAGAACGCCCTCGACCGCACCCTGGCGCTGGCGCCGGGTCTCGTCGACGCCCAGTTCGGCCTCGGCCTCTACGAGTACTACGCGGACATCGCGCCGCCGGCGGCCAAGATCCTCCGCGTCCTGATGATGCTGCCGGGCGGCGATCGCGCCCGCGGCCTGGCGCGGATGCAGCAGACGCGACAATCCGGTCAGCTCCTCGCCGACGAAGCGGCCTTCCAGCTCCACGTCGTCTACTTCTGGTACGAGAACCGCGCGCCGGATGCCCTCGCCCTGCTCGACGAGCTGGTCCGGCGTCACCCGCGCAGCCCCTACTTCCGGCGCGCCATCGCCGATGCCGAAGCGGTCTACCTGCACGACTCGAGCGCGTCGCTGGCCAGCTGGCGCGAGCTGGCGAGGCTCGCCGACACCAACGCCATCCACGAAGGCGCCTTGACCCGGCCCGACGCGCATCTCGGCTACGCCAGCGCGCTCGACGCCATCGGCGACACCGATCTCGCCGTCACCGAGCTCACGCGGCTGCGCGCCGCGGCGCCCCTCGTGCCCTGGGGCATCACCAATCGCCTCGCGTTGGCGCTGGGCCGCGCGCTCGACCGTCTCGGGCAACGCACCGAAGCCGACACGCTGCTGCGGCAGGTCGTCGCGTCGACGGCGCGACACGATCCGCTCGGCCTCGGCGACGCGGCGCGCCGTCTGCTGCAGAAGCCCACACCTGAGTCGAAGGGCCGTGCCCATCGTCTCGGCCTCGAGGCGTGGCGGGCGTTCACCGCTGATGCCACCGCGCCGGTGCTGCCGCGCTTCGAGGAGGCGATCGCGCTCGATCCCGACAACGGCCTCACCCGGCTGCACTACGCCCGTGCCCTGGCCGCGCGTCAGCGCATTGCACCGGCGATCGCCGAGCTCGAGGCCGCGCTCGCCGCCGCGAAGACGACGCCGCCGACAGCGATCGGCGAAGCCGCGCTGCTCGCCGGACGCTTGCGCGAGCAGCAACGCGATCGCGACGGCGCACTCGCCGGCTATCGGCGCGCTGCCGGAACGTTCGGTGCATCGGCAGAGACGCGCAACGACGCGTCACGCGCGATCGAGCGCCTCGAACGACCGCGTTCGGCACCGCCCTTTCGTTGAAGTTTCGACATTGGTGGGCCGATATAGTTGAGCATCACCCCCTCATTTGACACGGGGGGTGATCGTGGTGGCCGGTCTCGTCAGGTCGCGCGTTTCACCGGCTCGAACTTTTGACATTTGTAAAAGTTTGTGCTTGACACACCGTTTTTCTCATCCATAATCTACATGTTGTGTGCAGGTGGACCGCTCAGCCCACCTGTTGGGATGGGAATAGCAAGTCGAAATGCTGAGCGTTACAAAATCAGGAGGCTACATGGCGAAGAAAGCTGCGAAGAAGGCCGCTAAGAAGACCGCGAAGAAGCGGTAACAGGCCCGCACGACCCGGGCGTGCGCGTGTTTACGCGCTTAACGCCCCGGTCAGGCACCCGTGCGGGGCCTCGCAGGAAGCGGACCCGCAGCCAACGCGTCGAGAGCGTCGGTGTCCGGTGCGTCGTGCCAGAGGGCAGACGGCACGGAGCACGCGACGAGACTCTCGGACCTCAAGACCCTGCACGCTCCTGAGAAGGACGAAGGGACCCTAATTGAAGGGGGGGACTAGTCACATGGCAAAGAAGGCAGCCAAGAAGGCGGCGAAGAAGACGGCCAAGAAGCGTTAGGCCGCTCTCGCTGACCAAAGACGCGAGAGGGTGTCCGCATCCTCTCGCGTCGAAGACAAAGGCCCCGATGGGGCCTTT
>JBDSLU010000435.1:0-6926 GCA_039916225.1 Vicinamibacteraceae bacterium
ACCGGTCCGGCGTAGCCGGCGCGGCGCAGGCGAGCCTCGACCGCGGGATCCAGCAGGCCGGTGACGAATGCGTCCACGTGCGCCTCGTCGATCGTCGCGAGGGCCCGGACCGCGTAGCCGCAGCGGATGGTGCCGACGACGCGGGCGTCGGCGGTGTAGAGGCCGGCCACGACGTGCCCGGCGGCACGGACGGCGGCAGCGAGCCAGGGCGTGGCCCAGTCGGGCCCGCCAATCGCGAGACGGGCGGCCTGTGGCAGATCGAGGGCGGCTAGCCACGCGCCCAGGGCGGCGGAGGCCGAGTCGAGCGCCGTCAACAGGGCCTGGCCAATGGCCGGCGCGTCGGCGGCCGGCGCCGTCACCTCGCCGCCGGAGCCGTCGACCGTCTCGCCAGTCTCCGGGTGGCGCAGCTGCACGATCGGTCCGAGCGCCGTCTCGTCGATCGCCGTGCGCAGGCCCCAGTCATCGGCGTTGCGGTAGTCCTCGCGCCACGCCCACTCTGGCCCGTAGGGCGCGTCGGCGGAGCCGCGCAACACGCCGACGTTCGAGTAGGAGCCGTCGTGATCGAGGTGCCAGATCGGGCCGAGCGTGTCGAAGGTCAGACCTTCGATCCAGGCGCGGTGACAGAACTGGCCGTCCTTGTGGATCTTGGCGTAACGGACCGTTTCGTTGAATCCGCGCAGCCGCCGCCACGTGGCGGCCGTCAGCAGCAGGAAGTCGCCGGCGGCGTTCGAGAACTCGGGCGCGGTGAGCTGGTTGATTCGCAGGTGATGCCGCGGATCGGCAAGCACCGCTTCCCCGCCACGCTGCCAATCGCAATGACGATCGACGTCGTAGCGCACGGCGCGATAGACGTGCTCGTCCTCGAGCGGTGCCGCGGCGAGCCGGGCCACCAGCGCCTCCGAGAGGAACACGTCGGAGTTGGTCGTCAGGATGGCGTCCGCGGTCGAGCGCCGCACCGCGACGTTCTTGGCGAAGAATTCCATGAACTGGAGCCGCGGATTGGTCGACATCGCCGCGTGCCACGCCGGCTCGACGACGTAGGCGCGCCCCCAGAACGGCAGCCGCTCGGCAACGGCCTCGGCCAGGAGACGACGGCCCGGCATCGGGTTCCACTCGACCAGGGTGAACGTGTGGGCGATGCCGGCGCGGGTGAGGAGCGCATGGTTGTGCGTCGCCGCCGCGACCAGGCGCTCGAAGAACTCGGGACCGCCGTGATCGTCGGCACGGCCGGTGACCACGAGTTCGAGCGACTGCGTGTGGCGCGCCGGGGCCAGGACGATTGGAGCCGGCGTCGTTCCCGGCAGCGCCACCGCGGGTGACGCGGCCGTCGGCGCCACCGGCAGCTCGGTTCGGGCGGCGGCCGGGAACCGATACGGCCCGGGCCGCTCGTTCAGCGAGAAATGGCACCAGTGCGCCTGCCGCGACCACAAGTCGCCGAGCGTGCGCTCCATTTCCTCGACGCGGAACGCGTGCGCACCGATGGCCGTGTGGATGTCCTCCGCCGCCGTCCTCAGCGCGACCGCGTTGCGCGAGGTGAAGTCGACCATGGCGACGGCCTGCTCGACGCAGCTGTCGAGATGTCCCAGACGGATGCGCGGGCCCGACCAGTCGTTGCCGCGCCAGAGCCCGTAGCGCTCGCTGGCCGGACGTGGCGGCGCGGCCTCGTAGCGGACATCGCTGATGTCGTGGGCGATGACGAGATGCGGGCGGTCGGCCACCGCCGGCAACAGCCGTCCCAGGACGTGCTCGGCGATGTGGTAGCCGTGCGCGTCCCAGAGGACCAGGACGCGCGTCGCGTCGCCGACGATGGCGTCGAAGTCGGCGGCGGCGATGTCCTCCTCGCGCGCCTCGAGGTGCGACAGCCACGACGGCGGCACCAGGCCGGCCAGGCGAGGCCGCGTCTCTGTCCGCCAGCGCGGCGACAGGCACAGGCTCACCACCCGCGCGTCGAGCGCCTGCGCCGCCGTGGTGAAGACGCAGGTCGAGTTGCCGCGGTGGCGCCCGAGCTCGACGATCAGCGTCGGCGCGAAGTCGAGGGTCGCGGCAAAGAGCTGGCCCCACTGAAAGAGCGCCAGGTCGTTCTCGCCGTTGACGGCGACGGCGAGGCGGCGCAGCTGGGCCGACGCGGCGGCGACGGCGTCGCGCTGGTCCCAATAGGCGAGCCCGGCGTTGAAGGCGCTCCGCATGCGCCTACCAGCGCGCGTCCGCTTCGGCCTTGTGGGCGTCGTACCAGGCGATGGTCCTGGCGAGCCCGTCGCGCAGCGAGTAGGTCGGCCGCCACTGGAGCGTGGCCCGGGCCCGGGCGGGGTCGAGGATCTTCATCGCCTGGCCGTCCGGCTTGTCGGTCTCCCAGACCAGCTCGCCGGGGAACGCGGTAACGTCGCGCAGCGTCTCGGCCAGCTCCTTGATCGATGTGCCGATGCCGGTGCCGATGTTCAGCGGGTACTGCAGATCGTTGTAGGCCTCGGCCGCCTCGAGGATCGCATCGGCGCAGTCCTCGACGTAGAGGAACTCACGCACCGGCTTGCCCGTGCCCCACAGCCGCACGTCACTGGCGTTGGCGCGCTTGGCCTCGACGAACTTGCGGACCAGCGCCGCGACGACGTGCGAGCGGTGCGGATTGTAGGAATCCCACGGCCCGTAGAGATTCGTCAGTACCAGATGGATCGAGTCGAGGCCGTACTGCGCCTTGTAGGCGCGGCCCTGCACCGACATGATCTTCTTGGTGATGCCGTAGTTCTCGACGCTCCCATGCACCGGGCCGGCCCAGAAATCCTCTTCGCGCATCAGATTCTCGAGCTTGCCCGGATACGAGCAGGCCGTGCCGACGACGACGATCTTGCGGATCGTGTCGACCTGACGCGCCGCCTCGAAGAGGTTGGCGCCCATCATCACGTTGCGGAAGTAGATCGTCGCCGGCTCGACGACGTTGATGCCGAGGCCGCCGTAGTAGGCGGCTGAATGGATGATGCGGTCCGGGCGTTCGCGGGCCAGGAAGTCCTGCACCTGCCCGAGCTGCAGCAGATCGCACGACGCCGAGCGCGGCACCGCGACCGTGTGCCCCGCGGCCTCGAGCCGCGAGACCAGGTGCCGACCCAGGAATCCCGTTCCGCCCGTGACGACGTACTTCATCGACGCGTTCCCCTTCGCTCTGCGATCACCGCTGCACCGGGGCCGCCATCACCCGGCGTTGCGCCAGGGCGACCGCTGCTGGATGAACGGGATCACGCGCATCATCTCGCGAATCCCCTCGTCGAGGGTGATCGTCGCGTGATAGCCGAGCGCGTTGATCTTGGCGTAGGAGACCTCGTAGTTGCGCTTGTCGAGATCCTCGCCGACGGCGGCCTCGTGCAGGTAGAACGGCTGCAACTGGCGGATGGCGTGGGCGACCTCGATCTTCGTGTAGTTCATGTCCGAGGCGCCGACGTTGTAGACGTCGCCGCGCATCGCCGGGTAGTGGTCCAGTGTGAACGGATAGACCGCCGCCGCGTCGCGGGCGTGCAGGAAGGTCCGGCGGTGATGGCCCTCGAACAGGATCACCTGTTTGGCGTGGTAGGCCTGGTAGCAGAAGTCGTTGACCAGCAGGTCGAGCCGCAGCCGCGGGCTCAGGCCGAAGACCGTCGCGAAACGCAGGCCGACGCCGCCCTTGTCCACCACCAGCCGCTCGGCGTCCCGCTTGGTGCGGCCGTAGAGCGTCAGCGGGTTGATCGGCGTCTCTTCGGTGGCGACGGTCTCGCACTGGCCGTAGGTCGATCCGGTGCTGGCGTAGACCAGCATCTGCGACGCCGTCAGGGCGTCCACCAGAATGCGCGTGCCGTCGACGTTGGTCGTCTCCGCCGTCGTCGGGTCGGCCGCGCAGGCCGGGTAGCCGACGATCGCCGCCAGGTGCAGGACCGCGTCCACGCGCTTCGCCAGCGGCTCCACGACCCGCGGATCGCGGATGTCGCCGTGCACGACTTCGAGCTTCGGATGGGTGATGAAGTGCAGGATCGGCTGCACGCCGAACATCAGGCTATCGAGGAGGATCACCTCGTGCCCGGCCTCCAGCAGGACGGGACAGAGGAGAGCTCCGATGTAGCCGGCTCCGCCGGTGACGAGGATGCGCATCAGACGTTTCGGCCCGCAGCCGGCGCGGGCCCTCCCTTAAAGTGCTCGGCGGCTGCAGGCAAAACTTTAGGGGCATCGCCGAAATCGTCCGCGCGCTGCGACGGCCCGCTGGACGGAAAGGCCGCGGATACGGCTACTTGAGCAAGGCGGTCCAGTTCATCACGATGCCGAATTCCCGCGGCGGCCGCTCCGCCGGGGCCTGGAAGAAAAACACGCGGCGGCCATCGCCCGACACGTCGTAGGTGGTTCCCCAATGACGCTCGCCCATCGGCGGCACGTTCAGGCTGGTGAGGGCGCCGAACGCCAGTCCGCCCTGCCCGTCCGGTCGCACCGTGACAGAGACCAGGCGCCCCTCGGCCACCGCAAAGAACAGCTCGCCGCCGTCGTGGCGCCATACAGGCTGATCGCCGCCGGTCTTCGAGACGACGAAGCGGCGAGCCGGACCGGTCAGGCTGCGGATCGAAATCTCCGCGCGGCCGGATTCGTCCGAGGCGTAGGCCAGCCACCGGCCGTCGGGCGAGATGCGCGCATCGCGCTCCTCGAACGAGGTGGCCAGCAGTGGCCGGGGTTCGGCGCCGCGCTCCATCGGAACTGTCCAGAGGTCGCGGTTGTGCACGGTGACAATCAGATAGCTGCCGTCCGGTGACCAGTCGTTGGGCTCGCAATTACCCTCCGGACAGGCCAGCGTCCGCGTCACCCCCGTCCCGTCAGCGGCGGCGAAGCCGATCGTGGGCTTGTCGTAGGTCCCCGAGCGGTAGGCCACCTCGCGTCCGTCCGGCGACCAGATGGGCATGACGTCCAGGTCGGCTGACGACGTCAGCCGCAGGCGCGTGCCGCGCCGCAGGTCGTCGACCCAAATGTCGGGATTGCCCCGGAGCACGTCGACGATCGAGCGAGCGAGGCGCAGCCCGTCGGGTGAGGTCCGTGGAAACCCGCCGAACTGGGGCTCGGACACGAACTGCAGGTCCGATCCGTCCCGGCCGATGCTGGCGAAGCGCGACTCCCACGGCACACCGGCCGCACTGTAGGCCAGCACGGTGGCCGAAGCGCTGAGCAGCATCGCCTGGTGGGGCGAGGTGCCGATCGCGGCGATGCCGACGGTCCGCGGGTCGCCCTGGAGGACCCGCCGCACCGGGTCGAAGGGCCGCACCTCGACGCGGCCGTTGCCGACCGAGACCAGCACGCCCGACGACCCGTCGCCGATCGGCGCATACATCGCCGACGAGTCAGACGTGAACAGCTGCTGCGGCGGTCGTTCTACCGGATCGGCCACGCTGCCCACGAACACTCCGCGGCGATCGTCGCGCAGCGAGCCGACCGAATACAGGAAGTGGATGCCGTCGGGCAGGAATGCCGGCCATCGGTTGCCGATGTCTTCCTGCGCCCGATCCAGACGCGTCACGGGCGTGACTGGTCCACCGCGGTCGGACACGCGCATCAACGGCGAGTCTCGGAAGTTGGGCTGGAACACGATCACCCCCGATGGGCTCCATGTGCCCCCGCGCGAGTCAGGCGCGTCGCCGAGAACGATGGGGGGGCCCCCGGCGACGGCAATGCGCTTCAGCTTGCCCTGCGCAAAGAACCCGATCGCCTGGCTGTCGGGCGACCAGAACGGGTGGCTCCCGCCCTCGGTGCCGGCAATCGGCGTGGCCTCGAGGGACGACAGGTCGCGCACGAACACGCGCCGGAGCCCCGACTCGCCGCGGCCGGACCAGCAAATGCGGCGGCCGTCGGGCGAGACCGCCGGCGCGGAAACGAGGCGCGTCTCCTCCGGCAGCGTCCAGGTGAACCGCGTCACAGCGGACGGCGCTGAGGCCACCGGCGATGCCGTTGGCAGCCACAGCGCGAGCGCCGCCGCCGCGAGCGTCACCGGCGCGGCAACCCAGCCCCACCACGCGGCGCGCGGCCATCGCGTCGGCCGGCCGTCCGCTACGGATGCCGTTGGCGGCGGGGCCGATGCGGTGGGCTGCTCGAGCGCCCACAGCAGGTCGGCGGCGGACTGGAAGCGATCCGCCGGAGCCTTGGCCAGGAGGCGGGCCGCGATACTGGCCAGCGCGGGCGGCACGTCGTCGCGCGGCGCCAGCAGGTCGGGCGGCGGCGCATGCAGGACCGCGTGCAGCGTATCGACGGTGTGGTCGCCGGCGAACGCCCGCTCTCCGGTGAGCAGCTCGAACAGGATGGCGCCAAGGGCGAACAGATCCGCCCGCGCGTCGACGTCTGTGCCGCGAATCTGCTCGGGGGCCAGGTAGCCGGCGGTCCCCATCAGCATGCCGGTGGCGGTGGGCGCCGCACCTGGTGGTCGCGGGACATCAGCGGCCAGCTTGGCGATGCCGAAATCGAGAATCTTGGTCACGCTCCCGCGCGTCAGGAAGATGTTCTCGGGCTTGAGATCGCGATGGACCAGGCCGGCCCCGTGCGCCGCGACCAGGCCACGCGCGATGTCGGCCGTGATGGCCCGCCCCTCTGCCGGCGCCAGGCGACCGCGATCGAGACGGGCGCGCAGCGTCTCGCCATCCAGCAACTCGACGACGATGTAGGGATTGTTGTCGAAGACGCCGACGTCGAAGACCTTGACGACGTTCGGATGGTTGACCGAGGCGGTGACACGCGCCTCGCGCAGGAAGCGCTCGACGCGGCCCTCGTCGACGGTCTCGACCGCCGCCAGCATCTTCAACGCGACGTCGCGCTGCAGACGGACGTCCGTCGCGCGATAGACGACGCCCATGCCGCCGTGGGCGATGAGGGCGACGACGCGATACGGCCCGACGTCCGCGCCAGCGGGCAGCGACAGCGTCTCCTGCGCCATTCGCCGCGCGGCG
>JBDSLU010000436.1:0-16422 GCA_039916225.1 Vicinamibacteraceae bacterium
CGGCGGCCTGTCCGAAGTCCACGTCGACGTCCGTGTGGTCGCCGCCACCAATTGCGATTTGGAGCGCGCGGTCGCCGCCGGCACGTTCCGGGAAGACCTCTATTTCCGCATCAACGTGGTGGAAATCACCCTGCCGCCGCTGCGGGAGCGCAAGGAAGACATCCCGCTCCTGGCCGAACACTTCCTGCGGGCCCAGCCGGCGATGAACCGCCGCGGCAGCGTGACGACCCTGTCGCCGTCGACGATGGAACTGTTCGCCAACTACGAATGGCCCGGCAACGTGCGGGAGCTGGAGAACCTGGTCAAGCGGATCGTCGTGCTCGGCGACGAGGGCGCAGCGCACGAGGTCATCGAACGCCGACAGCTCAACGTGCCGGCCAGGCAGCTGGTCGAGGTCAGCGCACCGGCCGCGGCGCCGGCCGAGCTCGGCAACCGGCTCACGTGCCTGAAGGACATCGGGCGCACGGCCGCCCGCGAGGCCGAGCGCGTCGCCATCCTCGACATGCTCGAGCGGACGCGCTGGAACCGCAAGGAAGCCGCCGAGATCCTCGGGATCAGCTACAAGGCGCTGCTCTACAAGATCAAGGACAACCGCCTCGACGAAGCGTCGTGAGACGCCGGGGCGGCGCCGGTCAGTTGGCGATCCGCAGTCCGGTCGGGGCCCGCGGGCCCGGGACCGGCGCGCTCATCGCCCGCTGCATCTCGTCGTGATCCACGCCGGTCACGCCCTGGACGAGCGAGCGCAGGTTGCTCGTGCGCACCAGCCGGTAGTCGTCCCCGGGCGCGTTCTCGAACTGCGCCATGAGATCGGTGACGGATGGAAACACGTTGCCGGCGGGATAGAGGCTGGCGTTGCCGCCGGCCATCGCGTTCCCGATGATCACGCTCTGCGGGAAGTAGGTGGCGATCGCCGGGTTGCCCATGCCGACGTTGTTGCCAAAGATGCCGTAGCTGTTGTGGAAGACGATGTTGCTGGCGAAGCGGAAGCCGGTCGCCTGGCGCGGCGCGGTGGCGGTGCCGCCGTAGACCGAGATGATGTTGCCGGTCTGCATCACCGTGTTGTGCTCGACGTGCACGTCGGCCGGCTCGTCACCGATCTGCAGGAAGATGCCGCTGCCGCCCCAGGTGCGGTGATCGATGTCGGTGAACAGGTTGTTGCGGATGACCAGATCGCGGAGCTGCTGGCTCGGGGCGGTGTCGTCGTAGCCGAGGATGTTGACCCCCGACCCGGAATGCCGAATCACGTTGTTCTCGAACCGCACATGCTCGATCGTCGACCACGGCGCGTGCGTGCCCTGGGCGCGGACCGTGAAGACGACCGCGAAACCCGACTGCGCCTGCGCCCAGTTGTTCTCGAGCAGGTTGCCGTCGATCTGGACGTTGCGCGCGTTCTTCAGTTCGAGCAGATTTTTCACGACCCAAGCGCCGCTGCGCCACGCGACGGGCCGGGTGATGTGGTTGCGACGGATCACGATGTCCGAGGGCACCAGCTGGTCGATGGCCGGTTCGGCGCCGCCGAACAGCACGCCGATACTGGCGGCCTCGATGTAGTTGTTCTCGATGACGAAGGGGCCGGGACCGTTCCAGCCGGCGATGCCCTGGGTCTCCTGGCCGGCCAGGCGGATGCCGCCGATGTAGCTGTTCCGGACGAAGGTATTGGCGCTGTTGAGGGCGATGCCACGCTTCTGGCCGCGCGTCGCGTCGCCGCGAATCATGATGCGATCGAGCACGAGGTCGGTCGGGACCAGTGTCCGATCCCGCTGCAATCCATCGCCGAGGGTGATGACATCGCCTGCACCCGTGGTCGTGAATCGCAGACCGAGCAGACGCCAGTGGTGAGCGCCGGCCGCGGTGCGCAGCGCCGGGATGCCGTTGACCGACCGGATGGTGGGAAGCAGGGGCTCGTGCGAGAGATCGATGCGCCCGGCGACGCCTGGCAGCTGGGCGTCCGGGGTCGAGGTGCGAACCGTGATGTAGGCCGTGCCGGACTTCTGCGGCAGGACGAAGTTCCCGTCGAAGGTCGCACCCGCTTGCAACTGAACGACTTGTCCAGGCTGGGCTTGATCGAGGGCCGCCTGGAGATTACCGCCCGCCGCGACGACTATGGTCGAGCCGGTTTGGGCCGACGCGCGATGCGCGCCGAGCGCAAGGAGCGCCGCGCCGATGACCAAGCGAACGAACCTGACCCTCATCACTCTGCCTTCTGCTCCTGGTCGGCCAAGGCTCCGACCCGGCCGTAGCGTATCGCCACGAGCCCGCCAATGCATCATCCGTACTCAGGCATCGCGTTTGCTCCACGCGATTGGATGAGCCCAGTGCTCGATACCTGTTCGGTGTGGGTGGCCGCCGCGCCCGCGCCTGATTACCGCCGAGTCGCCGACCCATTTCCGGAACTGCCAGGCTTTCTGCCGACCAGCTCTGCTGTAGCCCTGCGGTCGATGTTGCTCGATGCCGGGCTCGACGAGGCGAACAAAGGTACTGCCGCCTGGAATCCAATATCGGCAGTCATGCAGCCCGGCTTGAACGTCGTGGTCAAGCCCAACTGGGTCACGCACCACAACGCCAGCGGCGCCGGCTGGGAGTGCCTGGTCACGCACCCGTCGTTGTTGGACGTCCTGTGTCGTTACGTGCTGAAGGCCCGTCCTCGCCGCCTCATCATCGGCGACGCGCCCGTCCAGGGTTGCGATTTCGCGCAGTTGATGGCGGTGACCCGGACCGCCGACATCCTGGCCCGTCTCCCATCAGGCGCCACCACCATCGAGGTGAAGGACTTCCGCCTGGTCACCCTCGACGAGGCGGCTCACCGGACGTCGCGCGCCAGCGACAGCCGGACCGAGGCCGACTACGTGCGGTTCGATCTCGGGGCCGACAGCCTGCTCGAACCGATCACCAGCGGCGATGCGCCGTTCCGGGTGACGATGTACGACCCGCGGGCGCTCGACGACACGCATGCGCCGGGCCGCCACCAGTACCTGGTCGCCCGCGAACTGATCGAGGCCGACGTCGTCTTCAACGTCCCCAAGCTGAAGACGCACAAGAAGGCCGGCGTCACCGGCGCGCTCAAGAACCTGGTCGGCATCAACGGACACAAGGCCTTCCTGCCGCATCACCGCAGGGGCGGATCAGAACGCGGCGGCGACGCCTACGCCGGTCACTCGATGTGGAAGGCCTTCGCCGAGGGCGCCTACGACGTCGCCAACCGCCTCGCCGGCGGCCGCACCAAGGACGCGCTCTTCCGCTCGGCGGCGCTGCTCGAGCGCGCCGGTGCCGGCGGCGATCCGCAGTCGGGGGTCGAAGGCTCGTGGTACGGCAACGACACGGTGTGGCGGATGTCCCTCGACCTGCAGCGGCTGCTACGCTACGGCCGTGTCGACGGCTCGATGAGCGACGCGCCGGCCCGCGCCATCATCACGGTGACGGATGCGATCATCGCCGGCCAGGGCGAAGGACCACTGGCCCCGACGCCATGCGAGCTGGGCCTGATCACGCTCGGCACCAGCCCCGCCGCCGTCGAGTGGCTCCACGCCGGCTTGATGGGTTTCGATCCTCGCCGGATCCCGATCATCGCGCACGCCTTCGACGACGTCCGCTTCCCGCTCGGGCCATGCGCGCCCGGCGACATCGTCGTCCGCAACGGCGGCGACCGGCTCACCGTCGATGCGGCGTGCCGCGCCTTCGGGGCACGGCTCGCGCCGCCCAGCGGCTGGCGCGGGCATTGCGAGCGTGACGTCGACGCCGACCAGAACGCCGACACCCGGACGCCGAGGATCCAATCGTGAAGCTGCTCGATCGTCTCTACTGGAAGCGCTACGAGCGGCAGTACGACGTGCCGCGCGTGGCCGCGACCCTCGACGACTTCCGCCGGCGTTCCCCCGACGACGCGCGGCGCCTCCTGGCAATCCGCCTGCGCGATCAGTTGCGGCTCTTCGCGGCGCGTCCCGATGCGCTGCCGGCGTGGCGTGACGCAGCCCGGCTCGAGGATCCCGACGCACTCTGGGAGGCCTGGCCGACGCTGCCGATCCTGACCAAGACCGACTTGCGCGAGCGCTTCTCGGCGCGGGCCCTGCAGGCGCAGGGCATCGCCGGCCAGGTGTCGGCGACCGGCGGCTCGACGGGCGAACCGACCACGTTCATCCACGATGCCGCGTCGGTACGGCGGATGAACGCGGTCATGCACGTGGCACGGCAGGGTCTGGGCTGGCAGGCGGGGATGCCGACGGTCTGCGTCTGGGGCGCCCAGCGCGACATCGGCCAGGGTCTCACCGGCTATCGGCGCCTGCGTCACGATCTGACTGCGCGCCTGTCCGGGCTGCGCGAAGTCGACGGGTTTGCCTTGACCGACGACACCGCGCGCCGCGTCCACGAGCAGTTGCTGGCGAGCCCGGGCGGCGCCGCCATCTACGGCTTCAGCTCAATGCTCGATCACGTCGCCGGGGTGGTGCAGCGGCGCGGCTGGCGCGTGCCGCCCGGCCTCGTGCGCGTCGCCTGGAACGGCGGCGAGATGCTGCACGACGAACAGGTGGCGCGTTTCCGCGACGTCTTCGGCGTGCCGATTCTCAATTACTACGGCGGTCGCGAGCTGGGCACCATCGCCGCGCAGCGCGAGGCAGGCGGACCGTTGCACCTCGTCAGGCCCTACGTCTTCGTCGAGCTGGTCGACGACGGGGGCGTCCCCGTCGGGCCGGGCCGGCCCGGCCGTGTGATTCTCACGAGCACCGACGGCCGTGGCACGCCGTTCCTGCGCTACGACGTCGGCGACGTGGCGACGTGTAGCGCAGAGGGATTCGATACATCCGGTGTGACGCGGCTCGATACACTCCTCGGCCGGGCCGGCAGCGTGCTCCAGTTGCCCAACGGCGCGACGGTGAGCAACAACTACTGGAACCACCTCTTCAAGGAGCTCGACGAAGTGGCGCAGTTCCAGGTGCGTCTGCGCCCCGACGGCAGCCTGCGCTTGAACTTCGTCGGCGGCCCGTTCGGCGAGGGCCGCGAGGCGTGGCTGCGAACGGTCCTGGGCGGATTTCTCGGGCCGATGCCGATCGAGATCGCCTGGGTCGACGCGATTCCCCCGACTCGACTGGGCAAGCGGCTACAGGTCGTGGTCGAGGACCGGCCGTAACCGTTTCTGCTTTTGGATAGTTCGCTTCCGTTGCGAAGCGACACCACGCTGGGGGGACGTCCACGCTCATGCGTGGGAAGCGGCACCAGCTTTGCTCAGTAGCGCGGCATGTCGCGCTGTTTCATGCTCATCCTTACCGCCGGGCTGGCTCTCGGCGGCGGTCGCGCTTCGGCGCACGCACAGGCTCCCGCGCCCACTGCTCCTGCAGCGGCCGCAACGCCCGCGGCCGCGCCGGCTCCACCTCCTGGGAACACGGCGACGCCGGCGCCTCGTAGCGCCGCCGCGATCCCCACGGCCGCGCCGGTTCGCGCCACGACACCGACGACGCAGCCCGAATACCGCATCGGCAGCGGCGACAAGCTGCAGATCAACGTCTACAAGGAAGCCGACCTGACGCAGGCCCTCCAGGTGCGGCCCGACGGGCGCATCACCATGCCGCTGGTCGGCGACCTCGCCGCCGCCGGCCAGACGCCGATGCAGCTGCAGCGCCGCCTGGCCGAGTCGCTGCGCGAGTACGTCTCGAATCCCGTGGTCACGGTGATGGTCGTCGAAGTCGCCGAGCGCGTGATCTACGTCATGGGCGAGGTCAACACCCCTGGCGCGGTGCCGTTAAAGGGCCCGATGACCGTGCTCCAGGCCCTGGCCGTGGCCGGCGGCTTCAAGGACTTCGCCAACAAGGGCGGCATCAAGGTCCTGCGGAAGACAGCCGGCTCCGACCGCGTCGAGACCATTCCCTTCAGCTACAAGGACGCGGTCCGCAACGACGCCGCAGTCTTCTACCTCGCTGAAGGCGACACGGTGGTGGTTCCGTGATCGATCGGCGGCGCCAGGCGCCGGTAGCACTTGCGGCGCTCCTGACGCTGACTGTCGCCCTGCCTGCCGCGGCCCAGCAGGCGGCGGAGCCGGCCACGGACGATCGTCCGCCGGGCTGGTCGTTCGTCCCCGGGATGGGCGTGTCCGAGATGTGGGACACCAACCCGACCCTCGCCGCCGAGGGTGACGTGCAGGTTGGCGACTTCGTGACCGCCGTCCGGCCAAGCCTGGGGCTCGGCTTTCGTGGACGCCGCACGACCCTGCGCACCGACTACGCCGGCACCTTCGACTTCTATCGCGAGCTGAGCGAGCGCGATCGGCGTGACCATCGCGGCACGCTCGACTTCACCCATCAGTTGACGCGGCGGGTGCAGCTGTTCGCCAAGGACCAGGCGCTGGTGTCGCCGACCACCGCCGATGCCTCCCTTGCCGGGGCCACCCTCCTGCGACGCCAGCAGACACGCATGAACGCATTCCGTGGCGGCTTCGAGGCCGAGTTCGGGCCGCGCACCACGCTCAACGCCAGCTATGCGTCGCAGTGGATCGACTTCGCCCGCCCCGACGACGAGCCCGGCGTCCTGCAGCCCGGTATCAACCTGCTGCAGGGCGGCCACTCGCATGGCGCCATCGGCGAACTCCGCCACCGTGTCACCCAGCGTGTGGCGCTCGGCGCCGACTACCAGATGCAGCGTGCCATCGTCGCTGGCGGCTCGGAGACCTTCGACGTGCAGAGCGCGTTGGGAGTGGCGGAATTCGCCCTGCGGCCATCGCTCACGGCGTCGCTCGGCTACGGCTACGCCTGGCTGACCGCCGGCCGCAACTCGTTCAGCGACACCGGCCCGGCGTTCAACGCCGGGTTGGACTGGAAGGGACGACACAGCGGCGCGACGTTCCGCTACAGCCGCGCGTTCCTGCCGTCGTTCGGCTTCGGCGGCACGTTCCAGAACGAGGAACTGCGGGCCACGCTCAACGCGCAGCTGACCCGCTCGGTGGAGTGGTCGGGTGGCGTGGCGATTTCCAACAACGACCCACTGCAGATCGGCGATCCGTCGCTGCGGTCGCGGTCGGCGCAGACCTCGCTCGGCTGGCTGGCGAGGCGGCGGCTGCGCTTCGAGGTGTTCCTGGAGCACGTCCAGCAGGATTCGCAATTGGCCGGCGGCCACGTGCTGCGCACGCGCGCGGGTGTCCAGGCCACGGTTTCGCAGATGGTGAGGGCGACACGGTGACGACGAACGACGAACCGGTTTTCGATCCGCTGGCGGTGGCGCGCCGCCGCATGTGGTCGCTGGTCCTGCCGCTGGCAGCGGGCGCGGTGATTGGCCTGCTCCTGGTCTGGCTGCTGCCGCGGGAATACGTCGCTGCGGCCACCATCGTGGTGACGACGCCGTCCGTGTCGGCCGATCTCACCAAGACGGCTGATCCCGCCGATCGGGCCCGGGCCATCTCGCAGGAGCTCCTCAGCCTGCCGGTGATCGCCCAGGTCGCCAAGGAAGAAGGACTGCTGACCGGCACCAACGACGACGACGTGGTGGCCGGCATCCGCGCCCGCACCATCGTCTCGCTGCCGCTGAAGACCCTCGTGACCCGCGGCGATCCCGACACCTTCGTGGTGTCCTACGCCGGGCCGACCGCCGACGAAGCGCAGCGCGTCACCAACCGCCTGCTGAAGGTCTTCATCGAGCGCGACACGGTCAACCGGAAGTCGCGAGCCAAGGAAACCGCGGCGTTCCTCGGCGAGCAGCTGCGCGACAGCGAGCGGCGGATGGACGAAGTCGAGACGCGCCTGCGCCGCCTCAAGGAATCGAACACCGGGCTGCTCCCCGACCAGGCGCTGGCCAACCTCCAGGCGATGAGCGATATCCGCTCGCGGAGCGACAACAACGCCGAGTCGCTCCGCGACGAGCGGGATCGACTGGCCACCATCGAGCAGCAGCTCGAAGCGGCCCGCAACGAAGCCAGCTTCGACACGCGCAGCGAGGACGAAGTGAAGGCCCAGGAGCGGATGGTCACGCTCGAGCGCCAGCTCGCCGAAGCCCAGCGCGTCTACACCTCGAAGCACCCGGAAATCCAGCGGCTGGAAACGCAGCTGGCGACGGCCCGCATCGACCTGGCCCAGGCGAAGACGCAGGCCGCGTCGATCAAGCGGGCGCCGCAAAAGGCCGAGCAGACCGTGATCCAGCTGACCGGCGACCGCGATCGGCTGCGGGCCCGCATCCGTGAGCTGCAGTCGATCGAGAACCGCCTGCCGCAGGAGCTCGCCACCTACCAGTCGCGCGTCAACCAGGCGCCGATCGTGGAGCAGCAGTTGGCCCCCCTCGAGCAGGCGTACGAGGTCGAGAAGGCGCAGCAGCAGAAGCTGGCCGAGCGCTATCAGACGGCGGTCATCTCGGAGAACCTCGAGACGCGCCGCGCCGGCAGCCAGTTCGCGGTGCTCTACCCGGCCTCGAAGCCGACCACGCCGGCCCGGCCGAACGTGCCGCGCGTCTTCGCTTTCTCGGTGATCGCCGGCGCCGTCCTCGGCGCCGCGCTCGCCCTCACCCGCGAATACCTCGACACGACCGTGCACGACGCGCGGACGCTGCAGCACGAGTTCGACCAGGTCGTCCTGGCCGAAGTGCCACACCTCCGCCGGAAGAGAGCCTGATTCGTCATGACCCGAGCCCACCGCATCCTGTCCAAAGCCGATCGCGACGGCACCACCCGGCACATCGCGCCCGCCCTCGAACGCGGCGACCTCGAGCTGCTGTCCGATCGCCGGTCGCGCTTCGCCTGGAACCCCGGCGACGACCTGACGACGCAGGTCGACGATCAGCCGATGCCGCCGCCGTCGCGTGAGTCGGCGCCGCCCGTCGCGGGCCGGCCGGTCTTCGGCACCACGCTCGACAAGGACATGGTCGCCGCGCTACAGCCGTTCTCGCCGGCGGCCGAGCAGTACCGCACACTGCGGACCCGCATCGCCCAGGTCGAGAGTGCCGGTCAGCGCCGCGTGATCCTCGTCACCAGCCCCGGCGACGGCGACGGCAAGACCGTGACTGCCGCCAACCTGGCGCTGACCATGGCCCAGGAATTCCAGCGCCAGGTCCTGCTGATCGACTCCGACCTCCGCAACTCGCGCCTGCACGAATGCCTCGGCATCCCGCGCGAGCCGGGCCTCTCCGACGTCCTGGCCGGGCAGGCGTCGCTCGAAGACGCGCTGGTCTCGCTCTCCGAATATCGCGTGATCGTCCTGCCGGCAGGCTCGCCGCACGGCCGGCCGACCGAGCTGCTCAGCTCCGAGCCGATGCGCCGGCTGGTCGAGAACCTGGGACGACGATTCGATCGCGTGGTCATGGACTCGACGGCCGCTCATTTCGCCGATGCCGGCGTGCTCGAGCCGCTCGTGGACGGCGTCCTGCTGGTCGTTCGCGCCGGTCGGACGTCGCGACCCGCGGTCGGCCGCGCGCTGGGCCTCGTGCCGCGCGCCAAGCTCCTCGGTCTCGTGCTCAACGACAGCCGCGCCACCAGTCGCTGAGCCAGCATCGCACTCGTCCGGGTACGTCAGGGCCATGCAACTCTTCAAGCGGAACGTCTCGCCACACGAACTGATCCTCTTCACGATGGAGATCGTCGTGATCTGCGCGGCGATGATCGTGGCGATCCGCCTGCACGGCGAGGTCGGGACGTGGCCGTGGCAGATTCTGCCGGCGGCCGCGCTCTGCCAGCTGTGCCTGTACTACAACGACGTCTACGACCTGACGCTGGTGCAGTCGGGCCGCGAGCTGCTGGTGCGCCTGGTGCAGGCGGCTGGCGCCGCCTCGATCATCCTGGGCGTCCTCTACATGGCGGTACCGTCGATCGCGGTGCAGGGCCTGCCGTTTGTGCAGTCGCTGGCGATCCTGCTGGTCGCCATCCCGGCCGGGCGCGCCTTGTTCACCCACGTCGGCCGCACCTCCCTGCTGGTCGATGAAGTGCTGATCGTGGGCACCGGCCAGGGGCCGCGCGAGGTCGCCCGCGAGTTGCAGAACCGCGACGACCCGTCCTACCACGTCGTCGGCTATGTCGACGATGCGCCCGAGCCGCGGGCCAGGCTCGGCTCGCTGCCCGTGCTGGGCGGAACGCGCGAGTTGACCACGCTGATCGCACGTCACCACATCCGGTGGATCGTCGCCGACCTGCGGGCACACCGGAACCGCAGCCTGATCGACGCGCTGGTCAAGGCCAAGCTGACCGGCACGCGGGTCGAAGACGCGGCGACGGCGTACGAGCGGCTGACCGGCAAGATCCTGCTCGAAGCGTTGCGGCCGAGCGCGCTGCTGCTGGCCGACGGCTTCCGCGTGTCTCGCGCCCGGCGCGCCATCAAGCGCGTCGCCGACATCGGACTCTCGGTCGGGATGATCGTCGTCGCGGCGCCGTTCATCGCGCTCACGGCGCTGGCGGTCTGGCTGTTCTGCGGCCGGCGCGAGGTGCTCTACCGGCAGGAACGCGTCGGCCAGCACGGCCAGCCGTTCACGCTCTACAAGATCCGCTCGATGCGCGTCGACGCCGAGGCCGCTGGTCCGGTGTGGGCCCGGCAGAAGGACGACCGGGTCACGTCGATCGGTCGCGTCATCCGCCTGACCCGCCTCGACGAGCTGCCGCAGCTGTGGAACGTGCTGCGCGGCGAGATGAGCTTCATCGGGCCGCGGCCCGAGCGCCCGGTCTTCGTCGAGCAGCTCGCCCGGCAGATTCCCTTCTACGACCTGCGCCATGCGGTGAAGCCGGGCCTGACCGGCTGGGCGCAGGTCCGGTATCGCTACGCCGACTCGATGGAGTCGGCCGGCGAGAAGCTCCGCTACGACCTGTATTACATCAAACACCTCTCCGCCGTGTTCGACCTGACGATCGTCGTCGACACGGTCAAGATCATCCTGTTCCAGCGGGGGTCGCAGTAGCGATGTACGAACGCTTTTATCGACTGCGGGAACGCCCGTTCTCGTTGACACCGGACCTCGACTATCTGTATCTGAGTCCGAATCATCGAGACGCGCTGGACCATCTGCGCCTCGGCCTCGAGTCGGGGGCCGGCTTCGTCGTGCTCACCGGCGAGATTGGCTGCGGCAAGACGACGCTGCTCCAGACGCTGGTGACCAGCCTCGATGGCCGCACCCTCGTCGCACGCCTGGTCGACACCCTGCTCGAACCGGCCGAGCTCATCGAGGCGCTGCTGATCGACTTCGGCGTCGAGCAGATCCCCTCGACCAAGCCGGCCATGGTCCGAGAGCTGGCGCGCGTGCTGATCGATCAGCACACGCTCGGTCGCCGGGTCGTGGTGATCATCGACGAGGCGCAGAACCTGACGCGGCGCACGCTCGAGGAAGTGCGCATGCTGTCGAACCTCGAGACCGAGAAGTCGAAGCTGATGCAGATCCTGCTGGTCGGCCAGCCCGGCTTCCGGCAGACGCTTGCCTCGCCGGCCCTGGAGCAGCTGCGCCAGCGGGTCACCGTCCGGTTCCACCTCGAACCGCTGTCGTCCGACGACACGTCGCACTACATCAACCACCGCCTGCGCCTGGCAGCCATCGACACGCCGCTGGTGTTCACGCGGGCGATCACCGACGCCATCCACGGTCGTACGCGCGGTGTGCCGCGCATGATCAACGTGGTCTGTGACGCGATCCTGCTCGCCGGCTACAGCGAGGAGCAGCGCGGCATCAACCTGACGCTGGTCCAGGCCGTGTTCGAGGACCTCGAGCGCATGGGGCTGCTCGCCCCGCGCACCGGCCCGTCACTCGCCGTGTCCACCGAGCGCACGGCGGCGACGGCCCGAGTCGCCGAGCGCACCGAGAAGGTCGCCGCCTGGCCGGGGACGACGCCGGCCGTGGCCCCCTTGCCCGCCAAGGAAGGCCCGCGATGATGGCCGCGATTTTCTGGGCCTCCGCCTCAGTCGTCCTCTACGTCTATTTCGGCTATCCGATCGTGCTGATGGTCTGGAGCCGGCTGCGACCGCGGCCGGTGCACGCCCACCCCGACGAGCCGCCGGTGTCGGTGGTCATCGCCGTGCGCGACGAAGCCGAGGCGCTCGAGCGCAAGATCGCCAACCTGCGCTCGCTCGACTATCCGACGGAGCACCTGCAGATCGTCGTCGTCTCTGACGGGCATCACCCCGGCACCGCCGCCGTGCTCCGCCGCAACGTCAGTGTCGTCGACGCGATTTACGTCCGGCGCGGCGGCAAGGCGCAGGCGCTGAACGCCGGCGTCGAAGCGGCCCGCCACGACATCATCGTGTTCGCCGACGTCCGCCAGCGTTTCGATCGCCGGGCGCTGCACGGGCTGGTCGCACCGCTCGCCGATCCGACGGTCGGTGGCGTCTCCGGCGAGCTGATGCTCGACGTCGAGACGGGCGAGGGCTCGGCCGACATCGGCGAGGGCATGGGCGGCTACTGGCGCTACGAGAAATGGCTGCGGCGCCAGGAGAGCGCCATCGGATCGACGATGGGTGCGACCGGCGCGATCTACGCGCTGCGGCGGTCGTTGTGGGTGCCGCTCCCGGTCGACACCATCCTCGACGACGTCCTGGCCCCGATGCGGGCCGTGCTGGCGGCGTCGCGGGTGGTGTTCTCATCCGAGGCGCTGGCCTTCGACCCGGTCGCACCGTCGGGCGTCGAGCTGCGCCGCAAGATCCGCACGCTGGCCGGCAACTACCAGATCCTCCGCCTCGAACCGCGGCTGCTCAATCCATTCCGCAACCCGGTGTGGATTCAGTACATGTCGCACAAGGTCGGCCGGCTGCTCGTGCCCTACGCCCTGATGGCGCTGCTGATCGTGAGCGGCCTGCTCGCCGCGACCTCGCCGTTCTACGCCCTGGCCTTTGCCGGCCAGGTTCTGTTCTACGGGCTCGCCGCCTACGGTGCCTGGCTCAGCCGACGCGATCGACTGCTGGCCGAGGACGCCGGGCACGAGCCCGCCGTCAACGCGTTGATCAAAGGGACGACGACATCATGATTCACACCGTCGATCGCGTGGCCCGGGTCGCCTTCGCCTTCGTGCTGCTGAACTACGCGGCCGTCGCCGGCCTCTTCGCGCTGAGCCTCAAGCGTCAGCTGTGGCGATGAGTCCGTGTCCGACCGCCTGACCTTCAATCACGGAGCCTCGGCCCTCTCGCCGCGCCTGATCGGCCGCCACGAGCGCGGCGGCCGGGCCGGCCGGAGCCGTCATCGCCGCGACCGCCCCGACGCCTGGTCGGGTCCAGGTCCGCTGGCGCGCGAGGGTGTGTCCCGGGACATGGCCCGGGCCGAGCGGCCCGACCTGAGCTACTGGGGCGTGTTCGCGTTCACGGCGCTGCTGTTCTTCCGGCCGCAGGACACCCTGCCGATGCTCGAACCGCTGCATCTGCCGGAAATCGCCGCCGTCGTCGGCCTCATCGCCATGGTGCTGCGGCGAGCCGGTCGCGGCCTGCCGCCGGTGCCGGCGGTGCGGGACTTCGCACCGCTCGCCGCGTTCGGGGGCGTCATGCTCCTCACGGCGCCGTTCTCGATCTGGCCGAGCGGCGCGCTCGGGACGTTCACCGACCTGTTCCTCAAGGTCGTCCTGGTATTCGTGCTGCTGACGCATGCGCTGAGCAGCCCACGCCTGCTGCGCCGCTTCACCTGGCTGATCGTCGTCGCCATGGGCTACATCGCCTTCCGCGGCTGGATCGACTACGCCTCCGGCAACAACCTGCTGCAGGGCGAGCGGCTGCAGGGCGCCGTCCCGGGGCTGATGGGCAACCCCAACGACCTGGCCATGAACATGGTCACTTTCCTGCCCTTCGCGGCCTTTGCCGCCCTCGGCCGCGGCAAGGCGCTGGCGCGGCTCTTCGCCGCCGGCGTGACGCTGCTCATGCTCGGCACGATCCTGTTCGCCAAGTCGCGCGGGGGCTTCCTCGCGCTGGCGGTGACCGGCGTGTTGATCGTCGCCCAGTCCGGGCGGCTGCGACCGGGCCTGGCCGCGCTCCTGGTCGTCGGCACGCTGGTCGCGACGCCGCTCATGCCGCAGTCCTTCTGGACGCGCCTCTCGAGCATCGTCAATTCCGAGGACGACGAAACCGGCTCCCGCGAAGCTCGCGTCGTCCTCCTCCAGGACGGTGTGAAGGCGTTCAGCGATCATCCGTTCACCGGGGTCGGCGCCGGCCAGTTCCAGAACTACAACCCGCCGGACCGGCAGGAGTTGTGGCGGGAGACGCACAACGTCGAACTGCAGGTACTCACGGAGCTCGGGCTCATCGGCGGGATGGCCTTCGTATGGATGCTGGTGCAGGGGGGCCGCACCGCGTTCACGGTGTGGCAGGCCCTGCGACCGCGCCGCCGGCTGAATGGCGCGGCCGAGGCCGATCCGGCTTTCGCCCCGCACGAGCGCGAGTGGATGCGCGCGCACGTCGGCGCCTGCATCGCCGCCTTCGCCGGCTGGCTGGTGTGCGCGCAGTTCGGATCGATCGGCTACTACTGGACGCTCTACTACGTCCTGGCGCTGATCGTCGCCGCGCGCGAGACCCTGGCCCGGCGTCTCGACTGGGCATCGGTCGGCGTCGCGCGTGGAGGGGCCGCGGCATGAGCCTGCGCGTGGCCATCGTGGCGCCGACGCTGGAGATTCTCGGCGGGCATTCGGTGCAGGCGGCGGCACTGCTGGACGGTTGGCAGGGCGACGCCGGCGACGTCGACGCGTGGCTGGTGCCGATCAATCCGGCGCCGCCGGCGTGGCTGGCCGGCGCCGCGCGCGTCCGCTACGTCCGGACGCTGGTGACGCAGATCGCCTACTGGCCGCTGCTGTGGCGCGAGCTGCGGCGGGCCGACGTGGTCCACGTCTTCTCGGCGTCGTATACGTCGTTCCTGCTGTCGCCGCTGCCGGCGTGGCTGGTGGCACGCGCCTTCGGCAAGCCGGTCCTCCTCAACTACCACAGCGGCGAGGCCGACGATCATCTGCGCCGATCGCGGCTGGCGCGGGCGGTGCTGCGGCGCGTCGGCCCGACCATCGTGCCATCGCGGTTCCTGGTCGACGTCTTTGCCCGCTTCCGTCTGGCCGCCGAGGCGATCCCGAACATCATCGACCGCGAGCGGTTCCGGTTCCGGCCCCGCGAGCGTCTGCGACCGCGCCTGCTGTCGACACGCAACTTCGAGGCGAACTACAACGTCGCCTGCACGCTGCGAGCCTTCGCGCGCGTCCAGGCGCGTCATCCCGACGCCACGCTGACGGTGATCGGGTCCGGCTCGCAGGCGGCCTCGCTGCAGGAGCAGGCCGCCTCGCTCGGCTTGCGCGGCGTCACGTTCACCGGCCGCGTGGCGCCCGCCGACATGGCGCGCTACCTCGACGAGGCCGACATCTACCTGCAGACGCCCGCGGTCGACAACATGCCGCTGTCGGTGCTCGAAGCGTTCTCGAGCGGTCTCCCGGTGATCTCGACCGACGCCGGCGGCGTGCGCACGATGCTCACCCACGACGTGCACGGCCTGCTCGCGCCGCTCGATGACGACGCCGCGGTCGCCGACAACATCTGCCGGCTGCTCGAGGAGCCCGGCCTCGGCGCGCGTCTGGCCGCCGCGGCGCGGCGCGAGACCGACGCCTGCGTCTGGGACGCCGTCCGCGATCGGTGGGCCGCGGCGTATGCCCGGCTGGTCCGGCCGTCGCTGGCGGCCGTCGCGGCTCCCGAGCATCCGTGATGCGCGCGCCCCGCCTCCTCCGACGCGTCGCCGCGATGCCGGCGACGGAAATCCGCGACCGCGTGGCCGGCACGGTCCGCCGTGAAGCGGCGCGGCTCGCCCACCGGGCGCGCCCATCGGGGTGGCGGCGCGGCGACCTCGCCGCAGCGCTGGTGCCATTGACCGGCGAGATCGCCGGCGCGATCACGCACCTGTCGGCCGGACGGGCCGACGACGCGCACCGGGCCCTCGCCCGGCACTTCGCGGTCCGCCCGCGGCGCTGGCCGATCACGCCGGCGACGCGCGAAGCGGTGGCCCGGGCAATCCGCGAGCGCGTCCCCGACGCCGTGACCGAGGCGACCCGTCGCGCCGACGCGATCGCCGGCGGCCGCTTCGATCTGCTCGGCTATCGCGATCTCCGCTTCGACCCACCCGGCGGCGACGCCGACGGCATCGACTGGCATCGCGATCCGGTCCACGACCGGACCGCCCCGCAGCTGTTCTGGAGCGAGGTGCCGTATCTCGATCCGGCCTGCGGCGATCACAAGATCATCTGGGAACTGAACCGCCACCAGCACTTCCTCGCCCTGGCCCGGGCGTGGGCGCTCGGGGGGCATCGGCCGTCACGGGCGACCTTCGTCCGGCATCTCGCCGGCTGGATGGAGGCCAATCCTCCGCTCGTCGGCATCAACTGGGCCAGCATGCTGGAGCTGGCGCTGCGATCGATCTCGTGGATCTGGGCCCTCGAGTGCTTCGTCGAGCCGCCGGATCGGGCCGGCCTGCCGGTCGACCCGCCCGTCGACGCGCAGCCGTGGATCGTCGATCTGCTGCTCGGTCTCGATCGCCAGCTGCATCAGGTCG
>JBDSLU010000437.1:0-9085 GCA_039916225.1 Vicinamibacteraceae bacterium
GAGGCTATGTCCTCTGTACTTGCAGGCTCCGGCTCCCTCGTTCGGATAGCGCTTGACACACAGACGCGTCAGGGCGGTCCGGTCGTTCGCAGCGTGAACGAGAACTCTTCCCAGTGCTGATAGCAGAGCAGCCAGCGCTCGTCGAACGGGCTGATCGTCACGTCGTCCGATCCCGGGTAGCAGAACAGCTCCCAATGATCACGAAACGTCCGCCACGAGGTCTCCAGCGCCGTCGACTGATCCCAGGACACGACGATGCGTTCGCTGTCGGCGGGTCCGAGGCCGGCCAGCGCCTGGGTGACGCGACGCGCCCCAGCCTGGTCCTCGCACGCGGCGGGGAGGTGCTGCGCCGCGGCCTCGCGGGTGAGGTGGCATGCGGCCGAAAGCGGCCGATGCAGTTCGGCCGACCGTCCGGCGGTGAGCGGCCGGATGTCGCGCAATGCGGCATCGCCGTGCCGCGACCAGCGATCGTCGGTGAAGCGCCACGCCAGTGCGAACTGGGCCATCGGCACGACGTCGGCGGCGTCGACGGTGATCACGGCTTGCGGTGCCGGCCCAGCCAGCGGACGCGGCCGGTGATCGAACGGCCCGGGCTGCCGTAGAACGTGCCGTAGTCCGGCGATTCGACGGTGCCGTTGACGCTGGTCGGGTTCTGGTGCCCGGTCAGGTTGCTCATGCTGGCGCGAAGGGCCCAGGCCTGGCCGAACAGGTAGGTGCGGCGCTCGAGGCCGAGGGTGACGTCGAAGTAGTCGGGGAAGCGGCGGGAGTTGGCGGCGCCGACGACGAAGCCGGCGCTGTCGGCGGACGAGTAGGGAAAGCCACTGCGGTACTCGGCCAGGTACGACACCGACCACGGCTTGCGGAAGGTCGGCAGGAAGGCCCAGGTCACGACGCGATGTGGCGTGTCCCACGAGGGCGGGCCAGTGTTGTCGGCGGCGACGAAGTAGCTGTCGGGCGTGTTACCGAGGACGGCGTTCGAGCCGGCCGACGAGCGCGTGTAGCCGACCAGCCAGCCGTACTCGGGGCCAAAGCTTTGCCGCAGCCGGATTTCGCCGCTGTCGTAGCTCTCGGTGCGCCGGCTCTCGAGCGTATAGATCGCGTCGATGTCGGCGCTGGGCATGCCGAAGTAGGCGAGGCCGTTGCGGCCGCGCCGCGACAGGCCTTGCAGGTGCAGGTTGATGCCGGCCGGCAGCCGCCGATCGAGGGTCGCGGTCCAGGTGTGGGCGACCGGGCTGGACAGCGATTCGCCGACCTCGAAGCGTGACAGCACCAGCGAGCCGGGCCCGTACGGCGGCGCGTAGATCGACACCGGCGATTGATCGAGCGCGGCGGCGAACGGCTGCAGCCGCGCCGCGTCGTGCGTCACCGCGAAGCCGGCCGACAGCTTGAGGCCGTCGCTCGGCGCCCACGCCGCCATGAGCCGCGGCGAGGCCGTCGTGTCGCGGGTGAGCGAGTCCCAATCGACGCGGACGCCGATCTGCACGGCCAGGCGCGGATGCACCGTCCAGGCATCCTGGACGAACGCGGCCAGCTCGCCGGCGATCTTCTCGAGTTGCCCGCCGCCGAGATAGGCGATCGAGCGGATCAGCCGATCGTCCTTGTCGTAGAGCTCGATGTGGCCGCGCATCGCGTCCTGGCGATAGGCGACGCGATTGAGGTCGGTGCCGGCCTTGATCTGGTGCGTGCCCCGCCAGGCCAGCGGCGGGGCGTAGTAGTTGGCGATGACCTGATCGCGGATCGCGTCCTGGCGGCCGTCGTAGTAGTAGTTGCCGCGGCGTCCCGAGGGCGTGCTGATGAAGGCGTCGTGGCCTCGCGGCGTCAGCCGCAGCACGGTGCGGTTGGCGCCGTAGCCGGCTTCGAGCACGGCGCCGCCGCCGAAGACGTGTTGATCGCGGACGTTGGCGAACCACTGGTGCGATCGCGCGTCACGGGTCGTCGAGACCGGGTCGAGCGGCCCCAGCCCCAGTTGCCGGCCGACGCCGGTGCTGCCGACGATGCCGGCGTGCAGCACGTTCTTGGCAGTCAGGTTGACCTGGGCCCGCAGATGGTTGCTGAGGCGCCGGGTGTTGCTCGAGTCCTGGCCGGCCGGCAGCTCCTCGACGAAGAACTGGTCGTACTCGCCGATGAAGCTGTCCGAGAACCACGCCCTCTTCCGGGCCAGCGGGCCGGATGCCGAGAGCCGCGGCGTCCAATCCTGGATGCGCAGGCCCTTCTCTCGGACGATGGTCGGAAAGAAGTCGGTGGCCGAGTAGCGCAGGCGATCGCCGCCGACGTGGGTCGCCACTTCGATGACGCCGCCGCTGCCCTTGCCGTATTCCGCGGCATAGACGCCGTTGCGCACCGTCAGGGCCTGCACCGCCTCGACGCTGACCTTGGGGTCGAAGCCGCCGCTCAGCGGATCGCCGACGTTGAAGCCGTCGAGGATGAACAGCGTCTGGCTCTCGCGGGCCCCGTCGACGTGGATGCCGCCGCTTCCGTCCATGACCACGCCCGGCAGCGTGCGCAGGGCGTTCTTGACGCCGTGCGATCCGTTGAACGGCACGTTCATCGCCTCGGCGCCGCTGAGCGCCTGCTCGGTCGACGGCTGGCTCAGGCTGGCGGGATCGCCGCGCGACGTGACGTCGAGCGACTCGAGATGCTCGCGGACCGGGAGGAGCGTCAGCAGCAGGTCGCCGCCGGGCGTCAGCGTCATGAGCTGACGCTCGAACGCGTAGTAGCCCTGCCGTTCGACGCTCACCCGGTAGGCACCGGTGGCGGCGACCTCGAGGACGAACGCGCCAGCGGCATCGCTGCTGGCTCGCGCCACGACGTCGTCCGACGCCACCGTGCGGACGATGACCTCGGCGCCGGCGACCGGGGCCGCCGTATCGCTCACGATCCGGCCGCCGACACGCACCTGGGCCTGCGCCGCGGCGGCGAGGACGATCAGGCATACGAGGACCAGCAGGCACACGACACCCGGCCGAGGCAGGGCGGCCGCGCCTGACGATCGAATCATCGCGCCCATCATGTGGGAGGGGGACACGCAGCGTCCAGCCCTGCCGCCAGGCTCTTCGGGCGGTCGATCGAGGAAGTGCTCAGAGGTACAGGCTCGCGCCCTCGTGCCATTCGTGGTCGATGTTCCGCATGATCAGCGCGCAATCGAAGGCGATCGATCCGGCGGGGAAGCGATGTGTATCGGCGAACCAGCTCGACTCCACGCGCTCGATGTCGAAGGCGCGGCTCACGTCGCTTCCCAGAGTCTCCGAACCGGCACCGCGAACAGGTTGTCGCCGTAATTGATCGTGGCCCGGCCGTCATAGAGCACGGCCCCCGCGACGAAGTGGTCTCCAGCGGCGTCCCTCAGCTTCCGGAGCCCACGAAAGTCCGCATCGGTGACGGTCGCCGCCGACTTGACCTCCACGCCAGCAACGGCTCCATGACCCTGCTCGAGCACCATGTCCACCTCGAAGTCGTCACGGTCGCGGAAGTGATAGAAGTCGATCGGAATGGGGCGCCATGTCGCCTGGCGCCGCAGCTCCTGGAGCACGAAGGTCTCGAGCATCTGGCCCAGGAGCTGGCGGTCCTTGTCGAGCCCAGCCGCGTTGATACCGAGCAGCGCGCAGGCGACCCCCGTATCGCCCATATGGAGCTTAGGCCGCTTCACCAGCCGGCTCAATCGGTTCCTGTGCCATGGCGAAAGGCGCTCCACCAGAAAGACGCGCTCCAGCAGGGTCACGTAGTCGTGAATGGTCTGGCGCGTCAGCTCGAAGGGCCCCGCCAGCTCCGTCACGTTGACGAGCCGAGCCGTTTGACCGGCCGCGAGCGTCAGCAGCTTCGGCAGCGCGTCGAAGGATCTCAAGCGAGTGAAGTCCCGGACGTCTCGCTGCACTTGAGTGTCGACGTAGTCGCGATACCACCCTTGGCGTCGCGCCATGGTCCGCCTGGCCAAGGCCGCGGGGTAGCCGCCCGAGACGATACGCTCCGCCAAGCCGACGCCGAGACGCTCGCTGAGCCCAGTCTTAAATCCGCGCTGGAACAGCGTCTCGATGAACCGTGGCCGCGTGTTCTCGATCTCGCATTGCGCGAGAGGATGCAACCGCAGAATCCCCATCCGCCCCGCCAATGAGTCGGCCAGGGCCGGAACCAGCAGCACGTTCGCTGAGCCCGTCAGAATGAAGCGTCCCGAGGTTCGCCGACGATCGATGGCCGCCTTCAGCGACGTGAAGAGACCCGGAACCCTCTGTACTTCGTCAAGAATCACCTTTGGCGGAAGTCTGTCGACGAACCCGACCGGGTCCGTCACCGCGGCGTCACGAGTGGCGTCGTCGTCGAATGACTCGTATCCGTAGCCGCGAGGTTCCCCGACGGCCCGAGCCAGCGTGGTCTTGCCGCTCTGGCGTGGCCCGTGAATCAGGATGGCGGGCGTGTCTGCCAGGGCCTCACGGAGCCTCGGGGCGAGGTAGCGAGGGAAGGACGTCGCAGCGCGTCGCACGGCTGATCGTAAGCTAGACAGTCGGCTGAATGCAAGTTCTGGCGTCGGCTAAACGCTAATTCATTAGCCGGCTGTTCGCTATTCATTGGTGTGTCGCACGGCTGGCGCGTGCGCCGCTGCTGTCCGTGGCAAGGGTCGGGAACCACACGTCGTACCAGTTCTGCGACGCGAACTCGGCCTTCGGCACCGCACGTGGCGGCCGCCGGACCGTGCCGATCCGCGTGCCCTCACCCAGCGATCGCTGGCTGCCCAGCCGGACGGATGCGCACACTCATCCTGCCTCCTTTGGAGTGCCTTCGGCGCGAATTGCCGCTCGTCTTCTACACGAAGGAACTTGCTGACGAGAATCTGCCGTCCGAAACAACTAAACCAGCGAGCTGTATCGAATTCCCCACACATCCTTGAACTCTTCATCCAGTTCGCAGAGATACCCCCAGAGCTCAGCTAGCTTTGGATGCTTCGCGTAGTTGCCGGCAGACTGCAGCTCTGCGACGATGCACGCCAGAAGAAGCGCCGCCGTCGACACCAAGTCGCTCTCTGCATGCCCGGGATTCCATTGTTCGTCTGGGTTCTCAACAACCAGAGCCGCAGAAACAGCGGCGATGCGTTGATGCGCGAGCTCCGATTGGTGAGGATAGTACTGAGCATAGAGCTTCTTGAGAACGTCAGCCACGTTGCCATCTACCCAAGGCGCGACCTTCTTGCTCGGCTGACCAAATAGGAGGCGGCCCGGAGTCGGCCATTCCAATGCGATGGCGCTGGGGTTGGCGACTTCGGCAGCTGTGACGTCGACGCGTGCTGCGAGACCATCCAGGTTTGCGCGGTAGACGGCTAGGTAGTCTTTCCACTTGCTGTCCGACGGGTGCTTGCCGCTGTGATCCTCGTAACGCAATGCCAATGTCCGAAAGCCCTCACGCTCGAGAATTCTGATCCGAGCTGGTTCAGCGACCAAGGCGGCAATGTTGATCAGCGTCTCAAACAAGGAACGATTCAGAATGCCCGCCTGGAGCAGCAAAGGTTTCGGTCGCTTCTCTGCAAGGAGAAGGCAAACGCTTGCGTAGCCCTGTCGCGCTCCGAGCATGAGGCCTCGACAAATCACCCAGAAGGCGGTCGGCGCCAATCGCCCAGCCTTGGCATCTCGCTCGAGATGTTCCAGATAGAAGTCGCACACCAATGCCAATGGCGTGTCGATCATCTTGTGCGGAAAGGCCGGCAGGTCGACCTTCCATTTCGGACACTCATCTGGTGTTGTCATACGTCGGCGCTGCGGACTATCGATACGGGAGCCGACACGAGACGGAGTTCACTCCGGCAGCTGATCGAAGTTGAGGTGCTCAGCCGCCGTGGTGTGCTATCGCGTCCAGGAACTGCTGGCCGAAGTCCTCGGCCTTGCGGGCGCCGACGCCGGGTACGTGAAGCAGCGCCGACATCGACCCCGGCTTGGCCTTGGCCATCTCCCGCAGCGTGCTGTCGTGGAACACGACGTAAGGCGGCACGCCGCGGCCGCGCGCGATCTCGAGGCGCAGGGCCCGCAGCGCGTCGAACAGATCGCGGTCGACGCCTTCCCAGGACTCGCGTTCGACCCGGCCCATCGCGCCATCGCGTCCGCCGCGCGAACGCGAGCGCGTCGAGGCCTTGGGCTGCCGGCACAGCACGATGTCGGCCGGATCGACTTGGCCCTTGAGCATGGCGACGCCGGTCGCGGTCAGCTCGACGACCGGGTAGTCGCCAGGCGTCCGCTGCAGGAAGCCGCGCGCGATGAGCTGTTCGATGTAGCCCTTGATCTCGGCGGCACTCAGATCCTTGAGCAGCCCGAAGGTGCTGAGCGCGTCGTGGCCGTTCTGCGCGACCTGCGGCGTCGACTTGCCTTCGAGGACCGCGGCGACGTGGACGAGGCCGAAGCGCTGCTTGACGCGGGCCACGCACGAGCCGATCTTCTGCGCCAGGATGAGCGGATCGTCGACCTTCTCGATCTCGCCGAGACAGACGTCGCAGGCGCCGCAGTCGGTGCCCTCATAGGGCTGGCCGAAGTGTTCGACCAGCGTCTTGTGCCGGCACTGGAAGGCGCTGGCGTAGCGCTCCATCTGGCGAAGGTGCGCGACGTCGGCGTCGCTCAGCTCGCCGGACATCTCCATGATCCGCTTCCATTTCAGGAAGTCGGCCGACGAGTAGAGCAGCAGGCACTCGGCGGCCAGGCCGTCGCGGCCGGCGCGGCCGGCTTCCTGCTGGTAGTGCTCGAGCGACTTGGGGGCGCCGGCGTGCACCACGAAGCGCACGTCCGATCGATCGACGCCCATGCCGAAGGCGACGGTGGCGACGACGACGTCCGCGCGCTCGTCGATGAAGGCGTCCTGGTTGCGCGAGCGCTCGTCGTCGGACAGCCCGGCGTGGTACGCCACCGCCTTATGGCCGGCGTCGGCGAGCGACGCGGCGGTCTGATCGACGTCCTTGCGCGAGATGCAGTAGATGATGCCGGCCTCGCCGCGGTGCGAAGTCATCACCGATTCGAGCTGCTGCTCGCGCGACAGGCGCGGCCGCACGCGATAGATCAGGTTGGGCCGATCGAAGCTGCCGACGAGGACGAGCGCGTCGCGCAGCCCGAGCTGGCGGACGATGTCCTCGCGCACGCGCGTCGTCGCGGTCGCGGTGAAGGCGTGCATCGACACCTGCGGCCACGCCGCTCGCAGCGCGCCGAGCTGCCGGTACTCCGGCCGGAAATCGTGGCCCCAGTGGCTGATGCAGTGCGCTTCGTCGATGGCGACGTAGCGGACGCCGCGTCGCGCCATCGTCGCCTGGAAGCTGGCGCCGCCGTCGCCCATCAGCCGCTCGGGCGAGACGTAGAGCAGCTTGAAGCGGCCGTCGCGCAGGCCGTTGAAGGTGGCCAGTCGCGCGTCGGACGACATCGTGCTGTCGAGGCGGGCGGCCGGCACGCCGCTGGCGACCAGGCCGTCGACCTGGTCCTTCATCAGTGCGATCAGCGGCGAGACGACCAGCGCGATGCCGGGGTCGTCACCGATGAGCGCCGGTACCTGGAAGCAGAGCGACTTGCCGCCGCCGGTCGGCAGCACCACGACGCTGTCGCGGCGCTCGAGGACGGCGCGGATCGCCGAGCCCTGGAGGGGCCGCAAAGTGTCGAACCCCCAGAAGCGCTGGAGGACGTCATCGACGTCCGGGGGGAGCGGCTCGACCGCCGCACTGACTGCGTTCACGCTGTTCCTGCTTGACCTTCGGGATTCCTGCTTACCTTCGAACTACTTCTTGCCGGCGGCGGTCAGCTTGATCGATCCGAGCTTGGCGCCCGGCACTTCGATCGAGCCATAGAGGAGCGCGCGCAGGCGATCGGTCACGTCGATGCTGGTCTGCGGCATCAGCTGCGTCATGTAGACGACGACCAGCTTCTCTTCGGGGTCGACCCAGTACTTGGTGCCGTAGGCGCCGCCCCAGCCGAACTCGCCGACCGAGCCCGGGCGACCCGAGCGGCCGACGTGCTCGGTGATCTCGAAGCCCAGCCCGAAGCCGAAGTTGCCGTTCGAGTACATCGTCCCGAGGTGGTTGCTGGTCATCAGCGCCACCGTCTTCGGGCTGAGGATACGCGCCCCGTCGAGCTCGCCGCCGTTCAACAGCATCTGCAGGAGGCGGGCGTAGTCGTTGGCGGTCGAGAGCAGGCCGGCGCCGCCCGAGAACGAGGCGCGCGGACCTTCGACGTAGGCGCCCTGGAAGCGGCCTTCGTCCTTGGCGCGGACGAACGTGCCGTCCGGCCCGCTCGAGTAGTTCACCGGGAAACGGTCGCGCTTCTCGAGCGGCAGGAAAAACGACGTGTCCGTCATCTTCAGCGGATCGAAGATGCGCGTCTTGAAGAACTGGTCGAGCGGCATGCCCGACGCCTTCTCGACGACGTAGCCGAGGATGTCGGTGTTGTAGCCGTAGAGATATGACTCACCCGGCTGGGCGTCGAACGGCAGCGTCGCCAGCTTCTCGATCCACACGCCGATCGGCTCAGTCTTGTTGGCGAAGTACCAGTCGTCGAAGCCGGCGGCGAGGTACAGCGGACGGGTCGCGGCGTTGCCGCCGTAGCTGACGCCGGACGACTGCGTCATCAGGTCGCGGACGGTGATCTGGCGTCGCGCGGCGACGGTCGAGACCGCGCTGCCCGGCGCGGCGTTGGCCGCCGGCGGCACCATCACTGTCGTGGTGCGGAAGGCCGGAATGTACTTGCTGACCGGATCGTTCAGGAGCAGCTTGCCTTCGTCGACCAGGATCAGGGCCGCGGTTGTCGTGATCGCCTTCGACTGCGAGGCGATGCGGAAAATCGTGTCGGTCCGCATCGGGACGCCCTTCTCGGCGTCGGCGCTGCCGAGGGCAGACGTGTAGGCGACCTTGCCGTCGCGCAGGATCACCGTGACGGCACCGGCGACGCGCTTGCGATCGACGAACCCCTGCAGCATCTCGGTGATGCGCGCCATGCCCTTCGCGGAGAGGCCGAGCGCCTCGGGCGACGCGGACGGGAACGACAGCGCGGCGCTGCTTGCCGGTGCTGCAGGCGCAGGCTTCTTGGCGGGTGTCGCGACCGGAGCCGGGGCCGGCGCAGCGGCCGGGGCCTGAGCGTTGGGC
>JBDSLU010000438.1:0-12232 GCA_039916225.1 Vicinamibacteraceae bacterium
CCGGCGACGGCCCGGGCCAGCGTCTCGCGGACGTCGGCCTCGGCGGCCCCGGGCCGCGGCGCCGGATGGGCGGCCAGGACGGCTTCGTCGGCCACTTCGCGCGAGCCGAGGCGCTTCTTGGACCGCAGCACGTCGATCAGCCGGCTGTGCACGATCGCGTAGAACCACGGCCCGAACGGGCGGGCCGGATCGTAGGTGTGCCGGGCCTTGTGAACCGTGATGAGCGCCTCCTGCACGACGTCCTCGACCCAGTCGACCGCGCCGACCCGCCGGGAGACGAACCCGCGGGCATCGCGGGCCGCAAGCCGCAGCAGCTCGTCGTAGGCCGGCTGATCGCCGCCCTGGGCGCGCGCCATGAGCGCGCCGGCGTGGAGCTCCTGTTCGGGGGTCACGAGAACGGCTATGAGTGTCTACGTTGGCGGCTGGCATCCGGTGACACCGCGTCGGGGGCTGCGGCGCCGGCGCCGGCGGGCCTGCCGCCAGCGGGTCCATGGTAACGGCAATACCTTCGCGCCGTCACCGGCATCGAATTGCGTGATGTCTCTCGATGTCGCCCGTGCCGTCGCCTGGCTGCTCGAGGGCTATGCCGTCGCCGGTCTCCTCTTCGCCGCGGTGTTCCTGCGCCGCGGGATCGTTCGGGTCGATCCGATCGTCGGCCATTCGCCGTGGACGGTGCGGCTGCTCCTCGCCCCCGGGGTCGTGGCGCTGTGGCCGCTCGTGGCGATGATCTGGCGCCGGACCGCCACGCCTGCGGCCGACGCCGGTGCGGAGCCCGCGTCATGAACCATCGCCTCCGCCGCCGGCATCGCTATCTCGTCGCGCTGGTCGCCGTCGGGGTGTTCCTCGCCGCGCTGATCGTCGCCATCCGGCCGCTGCCATGAGCCTGAGCTATCGCAGCGTCGGCTGGAACGCCAACAAGGTCCGCTACGACCAGGTGGCGATCGGCGGAGCGGCGGGCACCGCGGCGATCGTCGCCGGCGGGCTGGCGGTGGCGGCGCCCGCCCTGACCATCGAGACGGTCATCATCCGCGCGCTCGGGGTAACGGCCTTCGCCCTGCTGCACGTCGTGCTGGCGATCGGACCGCTGGCGCGTCTCGATCGCCGCTTGCTGCCACTGCTCTACAACCGCCGGCACCTCGGCGTGCTCACCTTCACCTTCGGCCTGGCGCACGGCCTCTTCGCGCTGATTCAGTTCCACACCGGCGGCACGCTCGATCCGCTGGTCAGCCTGCTCACCGGCGAGCCGTTCCTGTCGGGGCGAGGGATCGAGGCATCGGCGGCCTTTCCGTTCCAGCCGCTTGGCGCCGCCGCGCTCGCCATCCTGTTCGTGATGGCCGCGACCAGCCACGATTTCTGGCTCCGCAACCTGTCGCCGTCGGTCTGGAAGTCGCTGCACATGGGCGTCTACGTGGCCTACGGGCTGCTCGTGCTGCACGTCCTGCTCGGCGTCCTGCAGGGCCAGACGGCGCCGGGCGTCGGCGTGGTGCTCTCGGTCGGCGGCGCGACGCTGCTTGCGCTGCACACGGCCTCGGCCATCAAGGAGGCCCGCGTCGACGCCGTGCCGGCCGAGCGCGACCCGTCGCGTCTCGCCACGGACGGCTTCGTCCGCGTCTGCCGCGCCGAGGACATCCCCGACACGCGCGCCCGCGTCGTCCGTTTGGGCGACGAACGCGTCGCCGTCTATCGGTACGACGGCCAGGTATCGGCCATCGGCTCGGTCTGCCAGCACCAGTTCGGGCCGCTCGGCGAGGGCAAGGTGGTCGGCGGCTGCGTCGTGTGTCCGTGGCACGGCTACGAATACAAGCCGGACACCGGGGCGTCGCCGCCGCCCTTCACCGAGAAAGTCCCGACCTACCCGGTCCGGGTGGTCGACGGCGTGGTGTTCGTCGATCCCCGGCCGCTGCCGCCCGGCACGTTCGTCGAGCCGGCCCGCGTGTCATCGCCATGAGACAACCGTTCCTGCCCGACCCGCCCGGCACCGACGAGGCGTTCTACATCGGCTACGACCCGCCGATGCCGCCGCCACTCGCCCGCCGCCTGCGGCGCGCGGTCATCGGGGTGGTCGCGCTCGGCGCGGTCGGCGCCGCGCTGGTCGCCCTGCGTCACCGTGACATCGCCGGCGGCACCTTCGCCTTCGGCCACGTCGAGCCGGTCAGCGGCGTCGTCGTCGAGCACCCCTACCCTGCGCTCCGGATCGCCGGGCGCACCGCGTCCACGCTGCTCGTCGCGACCGGCAAACACGGCGCCGGGCCGCTCGTCCACGGCCTCACTGACCGCGCGGTCATCGTCCAGGGTCAGCGTATCTCCCGTGATGGCAACGAGATGCTGGAGATTGCCGAGGTGTCGGAAAACCGGTCTCCGGAACCGGCTCCGGGACCGGCTTCGGAAGGGGCTCCGCGACGGGCTTCGGGAGGGGCTCCGGCCACGCTGCGGGGCGAAATCGTGGACAGCAAATGTTTTCTCGGCGTGATGACCCCGGGACAGGGGAAGACGCACCGGGCGTGCGCATCGCTCTGCTTGCGCGGCGGCATCCCGCCGGCGCTGTTCGTCGACGACGGCGCCGGCCGGTCGCGGCTGATCCTGCTGGTGTCGCCGGCCGGCGATGCCCTGGATCCATCGGTGGTCGCGGATCGGGCCTTCGAGCCGACGGAGATGGCCGGCCTGCTGGCCCAGGCCGATGGCTGGTGGGTGCTGCGGACCGATCCGGCGACGTGGCGCCGGATCGCGCACTGACCGCCGGCGCGTGCGTGATCAGCGCGCGCCTTGCGAGGTCAGCATGATTGCGTGGTCAGCGGGCGACGGGCTGGAGCTTCGTCGCCAGCGCCTGCCGCGCCCGGTGCAGGCGCAGCTTCAGCGCGTTCTCGCTGATGCCGAGCAGGTCGGCTGACTCGCGCGTCGAGCGCTCTTCGATGTCGCGCAGCATGAGCACGGTGCGATAGGACTCGGGCAGCTCGGCGATCGCCGCCCGCACCCGGGACCGCGCCTCGCGGCGCAGCAGCGTCTGCTCCGCCGAATCGGTCCAGGCAATGACCGGACGGCTGGCGTGATGGCCATCCTCGGCGAACGCCGGCAGCATCGGCTCGATCGACTGTTCGGGCTTGCGGCGCCGCGTCCGCAGCTTCATCAGGGCGGCGTTGACGACGATGCGGTGCAGCCAGGTCGCGAGCTGGGCATCGCCGTCGAAGCGATGGATGGCACGGAAGGCGGACAGGAACGCGTCCTGGACGGCGTCGCGGGCCGCTTCTTCGTCATGCAGGAAGCGGCGCGCCACCGAGAGCATCCGTCCGCCGAGGGTGCGGACGACGAGGGCGTAGGCGTCCTGATCGCCCGATTTCAGGCGGCAGACCAGGTCGGCGTCGGTGGAAACGGCGGTCGCAACGGCTGTGAGCATGTCCAGGAGCCCCTTCTGCCGCGTCATTACGACCGGCCCGGCCGGTTGGTCACGCGCGAGGCCGCGTGGTGGTCACACCGCGTTCCGACGGATAATGCCGGGTCCTGTTTTCAAGGAGCCGTCACTCGATGTCATTCGTTTCGCGCCAGGCCAGTGTTTGTTGGCGGCCGTTCCCCTCTGGAACGGCCGCGGCCGCCCTTCAGCGTGCAGCCTGCTATTCGCGACGCTGGGCGCGTCGCGGCGTCTGCACGCGTGCGGCATTGTTCGTCGCCGGCCTGCTCGCGCTCGCCGCGCCGGTCGCGGCCCAGCCGTCCGGTCCCGGCGTTGCGCCGCTGCCGCCGGTCGCCAACAAGCTGCCCCGCGCTACGCCCGAATCGCAGGGCGTATCGTCGCCGGCGCTGCTCGCCTTCATCGAAGCACTCGACGGCAGCGTCGACACGATGAACAGCATCATCATCGTGCGGCACGGACAGGTGATCGCCGAGGGCTGGTGGGCGCCGTTCGGCGCCGACACGCCGCACCAGCTGTTCTCGCTCACCAAGAGCTTCACCTCGACGGCCGTCGGCCTGGCCCAGGCCGAGGGCAAGTTGAGCGTCGACGATCCGGTCCTGAAGTATTTCCCCGACGTGACGCCGACGGCCGGCAACGACTTCCAGAAGGGCATGCGGATCCGCGACCTGCTGTCGATGTCGACCGGCCATCGCACCGAGCCGTCGTTCCAGGGCAGCACGACGTGGACGAAGACGTTCTTCGAACACCCCGTCCTGCACAAGCCGGGGACGATTTTTCTCTACAACACCCCGGCCAGCTACATCCTCTCGGCGATCGTCCAGAAGGCGACCGGCCAGAAGGAGTCCGACTACCTGCAGTCGCGGCTGTTCACGCCGCTCGGCATCGGCACGCCGCGGTGGGAGACGAGCCCGGAGGGCATCAGCATCGGCGGCTACGGGCTGTGGCTGCGCACCGAGGACATCGCCCGCTTCGGCCAGCTCTATCTGCAGAAGGGCCAGTGGGCCGGCAAGCAGGTGGTGCCGGCCGAGTGGGTGGCGACGGCGACCACGCGGCAGACGTCGAACGGCAGCAGCCCGACGTCGGACTGGGATCAGGGCTACGGCTACCAGTTCTGGCGCTCGCGCAACAAGTCGTTCCGCGGTGACGGCGCGCACGGCCAGTACTGCATGGTGCTGCCCGAGCAGGACACCGTGATCGCGATGACCAGCGGCACCCGCAACATGCAGGGCGTGATGAACGTCGTCTGGGAGAAGCTGCTGCCGGCGCTCGGCGCGGCCAAGATCCCCGAGAACCTCGCCGCCAAGGAGGCGCTCACGGAACGGCTCGGCAAGCTGATGGTCAAGCCGGTCAACGGCACGCTGCGCCCGGCCTCGGGCGCCGTGATCTTCGAGAAGCCGTACAAAGTGGCGACCAACGATCAGGGCCTCGAGGCGTTGACGATGATCCGCGGCGACGGTGGCGACAACTCCATCAAGCTGAAAGTGAAAGGCGCCGAGCACACCATCGGGCTGAAGCAGGGCGAGTGGCAGAAGAGCCGCATGGCCTGGGGCAACTTCGTCGAGCAGCCGACCGCGTCGAGCGGCGCGTGGACGACGGTCGACACGTTCGTCGCCAAGGTGGTGTTCTTCGAGACGCCGTTCGTCCTCAACCTCACCCTGAAATTCAACGGCGACACCGTCCAGGTCGATCGCGAGATGAACGTCGGCGGCGGGCCGAAGCCGGCCGCCGTCACCGGGAAGATTGAGTAGCGAAGGCATGGCGCCTTCGCTGCTGCCCTACCTGGGGGCATTCCTCGTCGGGCTGTCCAAGGCCGGCCTGGCCACCGGCCTCGGCATGCTCACCACGCCGCTGGTCGCGAGCGCCATGCCGGCGCGCCTGGCCATCGGCCTGATCCTGCCGCTCCTCTGTATCGCCGACGTGCTGACCATGGGCTTCTACTGGAAGCAGTGGGACTGGAAGGCGATCCGCGACCTCCAGCTCGGTGGCCTGCTCGGCATCGGCGTCGGCATGCTGTTCGTGTCGCGGGTCTCGAACAACGCGCTGTCGCTGGCCATCGGCATCGTCGGCCTGATCATGGCCGTGCTGCTCGTCGTCCGCGAGCGGTGGTACCCGGACCACGTCTACAAGCCGAGCCTGGTCGACAGCCTCCTGGTCGGCGCCGCCGCCGGGTTCTCCTCGGCGATCGCCCACGCCGCCGGGCCGATCGTCGCCATCTATCTGCTGGCGCAGCGGATGTCGAAGGAGGCGTTCGTCGCCTCGAACGCCATCTTCTTCACCGTCAACAATCTGATCAAGGTGCCGCCCTATCTCGCGGCCGGCTTGATCACCACCGAGACGCTGCGTCTCGATGTCCGCTACCTGCCCATGCTGCCGCTCGGCGTCGCCGCCGGCTGGGCCATCAACCGGCTGCTGCCGCAGCGCTACTTCGACGTCGTCGTGCAGGTGATGCTCTTCGTCACGTCCCTGCACCTCATCGTGACGTCATGGCCGACCTAGGATCGCCGCCGAGTGATGCGCATTCCCCGGACGGGGCCCTGGTCCGGCAGCGGCTCGACCCACGCTCGGTGATTGCCGGCCGCTTGGGCGGCTGGACGTTCACCGGCGTGCTGCTGCTCGTCATCGGCGGCGGCGTCACCGCCACGCTGATCGGCACGCACGCACCACTGATCTGGTGGCTCGGCGCGGGCGTCATTGCCTTGCTGATCTTCGGCGGTCTGGCTGCGGCCAGCCACTACGGCCCAGGCCTGCGCTACCAGACGACATGGGTGCGGCTCGACGACGACGGCCTCGACTTCGAGCACGGCTGGCTGTGGCGGCACCAGATCAGCGTGCCGCGATCGCGCATCCAGCACACCGACGTGACGCAAGGACCCTACGAGCGGCGCTTCGGCCTGGCGACGCTGGTCGTCTACACCGCCGGCACCGAGCACGCATCGATCCCGATCGAAGGCCTGAGCCACCAGACCGCGCTGGCCTTCCGCGACGCGCTCCTCGCGCGCGGCGCCCGCGCCGGCGATCCGGTCGGAGAAGGCGATGCCATCTGAGCTGCCCCCCGCATCGCCCGGTCGGTCGAGCGTCGACGCGGACTGGCGGCGGCTCCATCCGCTGACGCTGGTCTTCGCGATCGGCGCCCGCCTCTACGGGCTGCGCGGGCTGGTTTTGCCGGCCGTGGTCGCGCTCGTCGTGTCGCGCCGCCGGGCGCCAACGGGCGGCTGGCAGGACTTCGAAGGCTGGCTGCTCGCGCCGGCCGGACTGCTGCTGATCTTCGAGCTGGTGCAGTACTTCACGCTCGCCTACCGCTTCGATCGCCATGAGATCGTGATCGCGCGCGGGTTGATCTGGAAACGCGAGCGCCATATTCCCTACGCCCGCATCCAGAACATCGAGCTGATCCAGCACGCCCCGCACCGGCTCGCTGGCGTGGCGGTCGTACGGCTCGACACCGGGACCGGCGGCGGCGCCGAAGGCGAGTTGTCGGTGCTCTCGCTCGAGGCCGTCACCGAGCTGCGCGACGCGGTGCGTCTCGGTGAGCGCGGAGACATCGTCGCGGCGACCGGGCCTGCGGTCACCGCGCCTGGCATCCTGGTGGCGCTGGATCCGCGCGAGCTGCTGCTGCACGGACTGCTGACCGGCAGTGGCTGGGTGGTGATCGCCGCCGCCTTTGGTGCGGCGTGGCAGCTCGACCTGAGCAGCCTCGGTTTCAGTCTCGACCGCTACCTGCCGTCGGCCGAAGGCGTATGGGGCGGACTCCGGCACGCCACGCCGTTCGTGGCGCTGGAGATCGCTCTCGTCGTCGGGTTCGCGCTCCTGACACTGCGGGTGCTGTCGGCAGCGTGGTCGGCGATCAAGCACTTCGCGTTCACGCTGACCGCGCGCGGCGGGGAGCTGTTCCAGAGCTACGGACTGGTCACGCGGGTCGCACGGACCATCCCGCGAGCGCGCATCCAGAAGCTGACCGTCTCGCAGGAGCCGCTGATGTGGCTGGCCGGCCGCGCCACGGTCACCATCGATACGGCCGCGTCGGTGTCGGAACGGCGGAAGCAGCAGGCGTCAGAAGGCAGCCACGTGCTCGTCCCGATCGTGCCGGCGTCGCGGGTGGCGTCGCTGGTCCGCGATGTCTACCCGATCGGCGCCGGCGTGGCGCCCGATCTCGACGCGCTCGATTGGCACGGTGTCGACCCGCGCGCGTTCCGCCGGCTGCTGCGCGTGCGTCTGGTGCTGGCAACACTGATCGGCGCGGCCAGCTACGGCGCCGCGCACCGGTGGGCGATCGCGATCGGCCTCGCCGCGGCCGCCGCGCTCACCCTGCAGGCGTGGGTGGCGGCGCGCTTCACCGCGTTCGCGTGGTCCGGCGACACGCTGTGCTTCCGCAGCGCGACGACGGCGCGGCACGTGACGCTGGTCCGCGCCAGCCGGGCCCAGGTCGTGAGCCTCGAACGCTCGCCGTTCGATCGCCGCTGGGGCATGGCTGCCGTGCGCGTCGACACCGCCGGCGCCGCCACCGGCGGCCATCACGTGCACATCCGCTGGCTGCCGGACGCGGTCGCCGACACGCTCTACGCCCGGCTGCGCCACGCCGCCGCGCGCTAGCGCGCACGCCAACGCGCGCGAACTCCCAACTTCCGACTTCCAAACGCCGACTTCCAAAACGCCAACTTCCAAGCTCCAATTTCCAAGGCACCCAACGCCCAACTTCCAACCGGGCTTCGCCATGGTCATGGTGGACCGCCTGGAGTTGGGAGTTGGACGCCGACGTCCCTTGGGAGTTGCGGACTTGGGAGTGCCTTGGAAGTTGGAGCTTGGAAGTTGGAGTTTGAAAGTTGGTAGTTCCCGTAGGCGCCCGGCCGGCGGTTGCCGGCCGGCCACCTACGGGTGGTGCGGGTCGAACACCATCGTGTCGTGGATCCGCTGCGCCAAGTCGTCGTGCTCGGCGTGCAGCGCCGCCGGCAGGTGCGAGCCGTACTGGCGGAAGTAGTCTTCCTGCCCGGCCACCGCCTCGACCCACTCGGCCGGATCGACGCGCAGCAGGCGGGCCAGGATGTCATCGCCGATCGACAGGCCTCGCTTGTCGATGGCGTCCATCTTCGGCAGCGAGCCGATCGCCGTGTCGATCGCCGCGCCGCTGCCGTCGCAGCGCTCGAGGATCCACCGCAGCACGCGCATGTTGTCGCCGAAGCCGGGCCAGAGGAACTTGCCGTCGGCGCCGGTCCGGAACCAGTTGACGCGGTAGACGCGCGGCGGCTTGGCCACCGACGCGCCGACGTCCAGCCAGTGCTGGAAGTAGTCGCCCATGTTGTAGCCGCAGAACGGCAGCATGGCCATCGGGTCGCGGCGCAGCACGCCGACCTTGCCGGTCGCGGCCGCAGTCGTTTCCGACGACAGCGTCGCGCCGAGGAACGTGCCGTGCGTCCAGGTGCGCGCTTCGTAGACCAGCGGCACGCGGCGCTGCCGGCGGGCGCCGAAGATCACCGCGTCGATCGGCACGCCTTCCGGGTTGTCGAATTCCGGTGACAGCGATCGGCAGTTGGTCGCCGGCGTGGTGAAGCGGCTGTTCGGGTGCGCCGCCTTCTCGGTCGAGGCCGGCGTCCACGGGCGGCCCTGCCAGTCGATGGCTTCGGCCGGTGGCGGATCGTCGTGGCCTTCCCACCACGGCGTCCCGTCCGGACGCAGCGCGACGTTCGTGTAGATCGTGTCGCGCTGGATCATCTCGAAGGCGTTCGGGTTGGTCTTGCGGCTGGTGCCGGGCGCGACGCCGAAGAAGCCGTTCTCGGGATTGATCGCCCACAGCCGGCCATCCGCGCCGGGCCGCAGCCAGGCGATGTCGTCGCCGACCGTCCACGCCTTCCAACCCGGCATGCTGTCCGGCGGCACGAGCATCGCCAGATTCGTCTTGCCGCAGGCCGACGGGAAGGCGCCCGTGACGTAGCGGACCCGCCCGTCCGGGCTCTCGACGCCGAGGATGAGCATGTGCTCGGCCAGCCAGCCTTCCGACTTGGCCATCCAGCTGGCCAGACGGAGCGCCAGGCACTTCGTGCCGAGCAGGGCATTTCCGCCATAGCCCGACCCGACCGACCAGATGGTGTTCTCGGTCGGGAAGTGCATGACGAACCGTCGATCCGGGCTGAGGTCGCCGAGCGAATGCAGGCAGCGGGTGAATGTCGGGTCGGCCGCCATGTGGTCCAGGGCGACCGTGCCCATGCGGGTCATGATCCGCATGTTCAGCACGACGTACTTGCTGTCGGTGACCTGAACTCCCGCCTTGGCGAACCGGGACCCCGGCGCGCCCATGAGGAAGGGGACGACGTACAGTGTGCGCCCGCGCATCGCACCGGCGAAGAGCGGCGTCAGCTTGGCCTTCGCGTCCCCCGGTGCCATCCAGTTGTTATTGGGCCCAACGTCGTCGGCACGGTCCGTGCAAACGAACGTGAGGTGTTCGGTGCGCGCGACGTCGTGTGGCGCGCTCCGATGGAGGTAACACCCCGGGAGACGCGCCTGATTGAGCTCGATGAGCTCACCGGTCGCGAGGCACTCGGCCACGAGGCGGTCGCGTTCGGGTTCGGTTCCGTCGCAATAGACGATGGAGTCGGGGGTAGTGAGCTGGGCTACGTCATCTACCCACGCGGTCACCACCGAAGGCACTGCCATGCGATGCGTTCTCCTGTCGCGGACGTCCTGCAGGAAGATCCCGGGCGTCCCTGATGCTGCCGTGAATTGCGCCGATTGACCAGGAAGACGCCGTTATGAACCTGATCGTCCTGCTTGCCGCCTTCGCCGTTTCCGCCGCCCTCGGCCTCGCCATGGCCTGGGGCAGCCTGCAGTTGCTCTTCTGGTCGATCGACACGCGCCCCGAAGCCGACGCTCAGCGAACCCTGAACGGTTCCATCAGCTCGGTCCGCGTGCCGTCCGTATCGTAGAGATTCAGCTGCCAGCGGCCGTTGCGGCCCACGTTTGGTGGGCCTAGCGTCGACCGCTCCGTCGCCGGCGTCCGCGCGCCGGCTGCTTCCCACGCCCCCTGGATGTCCGGCACCAGGAGCGCCACGTGGTGAAGCACTCCGCGTTGCCGCCGATCCGGCGGTGACGACACCAGCATGTATTCGAGATAGTCGGTGCCATCCGGCACCCGCATGTTGATCCAGTCGGTCACGCCCTCCGACCGGCCGCCCCGCCAAATCTCGCTGAATCCCAAAATATCCTTGTAGAAACGCGTGGCCGCCGCCTCGTCGCGGATGGTCAGGCCGGCGTGCAGGATGCGCGTCGACAGCGGCGAGGCGCCTCGGAAGACGACCGGGCGCTGGGTCAGGTTTTTCGGCGGCCACTCACGCTGGACGAAGGCCAGTGGATGCCCATCCGGGTCCGATACGGTGATCGCCGCTTCCGCTCCGGGCAATGTCGCGCGCGTCACGGCCACGCCCTTCGCGGTCAGATGCGCAGCGAGAGCCTCGAGGTCGGGGGTCGAGAAGGCCAGCAGGCGGAGACGCTCGTCCTCCCCCGCCGGAAGATCGGGCTCGACGTAGATCATCTGCCGCTTGCCGACCTCGAACTGCAGCCGGGCCGAAATGACGCGCGACGCCCTGTCGTCGCATCCGCCGTGCGTGCAGCCGGCGGCGACAACGCTGACCGTCGACGCCGCCGACTCCCGCAAGCCGAGTACGTCGCCGTAGAAGCGCTTCGCCGCGGCGGCGTCGCCAACGCGGAAGACGAGGTGATCGATCCCCGTGATGCGTGGTCGGCTGGCCGGCACTTGTGCCGTCAGACCGACGGTCAGCACGGCCAGCACGGCCGTCGTGACGACGACGACCGCGCGCGAGAGGGCCCTCATCGGGCGAGTATATCCGCCCGCGCGCCGCTCACGGATTGGGTGGCGCGAGGCACCGCAGCGTGCGCCCGCGACTCTGCGCCTCGGCCTCGGCCCGCAAGGCCCCGTCGTCCGCCTCCTGGGCGCGCTGGAGGGCCCGCACCGCCTCGCACCGCGTCGGTCCGTCCCGCTCGGTCGTGGCCAGGGTCACCAGCGCCGGCAGCGCGTCTCGCGCGGCTGCCAGGATGGCCGGAGCGGACGTGGGGCGCGCCGCCTCCCCCATGCCGAGGGTCGCAAACAGCCCGGCGAGCGCCTTGGCGGCGCGATGCCGGACGTCGGCGTCACGGTCGCGGAGCAGTGTGGTCAACCGGGCGATGCCACCGGGCCGCACCTGGAGGGCGTTGGCGGCGCTCTGGGCGAGCGACATCGCGAACGGATCGCGGCCGGCGCACCTCCCCGCCGCCACCCGGCCGAAGGTGGCCTCGACGTCGGCCTCGGCGACGTTGCGGCGGGCGAGCACCCCGGCGACCAGGGCCAGCCCCTGACACGAGTCGGTGCGTCGCAGCCGCGCCTGGAGCAGCGGCACGACGTCATCGGCCGGAGCGGCGAGCAGGGCTGATGACGTCTCAGCGGCCAGGGGCGGCGGCTGGCGATCGAGCCGCGCGATGATCTCCTCCATCCCCTCGCGACGCGTCTGGTTGGTGAACACGCCGCTCTCGGTCGAGCCCGGCGAGGGACCGCAGTCGACCCGCGCGTCCTCGAGCAGGCTGGCCGCGCGCGCCCGCAGCGCCTCGTGCGGCAAGCGGCGGGCCTGCTCGATCGCGTGGAAGGCTACGCACCGGATCTGCGGCGGATCCTTCGAGACCGCGGCGTCGCGCAGCGGCCGCAGCGCGGCTTCGACGGCCGCCAGCAGCCCCGGCGTCGCCGTGATCGCCTGCGGGTGCTGCGGGTCCAGCCGCGCGGTCAACCCGTCCAAGGCGACCGCGGCGCGGCGCCGCGCCATCGGATCGCGGTCGCGCAGCAGCGCGGTCATC
>JBDSLU010000439.1:0-3796 GCA_039916225.1 Vicinamibacteraceae bacterium
GGCGCTGCGGTCGCGGCGGTGCTGCTGGTGTGCTGCGTCAACCTCGCCAACCTCCTGCTGGCCCAGGGTGTAGCGCGGCACGGCGAGCTGGCCGTGCGGGTGGCGCTCGGGGCCAGCCGCCGCCGCCTCGTGCAGGCGGCGCTGCTGGAGACGAGTCTTCTCGCACTGCTCGGCGGGGCGGTCGGACTTCTGCTGGCGGAGGGCGCCCTTCGTGGCGTGCGCGTGCTCGCGCCAGCCAACGTGCCGTTCATCCACGACGCGACGGTGGACGCCGCGGCCGTCGCGTTCACCGCCGGGCTGTCGCTCGTGACCGCGCTCGTGTGCGGGTTGCTGCCAGCGCTGCGGCAGTCGCGCGTCGATGGGCCCGCACCGGCCCCCCAGGGGACTCGCACGACGGCAGGGCCCCGGGTCCGATCGTGGCAGCAGGGGCTGCTCATCGGGCAAATCGCGGCGGTGCTGGTGCTGCTCACCTCGGCCGGTTTGCTGCTGGAGAGCTTCCGCCGCCTGACCGGCCAGGACCTCGGCTATCAACCGCGCGCCGTGGTCGCGCTCGACCTGCGGACGCGCGGCTTCGAGAGCGGCGAGGACACGTCGCGGATGTATCGCGCGCTGCAAGCACGGCTGGCGGCGCTCCCTGGCGTCGACGCCGTGGGGACGATCTCCTCGATGCCGCTGACCGGGAAGTGGACCTTCAACGAGAAGGCGCAAGCGGTGGACAGTCCCCTGCCGGAGGCCGAACGCCCGTCACTCTCGGGCACATTCGTGGCCTACGACTATTTCCAGGCCATGGGCATTCGCCTACTCGGCGGACGATTCTTCCGAGACGCCGACCGGAAGGACGACGACGTCAGCGGGGTGGCGATCATCAACGAAGCGGCGGCGGCGGTGCTGTTTCGCGGCCGCCCGGCCGTGGGCCGGCGCTTCACCATCGGCAACCAGACTCGCATCCTCGAAGTCGTCGGCGTGGTGACGGACACGCGGGACGTGCGGCTGGACGACAGGCCCCAGCCACGCTTCTACCTGCACTACGCGTTCGGCGGCGCCCAGGTCGTGGTGCGAAGCCGCGTCCCGGCGGACACGTTGACGCCGTTGCTGCGCGACACCGTGCACGCCACCGACCGGCGTGTCATCGTGCACGAGATCACGACGATGACGGACATCGTCGCCGCGGCCGTTGCCGAGCGGAGATTTCTCATGATCATGCTGGCGTCCTACGCGGCCGTGGCCCTTGGGATCGCGGCAGTCGGCACCTTCGGCGTGGCCGCCTTTCACGTCGCACAACGGACCAGGGAATTCGGTGTTCGCCTGGCCCTTGGGGCAACTCCACGCGGGCTGCTCGGCCTGGTCATGATGCAGGCCGGGCAAACGGCGCTGGCCGGGCTGGCGATCGGCCTCGTGTGCTCGTTCGCGACCAGCCGGCTCCTCGCCAGCCAGCTCTTTGGCGTATCGCCGCACGAGCCATGGCTGCTGACCCTGGCCTGCCTGGTGCTCCTGCTGGTGACGCTCCTGGCGAGCTTGCTCCCCGCCCGGCGAGCCACACGCGTCGATCCGATGGGGCCGCTGCGCTTCGAATAGGCGGATCCCCACCGACCGAGCGGCTATTCGCCGGACTCGATGCGGGTGAAACCGGGGGCGGCCGCACAGCCTGCGCAGCGCCCGGTGAGCTTCCGCTGCCGGCCGGGGCCTTCATCGCGGCGGAAACGCCTGGCGGGCGCCGTCGAGGACGTGGACGACGCCGGCGCGCATCACGAAGCGGACGCGCTCGAGCACGGTGACGTCGTCCAGCGGACTGGTCGCGACAGCGATGGCGTTCGACTGCTTGAAGAGCGCATTGGTCTCGGCGTCGGTGTAGGTGGCGTGTTCGACGGAGTCGACGCCGGCGCGCAGCGCCGCGGCGATGCCGTCCTTGCCGTGTGCGTGCGCCGCCACCTTGCGGCCGAACAGGTGGGCCGTGTCGACGATGGCCTTCATCTCGTCGTCGAACATCTGCCGGCCGAGTCCACCGGCGATGTTGCTGAGGACGCCGCCGGTCGCGGTGAACTTGATCACGTCGGCGCCCTGCGAGATCTGCAACCGCACGGCGCGGCGGCAGTCGTCGGCGCCGCTGCAGGTGTTGGTCGCGCGGGCCCGCCGAAGCTCTTCGATGTCGCGGTTGACGTTGTTGGCCGGGTCGGCGTGGCCGCCGGGCCCTGAAATCGGGGAGCCCGCCGCCACGATCGTCGGCCCGGCGACAAGGCCCGAGGCGATGCCGTCCCGCAAGGCCGTCACGCTGTGGACGTCGGACCCGAGGTCGCGCACCGTCGTGAAGCCGGCCTCGAGCGTCCGCCGGGCATTGTCGACGGCGATCAGCAGCGAGTCCTCGATGTCGCGGTTGAGGGCCTCGGCCCGGGCTCGCACCTTGTCGTCGTCCGCGAAGATGTGGACGTGGGCGTCGATAAGCCCGGGCAGTACGAAGGCGTTCTTGAGATCGACGAGAGTGGCGCCGTCCGTCGGAACGACAAATCCGTCGCGGATCGCGTCGATACGGCCGTTGCGGACGACGATCGTGGACGGCCCGCGTGCCGGCTGACCCGGCCGGTCGAGGAGCGTGCCGGCGTGGCTGAAGACGAGGCGCTCCGGCGGTGTCTGCGCCAGAGGCGCGGCGCCGAGGGCCGCGATCATCAAGCCAGTCCAGAGCGTTCGATGCAAAAGAGTCATGGGGCTGAGTTCCTCGGCTGCCGTGGTTCGGCGCCGCGGCAAGGGTAGCCCAGCCGTTCGCGAAGCCACAGAGCGGGCGCCGGTGGCGCCTACTCGAGGCCCAGGCGTTGGCGTTTCAGGAAGAGGCCCTTGCGGGTGATGTCCAGCTTTTCGGCCGCCGCTTCGAGGTCGGGACTGTTGGCAAGGGCGCCCTTCAGCATGGCCCGTTCGACCTCCTCGATGGCTGCCGCGAGCGGCTGGTCCGTCCGCACGAGCATCTGGTTCGGCGATGCCGCGACGGCCTTGGCGATCGCCGCCTGCCGCTCCTCGGCAATGGGCGCGGAAAGCGCCGCCGGCGTGATTTCGGCGCCTGCGGGCAGCGTCGCGAGGATGCGCTTGACCTCGTTGAGGAGCTGGCGCACGTTTCCTGGCCACGTATAGAGCAGCAGGTGCTCCACCGCTTCATCGGACAGATCCGGGACGGGCCGGCCGACTCCTGCACATTCGCGCATCAGGAAGCGCTCGAAGAACGGAAGGATCTCTTCGCGACGCTCTCGGAGTGGCGGAATCGTCACCCGCACGACGTTGAGGCGATAGAACAGATCCTCGCGGAACCGGCCCTCTTTGATGAGGGCTTCGAGTGGTTGGTTGGTGGCCGCGATGACCCGCACGTTGACCTTGACCGGCTTGGTTTCTCCAAGCGGGTGCACTTCGCCGGTCTCCAGGAAGCGGAGCAGCTTCACCTGAAGGTCGAGGCTGACCTCGCCGATCTCGTCGAGGAAGAGCGTGCCGCCCTCGTTGGCGCGAATGACGCCCAGGAAGTTGTCGATCGCCCCCGTGAACGCACCTTTTCGATGACCGAACAGGTGACTGTCGAGCATCTCGCGCGGCACCGCCGAGCAGACGAGCACGCCGAAGCTTCTGGCGGCACGCGACGACGAATCATGGACTTCGCGCGCGATGACCTCCTTACCCGATCCAGTCTCGCCGGTAATGAGAACGGGCACTTCCGACGGCCCGACCCGACGGGCCATCGAGTGGATGTCACGCATCCGCGGGGCAACGAAGACGTTGCCTTCGAGCATCAGCCCCTCTTCAACGGGCCAGAGGGACGTGCGAT
>JBDSLU010000440.1:0-6170 GCA_039916225.1 Vicinamibacteraceae bacterium
GGCGGAGGCGCCGCCGCGCGTGATCGCGCTGTTGGTGCTCGACGGGACCCGCGCCGACTATCTCGATACCTACCAGGACGTGATGCCGACGGTGTCGCGCCTGCGCGCGGGCGGCGCCTGGTTCAGCGAGGCGCACGTGTCATCGGTACCGACGCTGACCGCGGTCGGCCACGCCAATCTCGGCACCGGCGCGGACCCCAGCACGCACGGACTGGCCGTGAACTACCTGTTCAACCGGGTCACCGGCAAGTCGCAGGAAGCGTACGACCAGCTCGATCCTGGCGAGATGCTGGCGCTCACCCTGGCCGACGTGTGGAACATCCAGACCGAGGGCAAGGCCATCATCCTGGGACAGGGCGGCGCCATCCGCGCCGTCGCCGGCCTGGTCGGCCACGGTGGCTGCCTGGTCAACGGGCGGCCGGTTCGGGCGGCCAGCTACAGCACCGCCGGTGACGGCGCCTGGGAGACGAGCCCGAAGTGCTACGCGATGCCCGAGGCGCTGAAGGCGTTCACCGCCAAGAGCTACTGGACGGAGGCCGGCGGCACCTGGCTGGGCCACGACATCGCCAGCCCGACCCGGTTTCGCGCCTCGGCGCTGTTCCAGCGCTTCGAGGGCGATGCCCTGGCCGCCGTCCTCGAGGCCGAGCCGATCGGCGCCGACGACATCCCTGACCTGATCCTGGTCAACCTGAAGGGACCGGACTACACCGGGCATGCCTACGGGCCGGCCTCGCCGGAGATCAAGGAAACGCTGGCCGAGGCCGATCGCCAGATCGCGCGCGCGCTGCAGATCATCGAACGCAAGGCCGGCGCCGGCCGCTTCGCCGTGGCCATCGCCGCCGATCACGGCATGCCGGGCGAGCCCGCGCCCGGCGGACGCCGCTACCTCGACGACGTGATCACGCGCATCGACGCGCGCTTCTCGCCGGGCGGCGGCACCGTCGTGCAGTTCTTCAACGACGCCGCCAACAACGAGATCCACCTCGACACCGCGCGACTGAAGACGTTGCACGTCTCGCTGCGCGACGTGGCCGCGTTCCTGGAGACCGAGGGCCTGTTCGCCGTGGCCTTCACCGAGGACGAGGTCCGGGCGGCGCAACAGCGCCGGAAGTAGCCGATCAGCGCGTGACTCGCCGCGATCGCGGACGCGTCGAGGCGGCCTCGGGCACGAACGCCTGTCGATTGAGCGCGGCGTAGGTCGCCCATTCAGTGGGCAGGCTGGCCGGCGCTTCGTGGGCGAGCTGCAGCAGGCCGCGATAGGCCGCGTAGGCAAACACCGCCGTCCCCTTGGCGAGCGCCGGCGCGAGCCCCAGGCCGCGGTAGCACTGCTCCAGATAGTCGATGCGGGCCGACGCCACGCGCTGCAGCACTTTGCGCACGACCGGATCCTCGGCCGCTTCGGCCAGCGCCGCGTAGAGCGACCGCGATCGCGGCGGCTGCGACGCCGCGTCGAGGATCAGCTCGAGCCGCCGGCGCGGATCCGGGATCGCGTCGAGGCTGCGGATGATGTCGCCGACGCCCCGCTCCCACCGGCCCAGCGCCGCGGCCAGCAGTCCGTCGCGTCCGGTGAAGTGCCAGTAGAAGCTGCCCTTCGTCACGCCCAAGCGGGCCGCCAGCGTGCTGATCGTCAGCGCGCCGAGTCCTTCCTCCGCGATCAGCTGCAGGGCCGCCTCGGCCCAGTCCGACGCCGTGACGGTCGGCTCACCGAGGCGCACCTTGCCCGTCTTCGCGTCTGCCATGGCGCACCATCATTCTCCATACCCAAGGGTATTGACAACGTCCATTTCCGTACCATACGGTATGGAACATGCCGGACACGTTTCCCCACGACGACCTCGCGGCGCTCGACTCGGCCTACGACGCCATCGACCGCGATGCGCGAACGCTGATCGACGGACTGAGTGACGCGCAGGGGACGTGGCGCGAGGCGCCCGGGAAGTGGACGGTCGCCGAGTGCCTGGATCACCTGGCCACCGGCAACCGCGTCTACCTGGACGCGATGCGCCCGGCGGCCGAGCGCGCGGCGGCCGACGGCCGCACCCGGCGCGGCCCGGCCCGACCTGGTCTGATCGGCGGCTGGTTCGCGCGTCTGCTGGAGCCGCCCGCCAGGCCGCTGTTCAGGACCAAGGCGCCGCGCAAGATCCAGCCGCGGGTCTCGCCGCCGCTGGGCGAGGCGTCGGCGACCTTCCTCACCTCGCTCGATGACGTTCGCGCCTTCCTGCGGCGGTTCGCGGTGATCGATCTGGCCGGCGTGACGTTCCCCAACCCGCTGGTGCCCGGCATCCGCTTCAGCCTGGCGACCGGTCTGCACGTCCTCGCCGCCCACCAGCGCCGGCACCTCTGGCAAGGCTGGAACGTCCGGCGCTCGGCCGAACAGGCCGCCGCGGCGCCCGCGAGGCCCTGACATCACTCGCGCGCCGGCCCGGCGTCGCCGGCGACCTTGGCCGTCAAGGCCCGCACCAGCTTCACGTCGGACTCGGCGAGACTGGCCTTTGCGCGCAGCGCCAGCACGAGGTCGAGGGCGCGCCGATAACTGGCCGTGGCCAGCGCGTGGTGGGATGGCGTGACCGACGGCTCGGTCCGCGTCAGGCGTTCGTGGATGTCGCCCACCGCCTGGTGGGTCAGGACCAGGTTCCGGACCGAGCGGCGATCGGTCGGAAAGCGCTCGATGACGTCCGCGTAGATCAGGCCGGCGCGTTCGGCGTCGGCCAGCGCGGCGCGCAGCTGACCTCGCGCCGCGTGCGCGTCGGCGAGCCGCGTCAGCGCCAGCGCCAGATCGGATCGCAGCCGCCCGTTGCGCGACTCGCTGTCCGCGATCCCGGTGAGGATGGCGACGGCCCGCTCCAGGTGGCCGATGGCCTGCGCGGCGCGGCCGGTGTTCATCGCCGTCTGGCCGAGACGCGAGTACGACTTGGCCAGCTGCTGCCGGGCCCGCAGGTTGTCGCGATCCTGCTCGACGATGCGCTCGATGACGTCGAGCGCCTTCTGCGCGAAGGCGTGCGCGCGGGCGTCGTCCTGCTCCTCGTAGACGCTGCTCGTCAGCCAATAGACCGACCAGAGACCGTTTCTGGTCGGCGCATCGTGCGGCTGGGCGGCCGCCAGCGGCTGGTAGATCGCCGCAGCTTGCGCCATCTGCGCCTCGCCCTCGCGCTGGCGCCCTTCCCATGACAGCGCCAGTCCGTACTGCGCCCGCGTGTCGCCCAGCAGGCGGAGCACGTCGGCGCTGGCCGTCGCCCGCAGGCGCAACCGCTCGGCGACCGCGATCGACTGCTCGAACGGCACCAATGCCGCGGCGTAGCGCGAGCTGTTGGACTGGTGGCGGCCGAGGTCGTGCATCGCCTGGGCCAGCGCCAGCTGCAGCGCGGGATCATCGGGCGCGCCGGCGAGAAGGCGCTCGAAGCGTTGGCGGGCTTCGGCGAGGTCGCGCGCCGCCTGGTCGAACTCGTTGGCCTGGCTGTAGATGTTGCCGAGGACGCGGAAGTTCTCGGCCAGGGCGCGCTGGACGGCAGGGTCGCCGGCGACGATGCCGCGCTGGCGGATCTGGCGCGCCTTCAGGTAGCTGCCGATGGCGGCGTCGTACTCGATCAGGTTCGGGTTGGTCGGGTTGCCTTGCAGGTCGCCGACCTTCTCGTAGGCCGACGCCAGCTCCAGTTGCAGCGACCGATCGTCGGCGGATTCCCGGGCCAGGCTGTCGAGGTATTCGACGGCCCGTCGCACCAGCAGGTCACGCGCGCTGGTCGCCCCCGGCAGACGCTCGACTCGCGGGCTCAGCTCGAACAGCAGCGAGTTCGACAGCCGCCGGACGTCCTCGAAGCGCCGCGTCGCGCGATCGCGCTCCTCGCGGGCGATGGCGCCCTGCCACAGCGAGACGCCGAGACCGCCGACCACCGCACAGACCGCCAGCGTCGTCGCGATCACCGCCGCCGTGTGCCGGCGGACGAACTTGGCGCCGCGATAGCCCCACGTCTGCGGGTGCGCCGTCACCGGCCGTCCACCGAGATAGCGCTGCACGTCGTCGGCAAGGGCCGCGACCGACGGATAGCGCCGCTCCGGTTCGCGGCGCAGCGCCGTCAGGATGATGTTGTCGAGATCGCCCTCGAGCACCGCGGCGCGATAGGGCGGCCCGGGCGCGCTGTCCCCATCCTGTTGCCGCGCCAGCCGGGCCACGACCGAACTGGGTCGCTTGGCGGCCGTGGTGTCGAGCGTGCGAAGCATGTCGGCGACGGTGCCCCGCCCGAAATCGAACGGCGTGCTGCCGGTCAGCAGTTCGTAGAGCACCACGCCGAGCGAGTAGACGTCGCTGGCCGTCGTGATCGGCTGGCCGTGCACCTGCTCGGGCGAGGCGTAGGACGGCGTGAACGCGCGGAACGCGGTCCGCGTCAGATCGGCACCACCGCCGTCGAGCGCCGCGTCGAGGATCTTGGCCAGGCCGAAGTCGATCAGCTTCGGCTCGGCGTCGGCCGGGACGAGGATGTTCGACGGCTTGAGATCGCGGTGCACGACCAGCTTGGCGTGCGCGTAGGACACCGCCGAACAGATCTTCCGGAAGATCTCGAGGCGGGCGCGGACGCCGAGCCCGGCGCGGGTGACGAAGTCGAGCAGCGGCTCGCCGGGCACGTACTCCATGACGAAATACGGTTCGTCGGCGTCGTTGACGCCGCCGTCGAGGAGGCGCGCGATGTGCGGGTGCTCGAGCGACGCCAGCACCTGGCGCTCGACGCGGAAGCGCCGCTCGAGATCGGGATCGGCCACCGAGTGGCGCACGATCTTGATGGCGACCTGCTGCTGGAACTCGCCGTCGACACGCTCGGCGAGGTAGACCGCACCCATCCCGCCGCGGCCCAACTCCCGCAGGATGCGGTAGGCGCCCAGGCGCTTGCCGAAGTTCGGATCGGGCACGACCTCCAGCGCCGAGGCCGCCTGCTCCGGCCCGGTCGGTCCGAGCGGGCCGTCTCGGCCGGCGAAGGCGAGCAGCGACTCGACCTCCCGCCGCAGCGCATCGTCATCGCCGCAGGCGGCATCCAGCCGGCGCGCCCGCTCGGGCGCCGGCAGATCCAGCGCCTCGTTGAACAGCGCCTTGACGCGGCTCCAGTTGTCGGCCTGCATCCTTGGTGTTGCCTCGTCGCCACGATTATCGATGATCCACCTCGACGGGACCGTCGGCAGTCGAGGTGGGCTCGCCGGGGGCACCGAGACCGGGACGCGACGCCAATGACCAGTGCCGGCGGGCGGCTCTGCCGTGGCACTTGGTTGTGCGGGTGGTTCCGATCTCTGCCAGCATCGAAGGCCTCGGCCACGAAGAGATGTGTCAGTGAGGTTCCATGTCCGATCCACGCGACGTCGCGCACGACAAGAAGGTCGCCCAGGAAAAGAAGCACCACGGAGAGGCTGCGGCTCCAGCCGGCACGCCAGCCGTGCAGCCCGGCAAGAAGCCGGCGGCGGCCGACAAGCGCACCGATCCCGCCGGAACGGCGATCGCCCTCGAACCCGACGAGGCGGCCGACGGCAACGCGGTGGCGCCGGCCGGGCACGCCGCGTCGGTGACGCCAGCGGTGCACGAGGGATCGCTCGTCGTCCTGTCGAAGCTCAAAGAGCTCGAGTTCCATTCGCGCGCGAGCATCGAGCGGCTGGCGGAGCTGACGCTGACGGTCGGCGACGAGCTGAAGCAGCAGGCGTTCGTCGCGCCGCTCGACGAGCTCTACTCGGCGCAGAGCGCGGTGCAGACCAAGCTCACCAGCCTGCTCGAGGCCTACAAGGCGGAAGTGGGCCGCAGCGACTGACGCCTGCTGCCGGGGCCTGGCCGTCAGCAGCTCAGGCCATCGTCGGCCGCGCCCAGAGCTGCTCGCTCAGCGTGCCGAGGCCGTGCTCGATGGCCTCGGCTGCCGCCAGGCATGCCCCTTCCTGATGCCAGCCGGCGACCACCTGCACCCCGGTGGGAAGGCCGTCACCCAGGCCGGTCGGCACGACCACAGACGGCAGGCCCAGCAAGTTCATGGTGGCGCTCGGGGCATAGCCGCGGAGCACGCGGCGCAAGTGTTCGACGCTGCGCAGATCCTCGTCGACCTCGAGCAGCGGATCGGCCCGTTGCGGCAGCAGCACCACCGGGTGCGTCGACAGCAGGCCGCGCCACTCGGCCAGCATCGCGTTGCGCATGGCCACGGCTTCGCGGA
>JBDSLU010000441.1:0-6288 GCA_039916225.1 Vicinamibacteraceae bacterium
GCTGCAGCGGGAGCCGGCCTACGGCGCGGTGGCGCTGGCGGTCGCGGAAGCGACGGGCGGAGCCCGCATTCCGAGCTACGCCACGGCGTAAGCGCGCGGTTCGCGCGGGCTCTGACGAATTTCCAACGACCAACTACCAACGACCAATTTCCAACGACCAAGGCACTCCCAACGACCAAACGGCGTCTTCGGGGTTGGTCGTTGGAAGTTGGTCGTTGGAAGTTGGAACTTCGCGGGGCCGACGCGGGCAGAAAGGCCCTACTCGGCTTTCACTTTAGGGTCGTCGAGATGCAGGAGCGCGCGCAGCCGCGGCTCGATGTCCTCGCCGATCGCGTCGCGGGTCGAGCCCTCGGCCTGTTTCAGCCTGGCGATGGCCGCGGTGTAGGACGAGCCGGTGCGGTGCATGACGACCGCGGTCTTGACGTTCCACCGGGCCCGGCGGAGCAGCTCGTCGGCCGAGTCGTAGCCGATCCCGGTGACGATGCCGACGATGCGCCGGGCGCGATCCTTCAGCTTCTCGGAGTTGGCCTGGACGTCGACCATCAGGTTGCCGTAGGCCTTGCCGATGCGGACCATCGCGATGGTGGTCAGCATGTTCAGCACCATCTTGGTGGCGGTCGCGGCCTTGAGCCGGGTCGATCCCGTCAGGACCTCGGGGCCGACACTGGGCGCCACGACCAGGTCGACGAAATTCTGCAGATCGGCGCCGGGCCAGCAGGTGACGAAGATGATGCGCAGCCCGCTCTTGCGGGCGCGGGTCAGGCCGCCGCGGACGAACGGCGTGAGGCCGCTGGCCGAGACGCCGATGACGACGTCCTTCTTGTTCGGACGGAGCCGCGCCACCGCGCGCGAGCCTTCTTCGTAGTCGTCCTCGACGCCTTCCTTGGCCTTGAAGACCGCTTCCTTGCCGCCGGCCATGATCGCCTGGACGCTGGCCGGCGAGGTGCCGAAGGTCGGCGGCATCTCCGCCGCTTCGACGACGCCGAGGCGGCCGCTGGTGCCGGCGCCGATGAAGAAGATGCGGCCGCCGCGGCGCAGCGCCTGTGCGATGATCTCGACGCCATGGGCGATGCGATCGCGCTCGCGATGCACCGCCGCGACCACCTTGCGATCCTCGGCGATCATCAGGTCGATGATCTCGCCGACGGGGGCGGTATCGAGACCGAGACTGTTTGGGTTGATTGCTTCGGTGGGCAGCGATTCCCACTTCGATGCCTGCGCCGACCGGAGATCCTGAGGCACGCGCCGCTACGCTACTCCTCGGCTTCGGGGAGTGTCAAATGACCGACGACGTCGGCGCGTATCTCGACCACCTCCGCGTCGCCCGCCGGCTGGCCGAGCACACCCTGGCCAGCTATGGGCGGGATCTGGCGATTCTCGGCCGGTTTGCCGCCGGTCTCGAGCGCCCGCTGGCTGGCCTCGATCGGGCCGCTTTGGAAGCGGCGGTGCGCGACCAGGTGAGCGGCGGCGCCGCGCCCCGCTCGGTCGCCCGCTACGTCGCCGCAGTGCGCGGCTTCTATCGCTTCCTGGTCCTCGATCGCCGGATCGAGCGGAGTCCGGCCGACGACCTCCGGGCGCCGCGGGCCTGGCCCGGGTTGCCGACCTACCTGTCGACCGAGGACGTGGATCGCCTGCTCGGCGCTCCCGATACGTCGACCCCGCGCGGCCTGCGCGACCGTGCGCTCATCGAACTGCTCTATGCGACCGGCCTGCGCGTCACCGAGCTGGTCCGCCTGAAGGTGAGCGACGTGGCGCTGGACCAGGGCTTCCTGACCTGCCTCGGCAAGGGCGGCAAGGAGCGGATGGTGCCGATCGGCGACTCCGCCGTGGAGTGGGTCCAGCGATGGCTCTCCAGCGGGCGGGGCACGATCCTGCATGGCCGGACCTCGCCCTGGCTGTTCGTGTCCGGGCCGCGCGGTACACCGTTGACCCGGGTCGGCTTCTGGAAGCTGCTGAAGCGCCATGGGACGTCGGTCGGGGTCGGGCAGATCCTCAGCCCGCACGTCGTCCGTCATTCCTTCGCCACCCATCTCCTCGATCGGGGGGCCGATTTGCGCGCCATCCAGATGATGCTGGGCCACGCCGACCTGTCGTCGACGCAGATTTACACGCACGTGCTCGAAGCGCGCCTGCGGACCGTCTACGACCGCTATCACCCCCGTCGGTAGACCCCGGGCACGCGGTGGGCGAGCCGCCCGGGCGGCCCTGGCCGGACCGGCCGCGATATGACCGCGTTCGGGGTTGACCAGGTCGGCCCCTCGGGCTAAATTTGACCGGTTATGGCATGCGCACCTGCGTGCCACAAGGAGAGACATGAGTCGTAAAGGCCGCTACCTGTTCACGTCCGAGTCGGTGACGGAAGGACATCCGGACAAGATCGCCGATCAGATTTCGGACAGCATCCTGGATGCGATCCTCGCCCAGGATCCGACCAGCCGGGTGGCGTGCGAGACGCTCATCACGACCGGCCTGTGCCTCGTCGCTGGCGAAATCACCACCAACGCCTACGTCGACGTGCAGAAGCTGGTCCGCGACACCATCAGGGAAGTCGGCTACACCTCGTCGGCGTTCGGGTTCGACTGCGAGACCTGCGGTGTCATCTCGTCGATCCACGGCCAGTCGCCCGACATCGCGATGGGCGTCGACACCGGCGGCGCCGGCGACCAGGGCCTGATGTTCGGGTACGCCTGCCGCGAGACGCCCGAGCTGATGCCGCTCCCGATCATGCTGGCGCACCGGCTGTGCGAAGCGCTGTCGCAGGTGCGCCGCAAGGGCGTCCTCGACTACCTCCGGCCGGACGGCAAGGCCCAGGTCAGCGTCGAGTACGACGGCGACACGCCGATCCGCGTCGACACGGTGGTAGTCTCGTCGCAGCACAGTGACGAGGTCTCGACCGAGAAGCTGCGCGCCGACATCACCGAGCACGTGGTCCGGAAGGTCGTCCCGGCCGCGCTGATGGACGCCAAGACCAAGATCCTCATCAACCCGACCGGCCGCTTCGTCGTCGGCGGTCCGCACGGCGACGCCGGCCTCACCGGCCGGAAGATCATCGTCGATACCTATGGCGGCGCGGCTCCGCACGGCGGCGGCGCGTTCTCGGGCAAGGATCCGACAAAGGTCGACCGCTCGGCGTGCTACATGGCCCGCTACATCGCCAAGAACGTCGTCGCGGCGGAGCTGGCCGATCGCTGCACGGTGCAGCTCGCCTACGCCATCGGCGTCGCCGAGCCCGTTTCGGTGCTGGTCGACACGCACGACACCGGCAAGGTCTCCGAAGAAATCCTCGCGACCATCGTCCGCGAGAACTTCAAGTTGACGCCGAAGGGCATCATCGAGGAGCTCGACCTCCGCAAGCCGATCTACAAGAAGACCGCCGCCTTCGGCCACTTCGGCCGCGAGGACGCCGGCTTCGCGTGGGAGAAGAAGGACAAGGCGGCCGCGCTCAAGGCCGCCGCGACGGCAACCGCCGCCAGCCGCTAGCGGACGTCGCCGCGGAATCGAACACGAGGCGGGCTCTCCGGCAGCGGAGGGGCCGCCTCGTGCTGCGTACGGGCGCCTCGCCACCACGATCCGCCGCACCCGATCTCCTGCGGCAAGGACACCGCGCTCGTCCGCGGGGACGTCATCGGACGCCCGCTGACAAGTCGGCCCCTCACGTCCGAACCGTGAGCAGCAGGTAGCTGGCAGCGGAGATGAACAGCACGTTCGGCGCCCAGGCGGCGAGCGGGGGAGAGAGCAGTCCGGCTCCCCCGATCGCGCTGAAGACGGCGGACAGGCCCCAATAGGAGATCGCCAGCAGCAGGCCGAGACCAATGCCGAAGAGCGCGCCGCGCCGGCCGGTGGTGACCGCGAACGGGATGGCGATCAGCGTCATCACCAGGGCCACGAACGGGAAGGCGATCTTGCGGTGCAGCGCCACCCGGTAGGGGATGACGTCGAAGCCGCTGATGCGCAGCGCGCTGATGTAGCGCTGCAGGCTGGTGAAGCTGAGGCGATCGGCGTCTGGCTGTTCCGTCCCGAAGTAGGACGAGGCCTCGAAGATCAACGACCGCCGCTCGAACGACGTGTACTCGGAGACGACGTCATGGGTGAACCGCCGCCGCCAGCCCTGGTCGGCCAGCCACGTGCTGTCGGCCGGCAGGTAGTTGGCCGACCGTACCGACCTGGTCTCGCTCAGGCCCCACGGCTTGTCGGCGAACTTGTAGACCTCGAGGCCGGTCAGTGTCTTCGCGCGGGGATCGAAATAGGTGTAGTGGTAGATGCGACCGTCGCGGCCGGCGACCCACTGCCGCGACAGCACGTCGAAGGTCCGCGGCTGGCCACCGCGCATGAGGTGCTTGAGCTCGGCGGCGCGGCGGTTCGAGTTCGCCAGGAGCGATTCCTCGAGGCCGAACAGCAGGCCGCTCCAAAGCAGGCCGAGGACGAGCAGCGGCAAGGCCGTCCGGTAGAGACTGACGCCGCAGGCGCGCATGACGATCAGCTCGCTCGACTTGGTCAGCACACCGATGGTCACCAGCGTGCCCACCAGCGCCGATAGCGGCAACACGTAGTAGACGAACTGCGGCGTCGAGTACCACATGTACTGCGCAAGCTGGGTTGGGGTTGCCTGGCCCTTGAAGAGATTGTCGGACCAGTCGATGAACGAGGCGATGTAGAAGATGCCGAGCATGCCGGCGAACGCGAGCACCAGCACCCTCAGGTAGGCCTTGCCGACGTAGGCGTCGAGCAGCGTCGGACGGGGGAGTCGTACCAGCTCGGCCGCACCCCGCGGGATGCGAACGACCAGGACGACCTTCGCCGGCTTGGCCGCTCGCCCGGTCGGCTCCGCCTTCGCCTCGGACGCCTCTCGCGCCGCGGTCGCCGACGCCTCGACGGCAGGACTCGCCTTTCGCCGCCACGGCAACCGGCGCTCCAGCCACGCCCGAATCGCGGCTCTCGTCGGCAAGCTGATCTGGACGCCGGCGTCGGCGTGCCGGTGCCGGTAGACCAGCAGCCCGATCCCGGCCAGGCCAAGGACGATGTTCGGGAGCCACCGGGCCAGGCTCGCCGGCAACACGTGCGCCTTGGTCAGCGACGAGCCGATCATCATCAGGGCGTAGAACACGAAGACGACGGCCAGCCCGACCACGAAGCTGGCGTGCTTGCTGTCCTTGCTGTTGGAGATGCCCAGGCTGAGGGCCAGCAGACCGAACACCAGGCACGCCGCGGGAAAGGCGAACTTCTGGTGGAGGTACATCACCTCGTTGTGCGGCGACTGGTGCTCCCGTTCCTTCTTGGCGATCTCGGCGCGCAGCTCCGAGATGGTCATCTCCGGGGCACCGTGCAGGACGTCGGTTTTCGGGAAGACGTCGTTGGCGTCGAGCTTGATGGTCTGGGTCGTGAACCGCTGCAGCTCGTACTTGGACGGGTCCTTGGGATCGGCCCGATGTGAGCTGCCATCCCACAGCGTCAGGTCGACGCTCCGGGCCTTCTGGTCGATGACCAGCCGGCCCCGGGCGGCGACCAGGAACTGCGGCCGGTCGGCGTTGCGGCGATCGGCGACGAAGACGTCGCGCCAGCCGGCGCCGTCACTGGCGACGTCCCGCGAGTAGAACGTCAGGTTCGGAAAGTCCTCGAAGAAAATCCGCGGCTTGATCTCCGTGGCGATGCGGGCGGCGACGATCTCGGCCAGCAGCGCCTGGTAGTGCTTGTTGCCGGCCGGCATCGCCCAAATCATCACGTAGCCGGTCACCAGGCACGCGGCGAGCGAACAAACAGCGACTGGACGCAACAGCCGAGTCAGACTGACCCCGCAGGCCTGGAGCGCCACCGCCTCGCGGTCGGCCGACAGCCGGCCGAGCCCGATCAGCAGCCCGACCAGCAGCGCCACCGGGATGGTGATGCCCAGGGCCTGCGGCATCAGCGTCGCCAGAATGCGCAGGATCGTGGTCGCGCCGACGCCTTTCTCGATGAGGCGCTGGGCCTCCTTCATCAACGGATCGACGAGGAGGATGAAGGTGAACAGCGACAGCGCCAAGCCAAACGGCGCCAGCACCTCACGAATGACGTAGCGGTCCAGGATGCGCAACATCGTGTGCCGTCACAGCTTACCAGCGTCCCAGCGGGCGAGCTCGAGTCTCGAAGACCCGCATCTCGGGCATTAGCCGGAAATTCGCGTCAACAAAGCATCAACAGGGCCTTTCCAAACCATTTACAACTAGGGTCTGATAAGACATATTATGTTAACTTTTTAGACCGGGCCGGGGCGGGAAGGCTTTGGTTTCGCGGTAGTCGCTCACCAGGCCGCCT
>JBDSLU010000442.1:0-11448 GCA_039916225.1 Vicinamibacteraceae bacterium
GTTCCCGCCGTGGCCCAGGAAACCGGCTCCATCTCCGGCTACACCTTCGACGCGACCGGCACCGCCCTTGCCGGCGTCACCGTCACCGTCACCGGTTCCCAACTCCCCGGCGCCCGCACCGTCACCACCGGCGACAGCGGGTTCTTCCAGGTCCCGATCCTGCTGCCCGGCAGCTACACGGTCAAGGCCTCCAAGGCCGGCGTCGGCGACAGCCAGCGCACCGTGATCGTCGAAGTCTCGCGCGACTCCCAGGTCGACCTGGCCCTCGGCGTGACGCTGCAGGAATCGGTCGCCGTCACCGCCGCCACGCCACGTGTCGACCTGCGATCGACCGAGGTCAACTTCAACTTCTCGAAAGAGCTGATCGACCAGCTGCCGCTGCAGCGCACCTATGCCGGCCTGTTCCAACTGGTGCCGGGCGTCGCCGAGAACAACAGCTTCGCCCCGAACGGCGGCGGCAGCCGGCAGGACAACACCTACCTGCTCGACGGCGTCAACATCACCAACCCCGGCTTCGGCTACCTCTCCACCGAGGTCAACGAGTTCGACATCCAGGCGTTCTCGGTCAAGCGCGGGGCCATCACCGCGGAGTTCGGCCGCGCCTCCGGGTTCGTGACCAATGCCGTCACCCGCAGCGGATCGAACTCGCTCTCCGGCGGCGCCCGGCTCGAAGTGATCCCGAGCGCATGGATCCAGGACAGCGACAAGCGGATTCGCAGCACGACCAGCCGGCTGGTGCCGTCGGTCGCGCTCGGCGGCCCGATCCGCCACGACAAGGTGTTCTTCTACGCGTCGGCGCAGACCACGCGGATCGACACCACCGACCGGTCCAACAACCTCGGCGCCGTGCCCGACCGCGAGCAGCGTACCTTCGACTATTTCGGCAAGGTCACGGCGGCGCCCGCCAACAACCATTTCCTGAGCGCCAGCTACCGCTCGCGCCCGAACACCGACGAGTTCGCCGGGGTCGGCGCCAACGACTCGGCCGCCGTCGCGACCAATACCGAAGGCACCAACCGCGTCGCCACCGCGACCTACAGCTGGTTCTTCTCGTCGACCGGCTATCTCGACGTCAAGTACCTGCGCCTCGACGAGCAGAACGAGACGGTCGCCGTGACCGACCTCGGCTTCCAGCCGTCGTTCGATATCCGCAACCTGGCCGGCATGGGCCTGTTCACCACCAACGGCGTCAACGTCGGCGGCGCGAGCCTGAACCTGAACCGCCAGAACTACTCGCGCGACGAGATCAAGGCAACGGTCAGCCAGTACCTCGACGTCAAGGGCATGTCGCACCAGATCAAGGCCGGCTTCGGCGTCGAAGGCACGACCGAGGACCTGACCCGCATCTCGAACGGGTGGGGCGCGCTTTCCATCGTCCAGGCCGGGCGCCAGATCCAGGCCCGCTACTACCCGCGCCAGCCGTCCCAGCTGTCCAAGTCGAAGACGTACAGCCTGTTCTTCCAGGACAACATCACCATCGGCCCGCGCCTGGTGGTGAACGCCGGCGTGCTCCTGAACCAGGACGACTTCGCCCAGGAGCTGACGTCGACGAACACGTTCCTCTCTTTCGGGATGGGCAGCCAGATCCAGCCGCGCCTCGGCGCCAACTACAACCTGCGCAAGGGCGCCGGCGACAAGGTCTACGGCAACTACGGCCGCTACTACAACTCGGATCAGAAGAGCAGCGCGCGCTCGCTGGCCCCGAACCGGCTCTTCACCAACGACGCGCTGTTCGACGCGACGACCGGTGCGTTGATCTCCGACACGATCGGCGCCAACACCACCGGCAAGGTGCTGCGCGATCTCGATCCGACCTACACCGACGAAGTCATCTTCGGCTATGCGACGCCGTTGCCCCGCGGCTGGAGCGTCGACGCGTTCTTCCTCTATCGCACGTCGAAGAACTTCATCGAGGATCAGCCGACCGTGCTGCCGGCCAGCACGTTCGTGGTCGACAACCTGGACAACGCCTTCCGTAAATATCGCGCCTTCACCGTCGAACTGTCGCGGCCGCTCCGCGACAAGTGGAGCCTGACGGCCAGCTACGCGCTGACGCGCCTGTGGGGCAACTTCGACCTCGACTACGCCGCCAGCGCCGTCTTCAACACGTCCTCGATCCTGCAGGACGGCCCCGGCGTGTTCGTCGAGGATCGCTTCCGCGAAGGCCCGCTCAGCCAGGACCGCACGCACGTCATGAAGATCTTCGCCTCCTACGTGCCGACACCGCGCCTCACCTTCGGCGGCTACCTGCGCGCGCAGAGCGGCCAGCCGTGGGAAGCGCGCGGCCGCGACTGGTACGACGGCTACCGCCGCTATCTGGAGCCGGCCGGCAGCAACCGCAACGACGCCTGGACCAACTTCGACTTCCTGACCGCCTACAAACTGCGCTTCGGCGCCAGGAACGCCGTCACCTTCGAAGGCCGCATCCTCAACCTGTTCAACCAGGAGACGGCGCTCGAGCGTGACAATCGGCAGTACCTTGACGGCCGCATCCGCACGTTGGACGGCACCCAGGTCATTGGCGACCCGGCCAGCTTCACCGACGCCATGCTGATCGGCACGACCCAGCCGAACGCCGCCTTTGGCAACCCGACGGCCTACGCCGTACCACGACGACTCCTGGCGACGGTGCGCATCGACTTCTGAGGCCTACGGCCTATGGCCAACTTCCAACTTCCAACCTCCAACTTCCAGCTTCCAACTTCCAAGCGTCGCCTCGAAGCTGGCACTTGGGCGTTGGGAGTTGGGCGTTGGCATTGCCTTGGCGGTTGGACGTTGGGCGTTGGGAGTGAGCGGGCTCACCGCCCCATGCGTCCCAGCGCCTCGACGACGCCCCGCGCCTGCGGGTAATCGGGGCGCAAGGCCAGAGCCCGCCGCGCCTCGGCGAGCGCATCGGCCGGGCGATCGATCTGGACGTAGGCAATCGCCAGGTGCAGATGGCTGCTGGGACGCGTGCCGTCCAGGCCGACGGCGCGCTCCAGCGTCCGCGCGGCACGGGCCGCCCTTCCCCGCTCCAGCAGGGCCACGCCCAGCGCTTCGACGATATCGGCGTGCCGCGGATGCCGGGCGTCGAGGGCCAGGTAGTACGGCTCGGCGAGATCGCCGCGGCGCGCCTCGAGCAGATGCTGGCCGAGGTCGCGCAGGGTGCCGGCATCGACGGCCGCGATCCGCGCCACCTCCGACACGGCGAAGACCGCACTGGACGTCTCCGGGCCGCCGACGGCGTCGTCGAGGATCCAGCGCGCCGCGCCGGCAGCGCTGGCGCCACCGGTGGTGGCTCGGAGCATGTGATGCCGCGCTTCGCCGATGCGGCCGGCGCGCGCCAGCAACTGGCCGAGCGTCGCGTGGGCTTCGGGCTGCGCCGGATCGATCGTCAGCGCCCGGCGCACCTCCGCTTCGGCCGACGACAGATCGCCGTGCGCCTGCAGCGCCAACGCCACGCGGTAATGGACGGTGCCCGGTTCGGGGTGCTCGCGAGCGACGATGGCGGCACGCGCCACGGCTTCGCCCGGGCGTCCCATGCTGGCCAAGGCGCTGGCCATCGCCACGCGCTCCTCCAACCGGCCGTCGTCGAGCGCCAGCGGCCACAGCGCGATCACCGCGGCGAGCGCGGCAGCCGCGACAGGGATCGCTGCGTCGATCCATCGGTGCGCCCGGATCGCCACCACGAGCGCCGTGAGACCTCCGCCGCCAGTGATGGCCAGCGGCACCAGGATCGGCAGCCGATAGCGCCCGGCGACGAAGAACACCGCGACGCTGAGCGCATAGAGCGGAATCAGCGCGACCCACGCGGCGTAGGCACGGCGATCGAGGCCGGATCTGGGGCGCGCGGCCAGACCGGCGACCCCGAGCGGCACCAGGCACCACGCGCCGATCGGCAGCCAGCGCAGCACCGAAGGCTCGTCGCGCTCGTAGTAGGCGTAGCTGTAGTTGAGCGGCAGCTCGGTGCGATGCGCGACCAGCCACAGCTTTCGGGCGAACAGCGCCGCCGCCTCGCCAGGATGCTGGCGGATCCAGGCCAGGCCGAGGTCGGTGAAGTAGCCGGACACCTCGGGGTCCGACAGCGGTCGCCCCAGCGCCGCTTCCGCGACGACACGGGCGTCGTGCGCCTGCCCGGCGATCGACGGGGTGATGCCGACCGGCGCCTCGTAGGTGCCGTCGGCTCCGGCCCGGTTGCCGATGAAGAAGTTCAGGCCGCCGTGCGACGACACGAGCGTCACGCGGCCGGCGACGGCGAGATTGCGGAGCGCCGCCGGCGCCAGGCCCACCATCAGCGCGCCCATGAAGGCCACGACGGCCAGCGTCTCCGGGCGGGTGCGTGTGATCAGCGCCCGGACGGCCAGTCCGGCCCCGATGCCCGCCGCGAGGATCAGGGCGTTGGGCCGGTTGAGCGCGAACAGTGCGGCCAGTATGCCGGTGCCCGCCCACGCCCTCCACCGATCGCCGAGGATGGCGCGGCCAAGGACCAGCGCCAAGGCGGCCATCAGCATCGGATCGAGCGCCGACTGCAGGAGCACGATCTCGTGAAAGGTGATCACGCCGGCGCCGGCCAGCAACGCTCCGGTGACGAGACCAGCCGCGTCGCCGAACCAGTCGCGCGCGCTGCGCATCGCGCACGCGACGGCGACGACGCCGAGCACGGCCTGCACCACGCGGGCCACGACGAGCGAGCCGTTCGACAGGCCGAGCACGATCGCGAGCACGTAGACGTAGAGCGGCGAGATCGGGAAGGCGCCGCCCTCGAAGGCGCCGGCCAGCGTCCAGTCCCCGGCGGCCACGCGCGTGGCGAGCGCCACGTACCACTCGCTGTCCAGGCCTCCTGCCGGCTGCAGGAGCGGATGGTCGGCCAGCTGCGCCACCGCGAGCGCCTTCACCGTCGCCGCCGCGACGAGAATCGCCGCCTCGGCGGCCAGCCAGCCCCATGCCCTGCGCATCTCGGCGGATATTAGTGTCCAGTCCGCAACGTTCGCACCATAATTCCCGGGCGGGCGCCGCGCTCGGGGACTCATGCCGCGCACGGCGCGGACGGGACACGAGTGTCCCGGGACGGTCGTCGGCGACCCTTTCGCGGACGACGCCAGCCCCACCCATGTCCACCCTGAACCGCCGCGCCCTGCTCGCCTATCTGATCGTCTGCGTCGCCTGGGGCTCGACCTACATCGCGATCCGCGTCGCGGTGCGATCGCTGCCGCCGTTCGTGATGGCCGGCACCCGCTTCCTCATCGCCGGCGCGCTGCTCGCCGGCTACGTCTACTGGAAGCGCCTGCCGTGGCCGGACGGCTCGCGCGGCGTCGCCTACGTCGCCGGCTGCGGGGTCCTCTTCTTCCTGCTCGGCAACGGCCTCGTGGTCTGGGCACTGCAGTTCATGCCCTCGGGAACGACCAGCATCTTCGTCGTCGCGGTCGGCATCTGGACGGCCGTCTTCGACGCGCTGGTTCCGGGCGGCCCCGGCCGGGTCACGCGGCGCGTCGGCGTCGGCCTGGCGATGGCCTTCGTCGGATCCCTGCTCCTGGTCGGCACCAACGCCACCCAGATCATCCACGCCGACTGGCGCGGCCCGCTGGCGCTGACCATCGCCAGCATGGCCTGGGCGATGGGCACGGTGTTGATGAAGCGTCGGCCGTCGCCGGCCAACCCGTTCGCCAACGCGACGGTGCAGATGCTCGCCGGCGGCGCCTCGCTGCTGCTGGCCGGGCTGCTGTTCGGGGAGGGGACCAACGTCACGCCGACGACGGAAGGCGTCGTCGCCTTCGTCTACCTGGTCATCTTCGGATCACTGGCCGGTTTCGGGGCCTACGCCTACGCCCTGCACTACATGTCGCCGACGGCGATGGGCACCTACGCCTACGTCAACCCGGTGGTGGCGGTGATCATGGGCCGCGTGCTGCTGGGCGAGCCGATCTCGCCGCGCGTCATCGGCGCGATGGCGCTGATGATCGGGGCCGCCGTGCTCGTACAGTTCGGCGATCGTCTGGCGCGGTCGCCAGGATCACAACGGGCGGTCGAACAGACCTAGGGCGGTGCCGGCGCGAAGGGGGCCGCGCCGGCGCGGGTCGGCGCCGTGTGGCGCCAGAACCCCTCAGCGGGTACTGGGCCGGGCGTAACGCCCGTCGTCGGTGCGCCGCAGGAACGACACGCCGGTGAGCTCGTGCAGGGCATGCCGCGTGGTCGGCTCGTCGAGGCGCCACAGGCGTGACGCCTGAGCCTCGGTGAGCCGCAGGCCGGGCTGTTCGATGTACTCGGCTCGAATGCGCTCGACCAGGGTGGAGAACGTCGGGACCGCGCCTGAAGGAAGCGTCGGCCGGGGCTCGATGACAGAGAGAGCTGGACGCGCCATAGGAAGACCAGACTACGCCTGCCCTGTGTCGCCTTCAAGTCGGTGAAAGCACTAGATTGCAACGTCGTGCGGACGCGAGAAACTCGGCCGTAGGGAAACGTCGGGCTGCTGTCGGCCGTAAAGTGGACTGTCCACTACGGTTCGGAGTAACGTGAGCCCCTCATGTCCACCATGCAACGTGTGTCCCGGACGTACGCGCGTCCGCTGTTCGCCGCCCTGACCATCGGATTCGTCTTCGCGATCGCACCGACCGGCGCCCGCGAGACGACTACCGCCAAGGACATGCGCGACGCGGCGACCGCCTTCCTGTCCACCCTCGACGCCGGTCAGAAGACCGCCACGACGTTCGCCTTCACCAGCGACGAGCGCGAGAACTGGTTTTTCACCCCGGTCCCGCGCAAGGGCCTGGCCTACTTCTCGATGAGCGACGCGCAGCGCGCCGCCGCGGTCAAACTGCTCAAGACCGGCCTCAGCGCCAAGGGCTTCAGCAAGGTCGAAGCCATCCGCTCGCTCGAGTCGATCCTTTACGAGTCCGAAGGCGAGGCCGGCAAGAAGCCCGATTGGGACGGCAAGCCCCATCGTTTCCCGGATCGCTACCTGTTCACGGTCTTCGGCACGCCGTCGGCCACCGAACCGTGGGGCTGGCGCTTCGAAGGCCATCACATCTCGCAGAACTGGACGGTCGTCAGCGGCACCGCCATCGCGTCCAGCCCGCAGTTCTTCGGCAGCAATCCCGCCGAGGTGCGCACCGGCCCCAAGACCGGCCTGCGCGTCCTGGCCGCCGAGGAGGACCTCGCCCGTACGCTGCTCGTGTCGCTCGACGAGAAGCAGCGCCAGGCGGCCATGGTCGACGCCAAGGCGCCGAACGACGTCCTGACCACCAACAAGCACAAGGCCGAGCGCCTGCCGGATGTCGGGGTCGCGTACAGCGAACTCACCCCGGGCCAGCAGCAGGCGCTGTGGAAGCTGATCGAGGAATACGCCTTCGCGCAGACCGCGTCGCTCGGCCAGGCGCGCATCGCGACGATCAAGAAGGACGGCGTCGCCGCGGTCAAGTTCGCGTGGATGGGCGTCGCCGACAAGGGTGGGCCGCACTACTACCGTGTCCAGGGCCCGCGCTTCGCCATCGAGTACGACAACACCCAGAACACCAACAACCACATCCACGCGGTGTGGCGTGATTACGACGGCGACTTCGGCCGCGACATCCTGGCCGAGCACTACAAGGCGGATCACGGTTCGGCGGCGCCGGGCCGGCCGTAGCGGCAGGCGAACGGCCAAGCGCCAACTACCAAGCAACCAATCGCCAACTCCCAGGCTCCCACTGCGAGGCTACTGCTAGCCCCTGGAGTTGGCGTTTGGCGTTTGGCGGTCCGCGCGTCGCGGCGCTACTTCAGCTCACGAATCGCGACGTTGCGGAACTCGGCCCGCATCGGCGGCCCGGCGTGCAGCTGGAGGCCGATGAAGCCGGCGGTCGGTCGATGCGCCGCATCGTTGTCGAGGAAGACCGCGGACACCTTGCCGTTGATGGCGTGGACGACCACCTCCTTGCGCGCGACGATGTGGATGGTGTTCCAGCCGCCGACGTTGATCGCCGCCTTGAGCGCGTCGGCCGGCGTCACGCTGCCGAAGATCCGCGGCTTGTCGTCGCCGATGAACGTCGCCTGCCCCGGCAGCGCCAGGAAGGCGCGGCCGCGCTCTTCGTAGAGCTGTCCGGTCCACTGGTTGGCGAAGTCGATGTCGGCCTGGTAGCCCTTCAGCACGAACGGGCCGATGTCCGGCGCGCGCTGGCTGCGGTACTGGACGCCGGTGTTGCCGGCGGTGATGCGGAAGTCGAGCTTCAGCTCGAAGTCGGCCGGCTGCGACGTGGTCCAGATCAGGAACGTGTTGGCCGGCAGCGGCTTGGCCGCCGTCGATTCCCCGACCAGGAGGCCGCCCTCGACCTTCCAGAAGCCGGTATCACCCTCCCACCCGGTCATCGAGGTGCCGTCGAACATCGGCACGAAGCCGGCCCGATCGTCGATCGCGAGGGGCTGGATGTTACGCGGGCCTTGCGCCAGCAGGACGCCGCTGGCGAGGGCGCAGGCGCCCAGGAACACGACGGGAACGACGGCGGAACGCATCATCAATCCTCCACGAGACAGGTCGACGCAGGTCGGGGCGGGCCGCGCCTACTGGGGCGGCGGGGCCAACAGGAACGCGAGCAGATCGGCGAGCTGGCCCTGGTTCAGGTCGTCGACCAGGCCCTCGGGCATCAGCGAGATTGGCGACGGCTTGCGGGCGGCGATCTTCGACTTGGCGACCTCGACGGGCCGCTCGCCCGTGGTGATCTGCAGGGCGATCTTCTGCGCGTCCTCCCGGGCGACCAGCCCGAACAGCGTCTGGCCATCGGTCGTCGACACCTCGACGCTCTGGTACTGGTCGGAGACCGCGCGCGATGGCCACAGCACCGCTTCGACGACGTCGCGCTTCTTGAACCGCGACGCCAGCGTGGTCAGGTCGGGGCCGAAGTCGGTGCCGATCGAACCGAAGCGATGGCACCGCGCGCACGCCTGCTCGAAGTGCGGCCGGCCCCGCACCGGTGAGGCCGGCGCCCGGGCCGGCGTGAAGATCTGCTCGTCGAACGTCTCTTCGGGGCTGATGGCGCGAATGCCCCGGCTACGGGCGATGCCCGGGTTGCTCGGGCGGGCCCGCGCCGCGGACGCCGCGGCCCCGGCGAGCTCGGCTTCGGTCAGCGGCGCGAACTTCGGCACCTTGCCGTAGGCCATCTGCTTCTCGTCGGCCGAGAAGTCGGCGATGGTCGCCTCGAACATCAGGTTGATGAAGCCCGGAAAACTGGCGCCGCCGCGCCACTCGGCGGCGCGCGCGTAGACGTCCATCAGGGAGGTCTTCTGCTCGGCCGTCCAGCCGGCGGCCGTGCCGCGGAGTGTCGAGAGCAGGTGGATCTGCAGCTTCGGGTTGCTGTCGCCCTTCGGCATCGCCGCCAGGATCTTCGCCGAGGCGCCCGGCTGTCCGCAGAAGGCGAGCACGGTGGCCAGCTCGCGGGTCAGGCGCTCGTCGGACGACGGGAAGCGCCCGATCAGCTTCTGGTGCACCTGCTGCAGCCGCGCCGCGTCGAGATCGCCCGCCGTGATCGTCTGCGCCTGGAAGCCCGCCTGGCCATCACGCCGGACGTTGGCCGGCGGCGCGGACTGGGTCAGACGCGCGGCTTCGACGGCGGCGAGCTGGAAGACCCGCAGCAGCCGCAGCTGGAGATCCACCGACAGATCGGTGCGGCCCATCAGGGCAATCTGGCGATCGACGAGCGGCAGCAGATCGGCGCGATCGGACGCCGTGAACGCGTAGGCGACCATGCCCTCCAGTCCCCGCACCGTGTGCGCGTCGGCGAGGACCCGATCCCGCCATGACGCGCGCGCCGTGCGCTGCAAGGCGAGGCGTCCGGCGAAGCGCACGAAGCGATCCGGCGAGCCGAGCAGCGCGTAGATGTCGCCGACCGGCGCCAGGCTCTCGGCCGACGGCGACTGCCCCATCCGGACCAGCGCCTCGGCCGAACGCCGCTGAACCAGCGGGCTCAGGTCCTTCAGCCCCGCGGCGGCGACCGCTGCCGCCTTGGCTCCCTGGACGCCGGCGGCGAACACCGCGGCGGCGCGGACGTCGGCGTCGGCCTCGCGCATCAGATCGGTGAGCAGGGCGACCGGCGGCGCCGGACCGTGTCGCTGCAGCACGTAGACCGCCTGGGCGCGGTCCTCACCCTTGGCGGCGCGGTCACGCGCCAAGGCTTCGAGCCCGCTCGTCCACCCGTCGCCCAGCTCGGTCTTGGCGCGGGCGACGGCGGCATGGCCCCAGCTCGAAAGCGGCTGCGCCTGCCGCACCGCGGCGAGCACCGGCGACAGCTTCGCCGCCGCCGGCCTGGCCCCGCTGTAGGTGATGCGGTAGACGCCGCCTTCGGTGGTGCGGCCGCCGGTCGTGAAGTAGACGAGACCGTCCGGGCCGACCTCGACGTCGGTGATGTTGAGCGGCTCGCCGTGCACCAGCTCGGTGCGGGCCGCGGCGGCGACGTAGCTCGCGCCCTTGCGCGTCAGCGGCGTGTAGAGCAGGCGGCCGCGCGACCAGTCCGCTTCGAGCAGCGCGTCGTTGAAGGCCGACGGATAGGCCCGGGCCTGGTAGAACTCGACCCCGACCGGCGACCCGCGGCCGACGTCGCGCAGTGGCGGCAGGGCGTCGACGGACCACGCCGGCAGCTTGCCCGAGCCGTTACGGTAGCCGTAGTCGCCGCCTGGCACGACGTGCACCGTGCGGATCTCGCGGTACCAGGGCATGCCGATGTCCCACTCCATGTCGCTGTCGAAGGTGAACAGCTCGCCATCGAGGTTGAAGGCATGGTCGTAGGCGTTGCGGAAGGCGCCGGCCAGGATGGTGAAGCGCTTCGTCTCGGGGTCGACGCGGTGCACCGTCCCGTGCGAGCCGATCTTGGCGCTCGGTCCAAAGCCCCGGCCATCCTGGATGACGGACAGGAACTGCGACTCGCGGCCGCCGGTGAAGGGCGAGCCCGGCTCGATCTGCGACTCGTCGACGAAGAACGTGTTGTTCCCCGTCATCATCGTCAGGGCACCGTCGGGCCCGCGGCGCAGCGCGTGGACGCCGTGCTCCTGGACCGCGTCGATGAAGGGCGCGATCAGGGTCGCGCCTTCGGTGACGCCGTCGCCGTCGGCGTCCGGCATCTGGTAGAGCCCAGACTTCTCGGCCGGCGCCGGCTGCCCTTCCGCCACGGCGGGATTGCACGAGCCATAGAGCGTCGGCCCGTCGTACCACAGCCCCTGGCAGTTCTTGACCCGCGTCGTGACGACGACCTCGCCCTCGAACACGCCGTCGCCGTCGGCGTCGACGAGTCGCCGTGGATGATCGAGCTCCTTCGACACGACCAGGCGGCCCTGGCTGTCGAAGGTCATGGCGACGTAGGAGTCGGTCTTGCCCACCGGCACGACGCGCTCGACGGCGAAGTTGGGCAGGGTGGTGAAACGCCCCGGCTCGCTGCGCGCGGTGAGCGTCTGCGGCGCGGCGCGGGGCGCTGGGGACTGGGCGGGCGCCGGCCGCGGGGCCGGCGCGGTCTG
>JBDSLU010000443.1:0-17676 GCA_039916225.1 Vicinamibacteraceae bacterium
GGCTCAGGAATAACTTCCAACTTCCAACTCCCAAAGCCCGGGGCAAACGGGCTCCCTTGGAAGTTGGGAGTTGGGAATTGGGAGTTCGACCTTACCCGGCCCTCCGGCCGCGGCCAATCAGATGGCCGACGCGGAACACCTCGCGGTCGACGAGCCCCGCCTCCGACAGCCAGCGCGCGATCGTCGCCGCCGTCTGCGGGTGATCGTGGATCGGCGACCACATGTCGAACGTGTCGAGCACCGCCCACTCGCGCAGCTGCGCCTCGGTGAGGGGATAGATGCCTTCGTAGTTCGAGACCGGGATGGCGAAGCGCAGCTGCCGGCCGAGCCGCGGCACCCGGCCGAGCACGCGGCTGATCGGGAGCAGGAACGGCACCAGCTGCTGGACCAGGACGAACAGGCGGGCCGGCGCGATCCGCGCCGTGATTGGCCGGAGCCAGTACTTCGGCCAGATCAGGTTGCGCCAGAACTTCGGATAGAGATCGATGGCGATGCGCCCGCCCGGCGCCAGCTGGCGCGCCAGTGCGGTGAACCCCGCCTCGGGGTCGGGCGTGTGCTGCAGCACGCCGAGGCAGTAGACGAAGTCGAAGCTGCCCGGCGCGAACGGCAGCTGGTAGACCGTGCCCTGCAGGACGTCGAGGCGGGGATGGTCGCCGAGGTTCTGATAGCAGGCATCGACGGCCTGCGAGTAGTCGACGGCGACGACGTGCGCGCCGGTCGACAGCGCGACCTCGGCGAAGCGGCCGGATCCGCAGCCGAGATCGAGCACACGGCGGCCGGCCAGCTGCTCCGGCGTCCAGCGCGTCGAGGCGAAGAAGCGGTCGCGCGTGATCGGCACGCCGGTATGGCTGTCCAGCTGTGAACGCCGGAAGTGGTTCCACTGCAGGCCGAAGCTCGCCGCGTAGTTGTCGGGCGTGACGAAGCGCGGCACGCCGCCGACGATCGGATGGCGATGCGCGCCGGTCGCGCAGGTCAGTGTGCCGGTCGTGATCTCGGGACCGGCGTCGGTCGTCGCCAGGGTCAGCGACGCGGCGCAGGTCGGACAGCGCAGGAGCGGCAGCAGCGACGACTTCATCGGCGGACCGCTGCGGCGGGCGCGGCGCCCGGGAGTGAGGTGTTGCGGAAGACGTAGACGCTGCGATCGCTGCCGAGCGGCAGCGCCTCGAAGCCGAGGGCGACGATCGCGTCGGCGACCTGCGAGCGGGCGTGCGTGGCGTCCTCGTGGATCTCGACGACCAGCAGCCGGCAGCGGCGCAGCCGATCGTGCCCCGGCGACGACAGCACCTCGTACTCGGCGAACTCGACGTCGATCTTGCAGATGTCGACGATGCCGTCCCCGAACGCTTGCGCGTGGAGATCGTCGAAGGTCAGGCCCGGGACCGTCGTGGTCGCGCCGGTGGCGTTGAACGACGCGCCATAGAGGCTGTCAGCGACGCTGCCTTCACCGAGCTGGAGTTCGAGCGGCCGGGTCGCTCCGCACAGCCCGGCGTTGATCACCGTGACCGGGCAGGACAGGTTCCGTTCCAGGTTGAAGCGAAGACGGATCGAGGTGCGCGGGTTCAGCTCGACCGACACCACCCGCGCCAGCGCGACCCCGTGATGGGCGAGAAACAGCGGGAACCCACCGGTGTTGGCGCCGATGTCGAGCACCGCCGCCGGCTGCGCCGCGCCCAGGTGGGCAAGGTGCTCGACGTACATCGGCTTGGTCAGCACGTCGGGCGCCCCCGAGGCGTCGCCCGCGGTGTGATCGACGACGAACTGCAGCTGACCCAGGCGGTAGACGGCGATGGGATCGTGGCGGAAGAGGAAGCGCGCCAGCAGCAGCTGCCAGCGGTTGTCGAACTGCCAGATCTGGCGCAGCGCGCCCAGCTTGCTCGCGACGCTCATGCGGCGGGGGCGGCGGCTGGAGCCGGTTCCCGCGTGCCGAGGGCCGGCAGGTTGAAGGCGGTCGCCCAGGCGACGCCAAACAGCAGGTACTGGATCTCGAAGAAGAGCAGCACGTCGTAGGACAGGTAGACGACCATCAGCGCGGCGATGGGCACCGAGACGATAAACCGGTGCGCCACCGGCCGCCGTTGCCGCCAGACCACGGCGACTGGAAGCAACAGAAAGGCGAGATAGGCCAGCGTGCCGAGGACGCCGTAGCGGGCGAGCAGCGTCAGGTAACTCACGTGGGCCGACGACCACTGCAGCCCTGGCGCCAGCAGGGACGCGCTGCCACGGCCCCAGATCGGGCTCGTTTGGAAGACGGCCAGGCCACGCTTGATGTAGGTCATCCGCGTGGCGAGGCTGCGCGTGTTGGCGACCCGGCCCTGGATGTCGTCGCTGGCCACCGCGTCGCCCCAGGGCCGCGCCCGCGGCTTGGCCACGGGGCCACGACCAGCGGTGGCCGCCCGCGCCTGCTCGGGATTCGTCCAGCGCGTCACGAATGCCTTGGTGTCCTTGACCCACTGCTCGTACTGCGAGTGCGACTGGAACACCGTCGAGACGTAGAGCAGGCCCACCGTCGCCACGACCGTCGCGACCGCGAAGATCCGGGCTCGCCGCTCCAGCACGAAGGCGACGGCCATTGCCGCGAAGACGCCGACCACGGCGGTGCGCGACAGCGAGAGCGTCAGGCAGGTGAGATTGACGGCGAAGAACACCGCCAGCCACCGCGCCGGCCGATCGTAGAGCCAGAGGTAGACGACCGCCACCACCACCAGCAGCGAGTAGATGCCGTAGAAGTTGGGATCGAAGAAGCTGCTGGTGGCGCGCTGGAACTCGGCGTCGTCGCTGACGTAGGCCAGCTGCTGCCCGAGCGACGAACCGAGACTGCGGATCAGCGGCTCGAACGGCAGCCGGTCGAAGACGCTGGCGTAGATGGTGACCGCGGTGGTGACGATCGACGACAGCACGAACGCGCGCAGGAGCGCGTGCAGGCGGCTCTCGGTGTCGACGTAGACCAGCACCAGGCCGGTCAGGCCGACGTTGACCAGATGGTTGGCGATGTCGCGCCGCAGCGCCGGATAGCCGCCGAGCGTCAGGAAGTCGACGGCGTTGACGGCGACGAGGGCGGCGACCACGAGCGCGAACGGCCAGAGCCGCCGCTCGAAGCGGACCCGCCGGCGCAGGACGTCGACGGCGAGCCAGGCCAGCCAGGCGAGGAAGACCGCCCGGAAGGCCGACAGGTTCATGCCGCCGATGGCGAATCGGTAGACGTAGAGGACGAGTGACGCGGTCAGGGCGCCGTAAAAGGCTGTGGTCAGCAGGGACACGTCAGGCGCCGCCGTCCGCGATCGATCGAGGGCCGGCATCTCCGGGCGGAAGAGCGGCCAGCGCCCACGCCACACCGAAGAAGAGGTAGTCGATCTCGAAGCCGAGGAAGACATCGTAGGAGAGGAACACGAGGGACAAGCACGCGGCGACCGTCACGACCACCTGGTCGGCCGGCGGTCCCCGCCGTCGGACGATCGCGACCAGAGGAGACAGCGCGAACGCCGCGTAGACGAGCGTGCCGACGATCCCGTACCGCGCGAGCAGCGTCAAGTAGACCAGATGCGCCGAGGCGTGCGGGGGGAAATTGGGCGACAGCAGCGCGGCCCCGCCACGGCCGAGCCAGGGACTCGAGGTGAACACCGCCCAGCCGTGCCGGATGCGGCGGAAGCGATCGCTGACCGATGCCGAACCGGTGAGTCGATCCTGATCCGCCGGCGGCTCCATCCGCGCGCGCAACCCGGCGGCCAGCCCCGGGTTCGCGTTCACCGTCGCCGGGCCGAGCCACCACACGGTTGCCCGGGCCCGGTTGGCGCGTGACTGGACCACGCTGGCACCGACGAAGCACAGGCAGGCGCCGGCCGCCATCAGCGCGACGACCAGACGGGCGGGCCGCGGACCGCGCCGATAGACGATCAACGCTGCGCCGAGCCCGCCCAGCAGCGCGACGAAGCCGGTCCGCGACAGCGAGGCGCTGAGGAAGAAGACGTTGGCCGCCGCGAGCCACAGCAGCCAGCGCCGCCGCTCGACGGTGAGCCAGAGGCCCAGCGCGGTCAGCACCACCAGCGCGGAATAGATGCCGTAGAAATTGGGATCGAAGAACGTGCTGGTGGCGCGATTGAAGTAGTAGTCGTAGCCCAGAAACCGCAGGTCCCTGGTGGCCGGGCCGCCGTGGGCGCGTAGCCACGATTCGAGGGGCAGGGCGCCCATCACCCAGCTCGCCAGCGTGAGCGCCGACGTCAGCAGCGACGACCACACGAAGGCGGCGAGCAGCGAGATCACCGCGGCGTGGCTGCGCAGGTGCAGCGCCAGCAGCACGGTGAACCAGACGTTCTGGAGATGGTTGAGGATGTCGCGGCGCAGATCGGGGTGGCCGGCCAGGCCGGCGAAGTCGGCCGCGTTCAGGGCGACGATGGCGGCGGCGAGACCGCCGAGCGCCAGGTGCCACCGGCCGAGGGGTGTGCGGCCGCGAACCAGGCCGGCCAACGCGACCAGCGTCCACCCAGCGAGGACGATCCGGAAGAGCGACAGGTTCGCGCCGATGACGAAGACGCGGTAGACGTAGAGGACGAGCGTGCCGCAGAGCAGCAGGTGGAAAGGCGCCGGGCGCGACACCGCGGACGTCGCGGGCAGTACTGCGTTCACACGTGGCGCCGTTGGCTGAGCCGCCCGAGCACCAGCTTGACGACCGTGCGCGTCACGCCGAGGGCGAGGTACTCGGCCGGCGGCTGCCAGTCGGCGGGCTGCGCCAGCACCAGGCGCATCGCCCGCGCCACGGCGTCCGGGTCGGCGCCACTCAGGATGTTGCTGCCGCACTCGAGCGTCTCGGGCCGCTCGGTGACGTCGCGGATCGTGACATTCGGGACACGGAAGATCGCGCACTCTTCCTGCACCGTGCCACTGTCCGACAGCACGGCGCCGGCCTCGCGCTCCAGGCGGACGAAGTCGAAGAACCCGAGCGGGTCGAGCAGCCGGACCCGGGCCGGATCCGGCGTCAGGCCGGCTCGCTTCAACTTGTCGGCGGTGCGCGGGTGGACGCTGAAGAGCACCGGCAGATCGTGCGCCGCCGAGACGCCGACGACCGCCTCGACCAGGCGCGTGAGCCGGGCCGGATCGTCGACGTTCTCGGCCCGGTGCATCGTCAGCAGGAAGAAGCGCTTCGGCGTGACGCCGAAGCGGCTCAGCGCGTCGCTGGCGTCGATGCGATCGCCGTAGTCCGTCAGCACCTCGTGGATCGGGTTGCCGGTGATGAAGATGCGCTCGCGCTCGATGCCTTCGCGGACCAGGTTCTCCTTGCTCCGCTCGGTGTACGGCATCAGCACCGCACTGCTGTGATCGATGACGCGCCGGTTGATCTCCTCCGGCACGCGGTCGTCGTAGCAGCGGTTGCCCGCTTCCATGTGGTAGACGGGGATGCCCATCCGCGCCGCGACGAGGGCGGAGAGCGCGCTGTTGGTGTCGCCGAGGATGAGGACGCGATCCGGCTGCTCGCGTGCGAACACGTCGCCGATCTTGGCGATCAGCTCGCCGATCTGGGCAGCGAAGCCGGCCCCGCTGACGCCGAGATGCACGTCCGGCGCCCGGACGCCGAGCTCCGAGAAGAACACGTCGGAGAGCAGCGGATCGTAGTTCTGGCCGGTGTGGACCAGGACGTGGGCGCAGTGCTGATCGAGCGCTGGAATGATGCGGCTGAGTCGAATGATTTCCGGCCGCGTGCCGACGATCGTGACGACCTTGAGGGCCGGGGTGCTCACGCGTTGAGCTCGGCCGGCAGCGGCGCTGTCAGGTAGGGCGCGAGGAGCGCGCGCAGCCCGTCCTTGTCGAGGGTGATGGCGGCCGACGAGTATTCGCTGGTCAGCACGCCGCCCTTGGCGTCGACCGGGTTGCACTCCGGCAGCATCGGGCACACGACGTAGTAGTCGCCGCGCTCGATGGTCCGGTGGCACTCCTCCTCGGACACCATGATCTCGTGGATCTTCTCGCCCGGCCGGATGCCCGTGTAGGCGATCGGGATGTCGCGGCCGTCGATCAGCGTCTCGGCGAGATCGACCATGTTCGCCGCCGGCACCTTGGGCACGTAAATCTCGCCGGCCTTGGCGCTGTCGAGCGCCGCCAGCACGGTGTCCACCGCGCCGTCGAGGGTCAGCAGGAAGCGCGTCATCTCCTTGAGCGTGATCGTGACCGGCCCGCCGTTCTTGATCTGCTCGATGAACAGCGGGACGACCGAGCCGCGCGAGGCGACGACGTTGCCGTAGCGGACGCAGGCGAAGCGCGTCTTCGGCTGGCGCAGGTTGGCCTCGACGAGGATGCGCTCCATCACCGCCTTGGTCATGCCCATGACGTTGATCGGCTTGCACGCCTTGTCGGTCGAGATGCCGACGACCGCTTCGACGTGGCCGCCGGCCGCGACCACCGCCCGCACCAGGTTGTCGGCACCGAGGACGTTGGTCTTGATCGCCTCGGATGGGAAGTACTCACAGGTCGGCACCTGCTTCAGCGCGGCGGCGTGGATGACGACGTCGGCGTCGGCGACCGCCTCGAGCAGGGTCGAGTAATCGCGGACGTCGCCGATGCGGAAGGCGAGCAGATCACGGGCGCGTTGGTAGATGACGTCGTCGGTGGCGGCGCCGCGGCGCAGGAAGCGCAGCCGCATGTCGTGCTGCTTGGCCTCGTCGCGTGACAGCACCGTGACCTTGGCCGGCCGGCCGACGCTGCCTTCGAGCAGCCGCCGCACGATCCGCTGGCCCAGTGATCCGGTGCCGCCGGTGACGAGAATCCGCTTGCCGTCGATGGACACGTGTCTCAGTACTCCTTCACGTCAGAACCCCGGCCGCTCAGGCACCCAGGCCCCGGATCGCCTCGTAGGGCGTGGGATCGGCCGCCAGCGCCGCGATCATCGCGTCCCAGTCCGGCGGCGTGATGCCGGTCGCGGCCTGGAAACGCGTGCTGTCGAGGCTGCGATCGATGCGCGGCTCGTCGCGCGGCGTGATCGTGACGCCGGCGGCGAAGGCCGTATTCAGCCGGCCGAGCAGCGCGAGCTTGTCGATGGCCGGCGCCGACACATGATACAGACCTTCGAGCGCCGGCTGCTCCGCGATCACCCGGAGCAGGATGTCGGCCAGCGCCGCGGTCGTGAAGCCCGAGAAGATGGCCCCGCGGTAGCCGTCGGCGGTGCCGCCACGCCGCGACAGGAACCACTCGACCAGCCCGGACGTCCCGGACAGCTCGCGTCCGATGATCGAGGTCCGGACGGTCAGCGTGCCCGGCGCGCTGAGCTCGCCCAGGGCCTTGGTGCGGCCGTAGAGATCGGTCGCGTTGGTCAGCTCGGCCTCGACGTAGCCGCCCCCGCTCCTGCCGGCACGGTCGCCGTCGAACACGCAGTCGGTGCTGATGTGGATGACCCGCGCGCCGCGGGCCCGCCCGGCCCGGGCCAGCACGTGCGGATAGAGCGCGTTGATCCCGATCGACGCGACCGGATCCTTGGCCGCGGCGAGCTGTTTGATGACCCCGACGCAGTTGACGACGACGTCGGGCCGGGCCCGATCGAGCGCCGCGTCCAGGGTCTCGAGACGATCGACGTCGACGCCGCTGATGGTCCGATCGTCGACCACGCCGAGAGCCGCGAGGGCCGGCGACACCGCCCGTACCGTCGCCCAGGTCTCGACTCGATCCCGGGCGATCTGCCACAGCTTGTGGCCGAGCATGCCGCCGCCGCCGACGATGAGCAGTCTGGTCACCGTTGTCTCCTGAGCACGTCTTCGAGCAGGGTCGACAGGCGCGCCATCACCACCGGCCGGGCGAACCGCTCGATGACGAGCTGCCGCGCGCCGGCCCCCATCGCCGCGACCGCGCCAGGGTCGGCGGCGGCGCGGCGGATGGCTGCCGCGATGGCGTCCGGCGAGCCCGGATCGACGACGAAGCCACAGCCGGCTTCGGTGACGATCTGGGCCAGGTCGGAGTGCGCGTCGGTCATCGCCAGCACCGCGCCGTTGCAGGCCATGATGCGAAACACCTTGGACGGCACCGCGTCGGCGCCGGTCGAGGCTGCCAGCGGCACCAGCGACAGGTTGGTCGCGCCGTAGATCTCCGGGACCCGCGCGAACGGCAGATAAGGCACCAGCCGCACGTTGGTGTGGCCCTCCTCGCGAATCCGGCGCTCGAGGACGTCCCACATGCTGCCGGCGCCAATCAGGACGATCACGACCGGCTCGAGATCGCGCAGCTGAGCGGCGGCGTCGAGCAGGGTCCCGAGGCCTTGCGCCGGCCCGAGGTTGCCGGCATAGCTGACGATGAACCGTCCGTCGAGGCCGAGCTCGCGCGTCAGCGCGTTCGGCGCCGGCACCGGCGTCAGGGCGTCGGCGTCGACGAAGTTGGGCAGCAATGCCAGCTTGCCGGCCGGCACGCCCTTGTCGAGCAGCCGCTGATGCATGCGGTTGGCGATCGGCAGGATCAGCGCGGCGCGCCGGTAGACGAAGCGCTCGAGCACGTAGAGCAGCCGGATGGCGGTGCGGTTCTTCACCGCGCCGAGGGCGATGGCGATGTCGGGGTAGAGCTCGTTGACCAGGTAGAGGAACGGCGCCCGGTGCCACCACCCGAGCAGCCACGCCGCGATGCCCATCGTCAGCGGCGGCGATGGCGTCACGATCACGTCGACCTTGCGCAGCGCGACCACGCCGACGACCACGCTCAGCGCGTGGAACAGCATCCAGGCGACCAGCCGCTTGGGGACCGACGCCGTCTTGCGCGGCATCGCCGTGTGGTAGACGACGGCGCCGCGCAGCGAGCTGCGTTGGACGAGGCGCCCCCACCACGGCTGCAGCGGCTGCCGGGCCAGCAGGTCGGGATCGTGGTTGTAGTGGGGCGTCGTCGTCACCACCGACACCTGGTGCCCGAGGGCGTGCAGATCGATCGCCATCTCCCCGACGATCTGCGCCGTCGACACGGCGTCGGGCGGGAAGACCAGGGTGAGGACCAGGACGTGGGCCATCGGATCGGATCAGCGGCCGGCGCTGGCTGGCGCGTGCTGGGCCAGGAAGGCGAAGGTCTCGTGCGCGCAGCGGGTCCAGCTGAAGGCGGCGGCCCGATCGAACGCGCGCGCCGCCAGCGAGGCGCGCAGCGCGGCATCGCCGAACAGCTTCTCGATGGCCGCGGCGATCGTCCCGGGCGCCTCGGGATCGAAGTAGAGGCCGGCGTCGCCGAGCACCCCGGGCATCGGGCCGCGGTCGGCACAGGCGATGGGCAGGCCGGCGGCCATCGCCTCGAGCAGGATGTTCGGCATGTTCTCGCAGCTCGACGCGAAGACGAACGCGTCGGCGTCATGGTAGTGCCGGACCAGCGCCGGATGGCCGGCCGGACCGAGGAAGCGGATGGCGCCGCCGGCGGCCTCGACAGCGGCCAGCGCGGCGTCGAGCCGCGGCCGGGCGAGCGGGTAGGAGTAGCCGACGAGGTCGAGCGCGATGGGCAGCCCGCGGGCCCGCAGCCTGGCGACGGCCTCGACGACGTGCCACTGGTGCTTGTAGGGCTCGATGTTCGAGACGTAGAGAAGGCGGAACGGCCGCTGCTCCCCGTACTCGGTCGCCGGACGCTGCGGGCGCGGCGCCAGCCGGAAGGCGTCGGTGACGCCGTGGGCCACGATCGCCGTACGTCCAGCCAGCGGTCCGGTCGCGTCGAGGACCACGTCGCGGGCGTAGGCGTTCAGGAAGATGACCCCGTCGGCGTGGCGGAACGTCGACGCCTGCGCGCCCCGCAGCAACAGCATCTTCAGGCCCATCGCCGACAGTCCGTAGCGCCCTCGCTCGCTGGCCTGGAAGGGCAGCAGGCTGCGCGACATCGTGACGAACGGATGGAAGCGGCCGCCGTACGACCCGCCGGGCAGGAACAGGACGTCGACGCGCCCGGCGGCTGCCGTGGCCAGCGTCGATCGCTGCCACCAGACCCGCGAGGCGAGGCCGCCGTCCAGCTGTGGGACGTGGATGGCTTCGAGCCACGGCCGCTCCGGCAGCCGATCGAGCATCGCCCGGCCGCTCCACACCAGCACGCGGTCGACGCCGTGGCGGCCGGGATCGGCCGCCCCGAGCACCTCGACGAGGTGGGTGATGCCGCCGCCGGCCCGGAGATTCGAAGCATCGATGCCGACGCGCATGTGGTGGTCGCCCGTCCCCGGGCAAACGACGGACGGTACCTTACATCGGGCCGCCCGGCCAAGGCGCCTCCGCGATCGGCGGCCGCGGCGGCGTGGCCCGCCGGACGGCCCGGAGCGATGCGGTAGTGTGTGCGGGTGCGATCGCTCTGGGGCCGCCTGTCGCAGCCGGCCGTCCTCGCCCTGCTCGCCGGGGTGAACCTGCTCGTGACCGTCGGGTACCAGTGGCTGCCGGTGGCCCGCCTCGGCGTTGGCGCGTCGACCGATGCCCTTTTCGTCAGCGCCATCGTGCCCCAGGTGCTCCTGTCGGTCGTCAGCAGCGGCCTGACCTCGGTGCTGACGCCGCTCCTGGCCACGGCGGGGCCCGATCGCTTCCGGGTGCAGACCTGGACCTACGCCCACGGCGTCGGACTGGCGGCGCTGGCGCTGAATGGCGCCCTGTTCCTGGCGGCGCCGTGGTGGGTGGTGTGGCTCGTGCCCGGTTTCGAGGCGCCGGCCCGGGCGCTGACCGTCGACCTCGTCCGCGTCCAGCTCGCCGGGGCCGTCGCCACGATGCTGCTGATGGTGGCGTGGTCGGCGGACTACGCGCGCCGCCGCTTCGTCCGGGTCGAAACGAGCGCCATTCTCGCCGGCCTGGTCGGCCTCGGGGTGGCCATGGCGCTGCTGCCGCGACTCGGCGTCCACGCCGTCGCCTGGGGCATGTCGCTGCGCTCGATCCTGCAGCTGGCCCTCCTGGTGCCCGGCTGGGGCGCCTACACCCGCCCGGACTGGCGCGCGACCGGCGGACGCACGGCCTTCGCGCGGCTGCTGCCGCTGATGGGGGGCGCCACGTACTACAAGCTCGATCCGATGGTGGAGCGCGTGCTGGCCTCGTTCGCGCCGGCCGGGCAGCTGTCGCTGCTGCATCTCGGCCAGCAGGCCTACGCCGCCGGCAACCAGATCCTCACCAAGGCGGTCGTCAACCCGATCATGCCGGCGCTCGCGGAGCTGGCGGCAGCCCGCATCTGGCCCGACTTCGCCCGGCTCACCTGGCGCCGCCTCGCAGCTGTCCTGATCGCGGCGATCGCTGCCTGGCTGGCGCTGGCGGTGGCCGGCCGGCCCGCGCTCGCCCTGCTCCTCGGTCACTGGCTCGGGCTCCCCGAGATCGCCCTGCTTCACGTGATCCTGCTGGCGCTCGGCGGCGTCTGGCTCGGTGGCGCGGCCGGCCAGGTGTCGACGGTCAGCTTCTTCGCGCTCGGCGACACGCGGACGCCGACGACGGTCGGCGTCATCGGGTTCACCGTCGCCATTCCGATCAAAATCGTCTTCTACTGGTGGTGGGGCGTCGTCGGCCTGGCCGTGGCCACGTCGATCTACACCGCCGGCAACGCCATCGCCCACCAGATCCTGCTGCACCGCGCCATCGGCCGGCGCGCCGCCGAACGCCCCGTCTCCGGCCCCCTCCCCGGCCAGGTGTCGGCGTGATGCGCGTCTGCGCCATCACCAGCGGCGCGTCCGCGCCGGCATCGCGCTTCCGGATCCGCCAGCACATCGCGCCCCTCGCCGAGGCCGGCATCGCGGTCGACGAGTACGTGCCGGGCATCGCGCAGGCGATGCCGCTGCCAGGGCCGCTGGCCCGGGTCCGGCGGCGGCACCTCGGCCCGCTGGCGGCAGCGTGGCTGGCCGCACATGCCGCGTCACGCCTGCCGGCGCTGCTGGCCAGTCGCCGCGCCGACGCCGTGTGGCTCGAGCGGGTGCTCGCCCCGGGCTTCGAGTGGCTGGTGCGCGGCCTGAAGGCACCACTCGTCCTCGACGTCGACGACGCCGTCTGGCTGGAGGGCCTGGCCGGACGGGCCACGCCCCGCCGGGCCCGGGCCGCGTCGGCGGTCATCGCCGGCAATCGCTACCTGGCTGACTGGTTCGCGGCCTACTGTCCGCGGGTCCACATCGTGCCCACGGCGATCGACTGCCAGCGGATCCAGCCGGTGCCGCGCACCGGGCCGGGGTTCGTCATGGGCTGGACCGGCACGTCACCGAACTTTCCCTACCTCGCCGCGATCGAGCCGGCGATCGAGGCCGTGCTGCGCGACCTGCCCGGCTCGGCGCTGCTGGTCGTCGCCGATCGCCAACCGTGGCTGCCGCGGCTGGCCGGACGCGACGTGCGCTTCGTCCGGTGGTCGGTGGCGAGCGAGGTCGAGGCGCTGGCGTCGATGGACGTCGGCCTGATGCCCCTCGCCGACGATGAATGGACGCGCGGCAAGTGCAGCTTCAAGATGCTGCAGTACATGGCCGCCGGCGTGCCGAGCGTGGTGTCGCCGGTCGGGATGAACCGCGAAGTGCTCGCGCTGGGCGAGAGCGGGCTCGGCGCATCCGGCGTCGACGAGTGGGTCGACGCCTTGCGGACACTCGCGATGGATCCTGATCGACGCGCCCGCCTCGGCGTCACCGGTCGGGCCGTGGCGCTCGCCCACTTCGACGTGCCGGTGGTGGCGAAGCAGCTCGCCGCGGTCTTCCACTCGCTACGCTAGCGGGCGGCGAGCCAGGCGCGGATCGCATCGGCGGCCCGATCGGCGGCGTGCCCGTCCCACGACGGGATCGGCGTCGATGCCCGCGGCTCCCCGAGCGCGGCGGCGACCCACAGACCCAGCATGTCGAGATCGGTGCCGACCAGCGTGTTGGTCCCCGAGCTGGTGGTCTCCGGCCATTCGGTGGTGTCCCGGAGCGTCAGGCAGGGCACGCCGAGGACGGTGGTCTCGGCCTGGATGCCACCCGAATCGGTGAAGACGCACGCCGCGTGATCCATCAGCGCCACGAAGGCCCGGTAGCCGAGCGGGTCGCAGACACGCAAACCCGAACCGGATCCAGTGAGCCCGGCTCCATCGAGGCCGGCCCCTTCGAGACCGGCCCCTTCGAGACCGGCAGCGGCGAGCTGGCGGGCCGTCCGCGGGTGCACCGGGAACAGCACCGGCCATGATCCTGCTGCCCGCACGACTTCCTCGAGCAGGGCCCGCAGCCGACCCGGATCGTCGACGTTGGACGGGCGGTGCAGGGTGAGGACGGCGTAGCGGCGGTCCTCGATCGACAACGTGCGCCGCACGTCGTCCCACGGCGCGCCGGCGCGGTGGGCGAGGAGGGTGTCGATGGCCACGTTGCCGACCGTCGCGATCGCGGCCGGCGGCAGGCCTTCGCGGGCCAGGTTGGCGGCCGCGGTATCGGTCGGGGCCAGCAGCAGCGCGGACAGGTGATCGGCGACGACCCGGTTCGTCTCTTCGGGCATCCGGCGATCGAACGAGCGCAGGCCAGCCTCGAGATGCGCGACCGGGATACCCAGCTTGGCGGCGACGAGCGCGGCGGCGAGCGTCGAGTTCACGTCGCCGATCACCACGACGAGATCGGGGCGCTCGGCGACGAGGATCGGTTCGAGGCGAAGGAGCACGGCCGCCGTCTGCGCCGCGTGCGTGCCGCTGCCGACACCGAGGTCCTGATCGGGCCGCGGCAGCCGGAGCTCGTCGAAGAAGACCCGTGACAACGCGTCGTCGTAGTGCTGCCCGGTGTGAATGAGCCGCTGCGTGATGCCGCCACCGCGCTCGAGGGCGGCCATGACCGGCGCGGCCTTGATGAAGTTCGGCCGGGCCCCGACGACGTGCACCACCTTCGGCATCGCGGCCGATGCTATCAGCGCGGGCTCGTTCGTCGCCTGAGCGGACGCAGACGCCGCCCGCTCGCGGCCGATTCAGCCCGCGCGCTCGCGCCAGATCAGTAAGTCTGCTGCCGTCCGTCGGCGAACAGGCGGACCCGCTGGCCCGCCGTCACGACGAAGGTGCGCGTCGCGCCGGCGAACCGGACGGTGACGTCGAACTGGCCCGTGTAGGGCGTGCCGACGATCAGCTCGTACTGATTCTGGGCGAGGAAGCCCGAGCCGCCGTCGACGACGCGCGTGTAGACGACACCAGGCGCCTGCCGCGGCCGCACCTGGGCGACGCGTCCGTACTGCGTGCGGGCGCCGGCGGCATCGACGATGTCGAGCGTCACCCGGGACAGGCCGCTGTGCGAGGTCGTGTTGCGGACGATTTCGAGCGAACCGCCGGCGCGGCGGCCGATGTCGACGCGGCCGTCGTTGTCGTAGTCGCCGCAGGCCATCACGTCGCCGCCCAAACCGTCCAGGGTCGTCAAGGGATTGTCGGTGAACGTCAGGCCGCCGGTGTTGAGCAGGATGCGCGTCCGGGTCGTGTCGCCGGGAGACAGGATCAGATCCTCGAAGCCGTCGCCGTTCAGATCGCAGGCGTTGACGCCATAACTCCGCGCGTAAACGTCGGCCGGCAGCGGGACCAGCACGAAGGCCGCGCCGGTGAAGCGCCACAGCTGCGGCCCTTCGCTTGGATGCTGCAGCAGCAGATCGAGCCGGCCGTCGTTGTCGGCGTCGAGGAAGCGCAGCCCCTCGTCGAAGCGCAGCGGCAGGCCGAGCTCGGCCCGCCGGTCGACGAAGCGCGGGACGCCGCCGGTGACGCCCTGGTTGAAATAGAAATGACTGGCGGCGTAGAGATCGAGATCGCCGTCGCCGTCGAAGTCGACGGCTTGCGCACCCTCACTCTTGTTCTCGGCCGGCCAGCCCCGGTTGGCGACGCCGGCGGCGTCGGCGACGTCGGTGAAGTGGCCCTGTCCGTCGTTGAGCAGCAGATAGAACTGCTCGCGCGGGTGGTTGTGCGTGTACTCGACCATGAACAGGTCGACGTCGCCGTCGCTGTCGAGATCGGCCGAGACGATGTTGTGCCCGTAGCCGGTGACGCCCAGGGCGGCGAACGCCGCGTCTTCGACGAAGGTGCCGTTGGCCTGCTGGATGAACAGGCGCCCGACGCTGCGCGGGTCGGTGACGGGCAGGTAGGTCCAGGTGACGATGTCGAGGCGGCCGTCGTTGTTGACGTCGACCGGGTGGTTCTCGCGGTTGTCGCCCGGGAAGAAGTCGACGATCGCCCCGAGCCCGATGGCGCGCAGGTTCTGCGGCACGAGCGCGCTGCCGGTGTTGAGCGTGCCGACCAGCTCGAGCCGGCCGTCGTTGTTCATGTCGGCGAAGGCGGGGAAGAGGGCACCGCCGAGGACGACCGGGGCGGCGAAGGTGATGGCCCGCCCGGGCGCGACGGTGAGCACGAACGTCTCGACGACGTCCGGCTGGCCGCCGACGCGGGCGGTGACGGTGACCGTCGTCGACCCGGTGCCGCTGCCCGGCGTCAGCCGCAGTGTCCCGGTGGCCGCATCGATCGTCACCGTCGCGATGCTCGGCGCCGAGGTCGTCACCGAGAAGGTGGGGCGCGTCGATCCGGCGATCACGCGGAACGTCTCGATGGTCGTCGTGCCGCTGCCGCGGACGATGGCGCGATCGGTGAGCGTGTGCAGCGGCGCCGACAGGTTCATCGCCAGCGCGTTGGCGCCCAGCTCCCACGGCCGCGCGCCCGGCGTGCCGTAGATCGACCACTCGACGACGAGCTCGGCGGCGTCGGGCCCGAGGCTCTCGACCAGCGTCCCGAAGCGGCGGCCGACGGTGTCGGGGAAGAGCGCGCCGGCGTCGACGTTGAAACGGCTGTTCGGGGCGAGGGCGAACGTCCGCTCGCGCGTGCCGCCACCCTCGAGCAGCACGGTGACGCGGGCCTGGCCGGCGAAGGCCGAGGTGTTGGCGAGCAGCACGTAGGTCGCGTACTGCTGCGGTCCGCCGACCTCACCGGCCGAGACGAGCCAGCGCGTGCCGGTCTCGGTCGCGCCGGGTGAGTTGTGCGCCTCGAACCAGCCGCCGTCGGCCCACCACATCGACCGCTCGGCGATGAACGGCACGCCGTTCAGGCTGTGGATGCGGGCCGACACCGCGGCGTTGGCCAGCCACGGATGGACCTCGTCGACGCGGATGGTGCGGCGGCTCTCCGGCGCCAGGTCGTAGGCCATCGGCAACACCGTGCCGTCCGGCAGCAGGTAATCGATCTGGACGAGCGCCGGTGCGGTCGACGGGTTGGCGAGCAGGATGTACTCGTCGAAGAAGCCGCCGGTGGCGCCCTCGGCGAGGAACCAGCTGAGGGCCGGCGCGGCGACCGCCGATGCGGCGTGCCCGGCCAGGAACGCCGTGCCGGCGCCGTCCAGGTACATCGCGCGCTCGACGGCGATGTCCTCGTTCGACGTGATCGCCGCCGAGACGTCGCCACCGCCGAGGCCGGAGATGGCGTTGACCCAGATCGTCGATCGGCTGCGCGGCGCGACCGTGTAGTCGATGGAGATGGGCGCGTCGGGTGGCGGCCGCAGGTAGCGGACGGTGACCGTGGCCGGACGACTGCCCGGGTTCTGCAGCAGATAGAACAGGTTGAACGGCCCGCCCGTGGCGCCTTCGGCGAGGAACCACTGCCGGCCCGGCGCGGCGACCGACGATTCGGCGTGGCTGCCGATGCCGTTCCACGTCATGACGCGATCGGCGCCGACGGCGACATCCGACTCGATCTCGACGCCGAACTCGGCGCCGCTGATGCCGAGGTCGGCGGCCACCATCGTGTGGCGGGCCCGCGCCCCGATCGTCAGCGGCAGGTGGCGGACGGTGCCATCGGAGAGCAGGGCGGTGACCAGCACGTGCGCGGCGGTCGCGTTGGGGTTGGCGAGGGCCAGCTGCCAGGTGAAGAACGAGTTGGACACGCCTTCCGCCAGGCGGCGCGAGAAGCGCCCGCGCGGGTGCGTGCCGGCGAGGAATTCGGCGCGATTGCTGGCGCCGTCGCCGTCGGGATCATCGGTCGCGCCGTTCGGCGACGCCGCCGACTGGGGATCCAGGCCGTAGGCGACTTCCCACGTGTCCGGCAGCGTGTCGGCGTCGCCGTCCGCCACCCCTTGCGCGCCCACGCCTGCCGCCCCATGAGCGGCGAGCAGGACGGCTGAGAAGGCGGCAAGAATCAGTCGGCGCACGCAGGGATCCCCTGATGCGCTATCGACACTTTTTTCCTGCGACTGCACTCAGCCGCGGCCGGGAATCTTGCGGCTGGGGTGGCGGGACCGACCGGGGCTTAGCGCGGCCGTAGCCGGGGTGGACGCGATAGACTCAGCGGCCGTGACCGTGCCCGCCGAAGACGCCGCCCAGCCGCGCGTCCGAGTCCTCCGCATCATTTCGCGCTTGAACGTCGGCGGGCCGGCCCTGCACGCGCTGCTGCTGAACGACCGCCTCGACCCGGCGCGCTACGACTCGCGCCTGGTCGCCGGGCGCGTCGGCGACGCCGAGGGCGACTACCTGACGTTGCATGGCGCCGTCCCGCAACGCTTCGTCTCGGTGCCGGCGCTCGGGCGCGAGCTCGAAGGGTGGCGTGACTGGGCGGCGTTCTGGTCGCTGGTCCGCCTGATGCGGACGTTTCGTCCTCACGTCGTGCACACCCACACGTCCAAAGCCGGCGCCCTCGGGCGGATGGCGGCGACCGTCTGCCGCGTGCCGGTCGTCGTGCACACCTACCATGGCACGTCTTCGACGCGTATTTCTCGCCGGTGAAGACCCGCCTGGTCGTTGCCGCGGAGCGCCTGCTGGCCCGCGGTGCCAGCGCCCTGGTCGCAGTGACGGCCCGGGTCCGCCGCGA
>JBDSLU010000444.1:0-3063 GCA_039916225.1 Vicinamibacteraceae bacterium
GATCCCCAGCTGGCCGACGACGTCGCCCAGCTGCTCCGCGATCACGAGGCGGCGGACGCCGCCGGCTTCCTCGAGCAGGGCCTGGACGCGCTCGACACGACGACGTCGTCGCCCTCGTCCGGGCCCGGTCCGCGTCAGCGATCGGCGGCGGCGCTGGCACCCGACGCGGCCTTCGGCGGCTACCGCGTCCGGCGCGTGCTCGGCCGCGGTGGCATGGGCGTCGTCTACGAGGCGGAGGAGATCGAGAGCGGGCGCCACGTGGCGCTCAAGGTCCTCGAGCAGCGCTTCGGCGACGAGCGCGAGCGGGAGCGCTTCCAACGCGAAGGCCGCCTCGCCGCCTCGATCGATCACGAGCACTGCGTGTTCGTGTTCAACGCCGCCGAGATCGACGGCATCCCGGCCATCGCGATGGAGCTGATGCAGGGCACCCTCGCCGATCGCCTGACGTCCGGCGGAGCGCTCGCCCCTGCGACCGCCGTCGACATGACGCTGCAACTGGTGGCTGGCCTGCAGGCCGCCGCCGATGCCGGTATCCTGCACCGCGACGTCAAGCCGTCCAACTGCTTCATCGACGCCGACGGTGTGGTGAAGATCGGCGATTTCGGCATCTCCCGATCGGTGCGGCCGGCCGAGGAGACCGCGCTCTCGACGCGCAACCAGCTGGCGGCCACGCCGACCTACGCGTCGCCGGAACAGCTCCGCGGCGCGACGCTCGATACGCGCACCGACATCTACAGCCTCGGCGCCACGCTCTACGAGCTCGTCACCGGCCGGCGGCCATTCGCCGCGCCGGATTTGATGTCGCTGCTGATGGCGGTGGCCAACGACACGCCGGCAGCTCCGCACCGTCTCGCCGCGGCCGTGCCGACCGGCCTGAGCCGCGTCATCCTGCGCTGCCTCGCCAAGAAGCCCGCCGATCGCTACGCGACCTACGCAGCGCTGGCGGCGGCGCTCGAGCCCTACAGCTCGGTCTCGCCGACGCCGGCGACGCTGGGGCGCCGCTTCGTTGCCGGCCTTGTCGACGCCATGGTGCTGGGGATCCTGGTGCTCGGAGTCACGATGCCGTTCACGCTGTCGTCGATGGCGAACCCGGACTGGCGGGTGGTGGTGCTGACCATGGCCGGGTCGCACATGCTGCTCCTGCTTTACTACGGCGGCGCGGAGGCGTTGTGGGCGAGGACGCCGGGCAAGGCACTCCTCGGCCTCACGCTGGTCGATCGCGCGGGACGCCCGCCGCGACCAGCCGTGGTGTTGGCGCGGACGCTGCTCTTCGCCGCGCCGAGCCTGCTGCAAGGCCTGGCCATGCTCGTCATCTGGGGCCCCGGCATCCCGTCAGCTGTGGCAGATGCCAACGGCATCAGCGCCTTTACGATTGGTGCCGAGATAGTGACGCTCGCCGGCCTCTTCTGCCGGGCGCGACGCGGCAACGGCTATGCCGCCCTGTACGATCTCGCCACCGGCTGTCGCGTCGTCGAGCGTGGCACGGCGACTGCCACGGATCGCCTCGCCGTCGTGGCCGCGCCGGCCGTCATCGATCGGCCGGCCATCGGCGCGCGCGGGCCGTTCACCGTGCTGGAGGGGGGCATCGACGGGCGACCCGGCTGGCGGCCCGGCATGGACCATCGCCTGCGCCGGCGGGTGTGGATCCGCGACCTGCCGGTCGGCACGCCGGCGCTGAGCGCGACGCGGGCGGCGCTGGCGCGGCCGACACGCCTGCGATGGCTGGCCGGGCGGCGCACGGCGGCGGAGGCGTGGGACGTCTACGAGGGCGTCGCCGGCGTGCCGATCGCGGAGGCGTGCCGCACCCGTCGCTCGTGGTCCGAGGCGCGCCGGTGGATCGCCGACGTCGCGCACGAGCTCGCGGCGCAGCGGCCCGACGATCGGGCGCCGCTCGAGCTCGATCGCGTCTGGATCCTCGACTCGGGCCGGGCCAAGCTCCTCGACGATCCGACCGGGGATCCCACCCCCAGCGGCCCCCGGCTGACCGAGGCCGTCGCGCTGCTGATGGCGGTGGCCCGCCTCGCGCGCGGCGGCCAGCGGCAGCCCTGGCCGGAAGCGGCGGAGCGCTTTGTCGACGGTCTGGCCACCGCGCCGCCGGCCTCGCTGTCGGAAGTGGCGCAAGCGGCGGACGGCCTCCTTCGCGGCCGGGCCACGATCACCCGCGGCTGGCGCGGCCTGTCGATCGCCGGCGTAGTCGTCTTCCCCGTCCTGGTCGGGGGGATGATGCTCGCCGGACTGGCGATTTTCCTGATCACCGCGCGCAGCACCTCGCCGGAAAGGCGCACGGTGGGGGTCGTCTTGCGCGCGCTCGACCGGCCGGGCCGCCATGCGTTGGCACCCGCCGATCGGGAGGCCGCCCAGATCGTGCTGGCGGCCCGCTACCGCGCGACCCTGCTCGACCGGGCCCTCTACAAGCCGGAACAGTTCATGATGCTGACCCCGGCCCATCAGGCCTTGGCCGATGCCATCGCGCAGCGCCACGACGACGAAGACGCCGTCCGGGCAGCGGCGGCACGGCCGGCGGTCCGCAAGCTGTTCCACGACAGCACGAACACCGAGACGCCGCCGATCGGTGTGGTGGTCCTGCTCGGCTTCTTCGCGTCACTGATGGTGGTTGCGCTGTTCGGGCTGGTCACCGCGGTCACCACGCGCGGTGTGGTCCTGCGGAGCCTCGGCTTCGAGCTGGTGACCGGGGACGGTCGTCGCGCCACCCGGTGGCGGGTGCTCGCGCGCGCCGCCATCGCCTGGTCGCCGATCCTGGTGGGGTTGTTGCTGTCGACGGCGCTCGGCGGCCTGGCCGTCGGATTGTGGGGCCTGATGATCGGGCTCGGCGTGGCGTTGGCCATCATGCTCGCTGGCGCGATCGTCGCCATCGCGCGGCCGTCGCGCGGCCTGCAGGATCGCCTCGCCGGCACGTGGATCGTGCCGCGCTGACACCCGCCCCGAGCAATCACGCCTCGATTCTGGCCCGTCGCCGGTCGTGTGATACTCGCACTCTCAGCCGGCCTGCGGGCCGGCCAACACCCCTCGAGGCCCACATGACATCGCGACTGCTTTGCGCCG
>JBDSLU010000445.1:0-4253 GCA_039916225.1 Vicinamibacteraceae bacterium
TCGGCCTGCTGGCCGAATCGGCAACGGTCGAGGTCGATGGCCTCGAGATCACCGGCGCCCGCGAGGCCGCGGTGGATTTGCGGGCCGGCGCCAGGGTCACCCTGAGCAACAGCCTGATTCGCGACAACGAAGGCAGTGGCGTGATGATCCGGACGCGGGCGGAACCGCGCCTGGAACGCAACGTCATCATCCACAACGGCCATGGCCCGCAGCGGCGCGCGGGCGTCGTGGTCGAGCCGGGCGCGGCACCCGTGCTCGAGGGCAACGGTATCGGCGGCAACGGCGGCGAGGCGGTCCAGGGCTGGCCGACGGCGGCGCTGCCGACCCTGGCGCAGCGCAACGTGCTGTCGCCGGTACCCGGGTCGACGCCGGCCGTCGCACCGGCCCGACCAGTACCGGCCCGGCCGGCACCCCCGGCGCGGCCGCGGCCGGGATCAGGACGAGAGTGATCGTGGACGCGCTCGACGGCTATCGCGATCCGGAGCTCCTCGGCGGCGGCATGAGCCGCGTCTATCGCGCCACGCGCCGGCGCGACGGGCGGGTCGTCGCCGTCAAGTCGGTGGGCCTGGCCAGCGAGGACGTGGCCTGGGCCGAGCGCCGCGGGGCCGAGTTGCAGCGCCAGTTCCACGCCGTCGACACGCGCGTCCCCGGCGTCCTCGACATCCGCGACGGCACGCACGAGCTGTTGATCGAGATGGAGTACATCGACGGCGAGGACCTCTCGACCGTCCTGCGCGCACGCGGCCGCTTCACCCCGAACGACGCGGTCGAGGTGTCGACGGCGCTGGCCGACGTGCTCGATCGCGCGCACAAGTTCGTCGCCGTCGTCGATGGCGAGACCTACCACGGCATCGTCCACGGCGATCTCAAGCCGCGCAACATCCGCGTCTGCGTCGCCGCCGAGGCCTGCGCCCACGACACCCCGACGCTGGCGGCGCGGGTGCGCGTCCTCGACTTCGGCGTCGCCAAGGGCATCCGGGCCGCCGCCGGCGAGACGCGCAACGTCTTCGGCAGCGCGCCCTACATGTCGCCCGAGCGCCTGATCGACGGCCACGTCAGCACGATGAGCGACTGTTGGTCGCTCGGCGTCGTGCTGTGCGAGCTGCTCGCCGGGGCGCCGCCCTTCCAGGGCGGCGAGCGCGACGTGCTCCGGCAGATCGACAGTGGGCCACCGGCCTTGCCGTCCGACTGCCCGGGCGATCTCGTGGCGCTGGTCCATCGCCTGCTGGCGCGCGACGTGACGATGCGGCTGACCTCGGCCGCCGAAGCCCGCGACACGCTGGCGCGCTGGCGCGAGACGACGCGCCGCACGTCGCCGGTCGGCGCCGACGTCCCCGCGCTGCCGCCCGACATCAACCCGACGCGGCGCACCGAGGCGGGCGTCGGTCACGCGCCGACGAGTCCGATCTCCGGCGCGCGTCCCCTGCCGCCGATCCTGGGCGTGCCGCCGCTCGTGCCGGGGCCGATGGTGCCGCCGATCTCCGGCTACACGCCGGCGGTGCCGAATGGCGTCGCGAGCGGCGCTCGCGCGACTCACACCGGCGGCGAGACGCGCCGGACGCAGCCGCAGGTCGCGGTCGCCGACCCGCCGCTGCCGCCGATCCCCGCCCCGTCATGGAGCCATCCACCGCCGATTCCGGTCCCGTCCGGGCCGACCGCACCGACCGGGCCCACCTCGGGCACCCACGCCGTAGCGACCGTTGGCGGCGCGCGCCGCCGCTGGCGCTTCGCCCGCTTCCTCGGGGCGGCGGCACTGTGGTTCCTGGTCTGGGGCACGTGGAAGGTCGGCGGCGAGATGCGCGTGTGGAGCGAGTCGGATTTGCTCGGCCGCAAGGTCCACGCCGCCGAGCCCGAAGCGCTCGACGAGATGGTCGCGACCTACAGCTCGTTGGCCGAACGCAGTTCGCTCGGTTGGGGCACGTGGCCGGCCCGCCAGCCGCTGCGCGAAGCGCTGACGCTGCACGTCGATCGCGTGATTGTCGACTTCCGTCAGCCTGAGCCGACTGTCCGACAGAATCAGTGGCGACAGGCCCGCTCCTGGTCGGCCATGGCGCTCGAGATTGGCGCCGACGAATCGCTGCGGGCGCGCTACTTGCTGTGCGACGCGCACGTGAAGCGCATCGACGGCGACGCCGCGATCCGCGGGAAGGATTCCGATCGCGGCAACCGCCTCCTGAACGAGGCCGACAGCCAGTTCCGTGAAGCCTCGCGGCTCACCCGCGCCAACCCCGATGCCTGGCTCGGCCTGCTCCGCCTGCACTCCGGCGCCCGCAGCGACCCCGACAAGGCGCAGGAGGATCTGAACGAAGCGGCCCGCCGCGGCTGGACGCCGGGCGCCCGCGACTACTTCCTGATCGGCGAGGCGACGCGCAATCGCGCCGACGCGATGGAGAAGGGCTGCGACGACCAGCGCACCAACGATCGGGTCAAGGAGTGCCTGACCAAGGCGCGCGACCTGCAGAAGAAGGCGATCGACTGGTACGACAAGGCCGAGGGTTTATCGGCCGCGGCGCGCGGCGGCGTGCTGGCGCAGCGATCGGTCGATCGCATCGAGACGCGCCTCGAGACCCTCGACGAATTCTCGATGAAGGGACTGGGCCTCGATCTGCTGAACCTCGCGATTCGGGCCTCGCGCAAGGGTCCGGAGTCGCACGACGCCGACGCGTCCCAGGCGTCCAAGCCGTGACAGGCGCCTCCAGCCGCATCTCGACACCGGCCAGCCGAGCTGCCCGCGGAGTCCGGCATGGCGACACGCGCCGCGCCAACTTGGAATTAGCCGCGTTGGCGGCAGTGCTCGCCGCGTTCCTCTTCGCAGTCGGCCGCGTCGCCGCCGGCCACTACATCAGCGCGCCCGGCGAGACCGCTGATGCCGACGTCGTGCGCACGTGGCTCGGCTTCACGCTGGCGCTGGCTCGCTCCGCCGCGATCGTGACCGCCGGCTTCCTGGTCGCGCACGTGGTGCGCCGGTTCCGCGGCGCCATCGGCGATCCGTGGCTGCTGCCGATCGCCGCGGCGTTGTGTGGCCTCGGCCTGCTGACCATGGCGAGCGTCAACGACCCCTGGCGCGAGCGGCTGCTCTTCGAGCCGTTCGCGATCGGTGTGGGCCTCGGCTGCCTGGCGCTGATCGTGGCCAGCCTGATCGACTTCGCCCGGCTCGAGCTGCACCGCTTCGCCTTCGTGTTCCTGATCGGCGCGCTCGCCCTCTCCGGGCTGCTGCTCGTCTTCGGCTCCGGCCCCGGTCGCAGCGGCGTCAAGGTGAACCTGTTCGGGGTGCAGCCAGTCGAGGCGATCCGCCCGCTCATCGCCCTGTTCCTCGCCGGCTACTTCGCCCGCCGGTGGGAATGGCTGCGGGAACTGGCCGACCCGCTGGTCCGCCAGCACGCCATCCTGAAGCGGTTCAAGCTGCCGCGCGTCGCCGACGTGATTCCTGTCGCCATCGGCATGGCGCTGGTGCTGCTGTTCTTCTTCTTCCAGCGCGACCTCGGCCCGGCCCTCGTCCTCGCCTGCACCTTCCTGGTGACCTACAGCGTGGCCCGCGACCGCTGGGGCCTCGCCGCCCTCGGCCTGGCGACGCTGGTCGGTGCGTTCACGGCGGCCTACACCTTCGGTTACCCGTCGACGGTCGTCAAGCGCATCGACATGTGGAAATCGCCGTGGGACAACGGCGTCAGCGGCGGCGACCAGGTCGCGCACGCGCTGTGGGGCCTGGCCTCGGGCGGCCTGTTCGGTGGCGGTCTGTCCGAGACCAGCCCGCGCTACATCCCCACCGGCGAGAACGATCTGGTGCTCGCCAGCCTCGGCGAGATCCTCGGCTTCGCCGGCGTCGTGCTGGCGCTGGCGCTGTTCGCGACGCTGGTCGTCCGGGCGCTGCGGGTCGCCCGCCGCACCGATCAGCCGTACGTCGCGCTGCTCGTCGTCGGCCTGGTCACGTCGCTGGCCGCGCAGTTGCTGTTGATCGTCGGCGGCCTGCTCGGCCTGCTGCCGCTGTCCGGCGTCGTCACGCCGTTCCTCAGCCTGGGCCGATCGTCGATGATCTCGAACCTCGCGGTCGTCGGGCTGCTGCTCGCGGCGTCGCGTCAGGCGCCGCCCGCCGATGACAAGCCGTTCCAGCGGCCGGTCTCGCGCGTCGGCCTGGCGGTCGTGGCACTGCTGGCCATCGCCACGGGCCGCGCCTTCCTGGTGCAGGTCTGGTCGCGCGGCGACGTCATGACGCGCCAGGCGCGGACCAAGCAGGCGGACGGCGCGGTGCGGCC
>JBDSLU010000446.1:0-6056 GCA_039916225.1 Vicinamibacteraceae bacterium
ACCGAGGTGTCGGAGTTCGTGCGGCCGTCGCTGGTGCGCGCCCTGGCCGCTCTTGGCAACGACGCCGCGGTCCGCGCCGCGCTACTCCGCGACGTGACCCGCGGCGAGGACGTCTTCCGCAGCGCCGTCATCGAGGCACTTGGCCTGCACAAGGCCACCTACGCGGTATCCGCCCTCTCGGTGGTCGCGGCGCTCGATGGACCGCTCCAGGACGACGCCGTCGTCGCCCTGGCCCGTATCGGCGACCCGAAGGGCCTGGAGGTCGTCATCGCGCAGCAGGGCAAGGCGCCCCGGGCCCGGCAGCCGGCGCTCGCCGCCGCCATCTGCCTGCTCGGTCGCAATTGCGACTCACACGAGCGCTTCCTGGCCGAGACGCTGACCTTCACCACCAGGAACATGGGCCACCAGGAACTGGCGCGGTCGTCCGCCGACGCGCTCGGCGTGCTGGCCCGCAGCGGCCGCGTCACCGCCTGGGACACGCTGATGACCATCGGTGATCCGTCGGTCGATCCGGTGCGGGCGCCCATCGCCCTGGCGGTGGCCGCGGCCGCCGTCGGCGATCCGCCCGGCGTGATCGCGGCGCTCGATCGCGCCTCCGATCCGAAGGCGGCGCTGCTGCTCGTCCGCGACGGCTTCGACATGCTGTCCGAGGATTTCGCCGAAGAGCGCTTCTACGCGCGGCTTCGCGCCCTCTACTGGCAGGCCGCCGCCGGCTCGCCGGCGCGGACCCGCATCCAGCGGGTGATGACGGCGCTGGATTTCTGAACGCAGGACCAGAACAGGGGCTGGCAGGACACGAGATGGACTACCAATCGAGCGGCGTCGATATCGACGCCGGCAACGAAGTCGTGCGGCGCATCAAGTCGCTGGCCAAGGGCACGTTCACGCCCGGGGTGCTGTCCGAGATTGGCAGCTTCGGCGGCGTGTTCAGCCTGGCCTCGGTGGGCGCGCCCGATGCGGTGCTGGTCGCCAGCGCCGACGGCGTCGGCACCAAGCTGAAGGTCGCCTTCGAGAGCGGCGTCCACGATACGGTCGGCGAGGATCTCGTCAACCACTGCGTCAACGACATCCTCGTCCAGGGCGCCGAGCCGCTGTTCTTCCTCGACTACCTGGCCACCGGCAAGCTCTCGCCCGACGTCGCCGTGGCGATCGTCGGCGGCATGGCCCGCGCCTGCCGCGCCAATGGGTGCGCCCTGCTCGGCGGCGAGACCGCAGAGATGCCCGGCTTCTACCAGGCGGGCGAGTACGACCTGGCCGGCTTCATCGTCGGCGCCGTTCGCCGCGACCGCCTGATCGACGGCAAGGGCATCACGGCGGGTGACGCCATCGTCGCGCTGCCCTCGAGCGGCCTGCACACCAACGGCTATTCGCTGGCGCGAAAGATCGTCTTCGAGCATCTCGGCCTGCGTGTCTCGTCGCCGGTGGCCGAGCTCGGCGCGACGGCCGGCGAGGCGCTGCTCCGGCCGCACCGGTCATACCTTCCCGTGATTCGGCCGCTCCTTGGAACCGGGCTCCTCAAAGGGTTGGCGCACATCACCGGCGGCGGCGTGACCGACAACCTGCCGCGCGTCCTGCCCGAAGGCACGAGCGCCGAGATCGATCGACGGAGCTGGACGGTGCCGCCGCTCTTCGCCTGGCTCGTCGGCGCCGGCGGCGTGCCACGCGAGGACGCCTGGCGGACCTTCAACATGGGCATGGGCCTGCTCGTCGTGGTCGCGCCCGGCGACGTCGATCGGCTGCTCGACGCGCTTCGCGCCGCCGGCGAACACGCGGGCAGCGTCGTCGGCCGGATCGTGGCCGGCGACGGCACTGTCCGCTATCTCGATTAGGTCGCTCATCGTGCCCGAACCACGCCGTCTCGGCATCCTGATCTCGGGTCGCGGCAGCAACATGCTGGCGATCGGCGAGGCGATCGCCGCCGGCCGGCTCGACGCCACCATCGCCGTCGTCATCTCGAACCGCGCCGCCGCCCCGGGATTGGAGCGCGCGGCCGCCGCCGGCATCCCCACGGCGGTCGTCTCGGCCAAGGAGCACGGTTCTCGCGACGCGTCCGACGCGGCGATCGTCGAGGTGCTCCGCGCGCACGCGGTCGACCTGGTCTGCCTCGCCGGCTACATGCGTCTGATCACGCCGGCGTTCGTCGCGGCGTTCCCCAACGCCATCCTCAACGTCCACCCGTCGCTGCTGCCGGCGTTTCCAGGCCTCGATTCGCAGCACCAGGCCTGGACCCATGGCGTCAAGATGTCGGGCGCGACGGTGCATTTCGTGACCGCCGAGCTCGATGCCGGCCCGATCGTCATGCAGGTGGCCGTGCCGGTCGAGGACGACGACACCGAGGACAGCCTCTCTGCTCGCATCCTCGTCGAGGAGCACCGCATCTATCCGGCGGCCATCGCCAGAGTACTGGCCGGCGGCTGGCGCATCGACGGCCGCCGCGTCGTCCCTGTCTAATCGCGCGCTCGCCGTCGAGGCCTTGGGATCAGGGGCGGGCCGCTGGACCGATCGGCGCGATGAGCGGCAGGCGCGCGAGGGGCAGGTAGGTCGGGCCCTGCGCGGACGCCACGCTCTCGAAGATCGTGATGGCGTCGACGCGGGCGCAGCCGGCTGGCACAGGCGTCCGCGTCACGGCTTCCCGCAGTTCCCGCCCCAGCCCGGGCCCGGCGTCGCGGCGGAGGCGGGCGATCGTCACGTGCGGCGAGAATGCGGCGTGGCGATCGGGTTCACCAATGCCGGCTGTGCGCGGCGCCAGCCACTCATGCAGCCGTGTGACGGCGTCGGCGCCGGCACCGAGGCCGAGCCAGAGCACGCGCGGACGCTCGGTCGCTGGGAACGTGCCACCGCCACCCAGCTCGAGATCGAATGGCGCCTCGGGCACGGCGTCGCCGAGCACGGCCGACAGTCCGGCCACTGCCTCCTGCTCGAGGTCTCCGAAAAAGTGCAGCGTGACGTGGATGCGCTGCGCCGGCACCCACGACAGCGCGGCGGCGTCGCCAGGGCCGATCGCCGTGGCCACGGCGCGTCCCCATCCGTGCGCCGCCGGTCCGAGCGCGTCCCGGAGATCGAGGCCGAGGAAGATCCGCATCAGTGAGCTGTCCGCGGGCCGGCCGCTGCCGCCCGCTGCGGGCAATATACTGGCCGCCGATGACCCTCGACGAGCAACTGGCCTACCTCACCAAAGGGTGCGTGGACGTGGTCCGCCGCGAAGACCTGCGCGGCAAGCTGGAGCGCGCGGCGAAGACCGGGACGCCGCTCACCGTGAAGGTCGGGTTCGACCCGACCGCGCCCGACCTGCACCTGGGCCACACCGTGCTGATCCGGAAGATGAAGCACTTCCAGGACCTCGGCCATCGGGTGGTGTTCCTGATCGGCGACTTCACCGGCCAGATCGGCGACCCGACCGGACGCTCGAAGACCCGGCCCCCGCTGACCCGGGAGGCGATCGAGGCCAACGCCGAGACCTACAAACAGCAGGTCTTCAAGATCCTCGACCCGGAGAAGACCGTCGTCGACTTCAACAGCCGCTGGTTCGGTCCCATGTCGAGCCACGACTGGATCCGGCTCGCCTCGCGCTACAACGTCGCGCAGATGCTCGAGCGGCGCGATTTCCGCCAGCGGTATGACGCCGGCCAGCCGATCGCCCTGCACGAATTCCTCTATTCCCTGGTGCAGGCCTACGACTCCGTATTTCTGAAGGCGGACGTCGAGATGGGGGGCACGGATCAGCTCTTCAACCTGAACGTCGGCCGCGACATCATGCCGGCCTTCGAGCTGGCGCCGCAGGTCGTGATGACGGTGCCGCTCCTGGTCGGTCTCGACGGCGTCGAGAAGATGTCGAAAAGCCTCGGTAACTACGTGGGCGTGACCGAGACGCCGGGAGTCATGTTCGGCAAGCTCATGTCGGTGTCCGACGAGCTGATGTGGACCTACTACGACCTCCTGACCGATCGAACGCCGGCGGAGATCGCGGCGCTGAAAGCGTCGGTCGGTAGCGGCGCGGTGCATCCTCGACGCGCCAAGGTCGACCTCGCCAAGGCCATCGTCACCGACTTCCACTCGGCCGATGCCGCGTCGGGCTCGGAAGCCGAGTTCGAGCGCATTTTCGTGAAGAAGGAAGCCCCGGACGCCGTCCGTGAGGTCGAGGTACAGGCAGGAGCCGCGCCCGAAGGCGACACCTCCAACACCGTCTACGCGGCGGACAGCCTCAACCGCATCCTGGCGAAGTGCGGCCTCGCCGAATCGGGCAGCGAGGCGACACGCAAGATCAAGCAGGGCGGCGTCAAGATCGACGGCGCGAAGGTCTCCGACTTTGGGTGGAAGGTGCCAGGCACAGGTGCGTATCTGCTCCAGGTCGGTGCCCGCCAGTTCGTCAAGCTGGTCCTCCGATAGCGGTTTCGCGCGTCCCGGGCTAGCGTCGAGCTGGCTGGACGGCTCCTTGACTCAGGGCCTTCCCCTGCCTAGTATTGGGCCCTTCCCGAAAATCCGTCAGAAGGAGCTCGTCTTCATGCGAAGCATTTCGAACCGGTTCGTGCACCTGGCCGCCTGTGCGGCGTTCGTGGCCGCGGTCGTTCCGCTGGCCGCCGATCATCACGCGATGACGCTCAAGGGCGAAGTCGTCGACCAGACCTGCTATACCAAGGACAAGGGCAACGTCGGCGAAAAGCACAAGGATTGCGGCCTGACCTGCGCCAAGAAGGGCAACAAGCTGGCCTTCGTGACTCCCGACGGCCAGGTCTACACCATCGTCGGGGCCTACACCGAGAACAAGAACGCGAAGCTGATCGACCTCTTCGCCATGCCGGTCGAAGCGACCGGTGAAGTGGCCGAGAAGGATGGCGCCAAGGAACTCACGATCACGGCGCTGAAGAAAGTCTCGTAGCGTTCGCCTCCGCGGGGCCGGCCCTGGGCCGGCCTCCCGTCAGGGCGTCCGGGCCTCAGGACATCAGAGGCAACTACGGTCTGGTCAACAACTTACAGGTTGCGGCCGGGCGCCTTGAAGATTTTTAGCGATTCCCTGTTGACACGACCGACACAGGGCCGTATATTCGTCGGGCTCGCCGCAAGGTGACGGGCGCGCAAGGGCAGCCAACGGCGGCCCACGTCGAAAGCAGACGGCGCGCATCCCGACCTTCCAGTTCGAGAAATCGCCAGGCTCCGTGCCGCGCCCGCTTCTGAAAAGGCGGGGGGCATGGCTGGTGACGCGACGCCCACCAGGGCAGCGAAGTCCTGGGTGTGGATATCGCGACGCACGACGAACGGTTGCGGTGGGCCGGCTCGAAAATCTCTGGGAAGCTGAAATTAAGGCTTGACACGAGAGAGACGGGTTGGTAAGTTTGAAAGGTTCGCCTGGTGACGGCCGAGAGGCCAGAGACGGGTGGACAGCAAGACCGGTTCTTTGAAAACTAGATAGAACGTGACAGCAAGCCCGTCGAGTATCAGCGGGTGGCGGTCTGGTTCGATGGCTTCGCGCTCGTAACATCAGCGCGGGGTGGTCGGCCGAGGCCAGTCATCCAAACTTGACAATAAAGCCTGGTGTCGGCGCCTTCAGCACATCGAAGGCGTGGGCATCGGGGACAACGCAAGAGCCATTACAGGCCTTGTGTTAGTGCTGTCCGATCGCGTTGCCGACTATCGCAGCGCGTGAGGCAAACCATCTAACATGAGAGTTTGATCCTGGCTCAGAATCAACGCTGGCGGCGTGCCTAACACATGCAAGTCGAACGCGGTTACCCCGCAAGGGGTGACTGAGTGGCAAACGGGTGAGTAACGCGTGGGTGACCTACCTTCGAGTGGGGGATAACGTTTCGAAAGGAACGCTAATACCGCATGACATTCTGCTTTTGGACAGGCGGAAATCAAAGCCGGGGATCGCAAGACCTGGCGCTTGAAGAGGGGCCCGCGTCCGATTAGCTAGTTGGTGAGGTAACGGCTCACCAAGGCGACGATCGGTAGCCGGCCTGAGAGGGCGGACGGCCACACTGGGACTGAGACACGGCCCAGACTCCTACGGGAGGCAGCAGTGGGGAATTGTTCGCAATGGGCGCAAGCCTGACGACGCA